>NZ_JBIWJT010000003.1:479512-607719 GCF_044765325.1 Embleya sp. NPDC127516 | reverse complement strand
AGCCCCGAGCGAGGCACCGCTTTTTCTTGGAGGAGCGAAGCGGGGGAAAGAAAAAGCGGTGCCTCGCGAGCCGGCGACGAAGTCGCCCAACAAAGCGGTGCCTCGCGAGCCGGCGACGAAGTCGCCCAACAAAGCGGCGCCTCGCGAGCCGGCGACGAAGTCGCCCAACAAAACAGCAAGCCCCGCCCGGTGACCTTCATCACCGGCCGGGGCCGCATTCGTCTGCTTACCGCAGTGGCATCGGGTTACTTCTTGCCGCTGCGCACCGCCTTGGGCGACACCAGACGGGTCGCCGACCAATCCTTGACGGCGCCGAAGCTCGTCGTGCGGGCCAAGCCCGCCGTCGGCGCGGCCTCACCGATGTCCGAGGGTTCTACATATCCGTCACGGCCGGTCTTGGGGGTCAGCAGCCAGATATGGCCACCATCCGTGAGCGTGGCGAGGGCATCCACGAGGGTGTCGACGAGGTCGCCGTCGTCCTCGCGGAACCACAACAGGACGACGTCCGCGACGTCTTCCTCGTAGTCCTCATCGACGAGTTCGTTTCCGGTGAGCTCCGCGATCTCCTCGCGCAGCTCCTCGTCCACGTCGTCGTCGTAACCGAGCTCCTGGACCACCTGTCCGGGCTGGAACCCAAGTCGAACGGCCGAGTTGGCCCGCTCTTCCGCGTGGTCCGCGGTCGCGCTCACGAATTAACCTCCCTTGTCCGGCCCCACAACGCTTCGGGGCTCACGCGCGTAAGTCCACACGCGCCAGGCTGTTCGCGCAAGTACCCAGGTCACGTACTCGCGCAAACGCCACACCGCGCCCTGTGCGGAAGCTACCCCCGCCAGGTGTGGATCACGCAACGTATTCGAGGGTCCAGCGTGACAGACGAATGCTCACCAGGTCCGCCGGGGCCGTCCCGCGGCCGGGTCGGCGCCGCCTGCGGTCTCGATTACCGCGTCCGCGCCGGGGATCACCAACCCGGTGTGTCCATCCTCGAACCGCACCACATACGGCGGTGCCCCGTCCGGCCCCCTGACCTCGACGATCTCCCCGAATCGGTCGCCTCGACCGACCGTCTTCCCGTGCACGTGGAGCCGGTCGCCAATTCGTGCCCGCATCGGCTGTGACCTCCTTCTCGAACGGGTGCGAAACCACTCACACCCCCAGGGAACTACGCCAGTGCGCCGTGCGTAAGACAGTCGGCGTAAGGTCTTGGAGGTTCACGGTTGCATCACCCCGCAATCGCGAACCGCCGCGTGGAGCGTCCGGCGACAGTCGGACGATCAGGGCAGCTCCGCTCCTTTCGCGGTAACCGAACACGGATCGAGCTCGGTACATGTGGCGCAGGCGGGCACCCCGCCGGTCCATTACCGGTCGGTAGAGATGACGGATCCAACGTCCGGGTACCACGATGGGGACGGCGCGACACCGCTCAGGGTGGTCGACCCCGCTCTCGCGGGGAGGGTCCCCATCTACCGATAAGGCGAAGGAACAGCGTGGCTTCCGGACGAGAGCGCTTCTCGATCATCAGCGACGGCCTCCCGAGCCAGCTCCCCGACATCGATCCGAACGAGACCGGGGAATGGCTGGAGTCGCTGGACGCAGTCATCAACGAGCAGGGCCGCCAGCGAGCCCGCTACATCATGCTCAAGCTGCTCGAACGGGCCCGTGAACGACAGGTCGGCGTGCCGGGCCTGCGCAGCACGGACTACATCAACACGATTGCCCCGGAGAGCGAGCCCTGGTTCCCCGGCGACGAGAACATCGAGCGGCGCATCCGTGCGTTCGTCCGGTGGAATGCCGCGATCATGGTGTCGCGGGCGAACCGCCCGGGGCTGGGGGTCGGCGGACACATCGCCACCTACGCGTCCTCGGCGAGCCTGTACGAGGTCGGCTTCAACCACTTCTTCCGCGGCAAGGACCACGGGGAGTCGGGCGACCAGATCTACTTCCAGGGACACGCGTCTCCGGGCATCTACGCACGTGCCTTCCTGGAGGGACGCCTCACCCAGGCCCAGCTCGACGGCTTCCGCCAGGAGAAGTCGGCCGCCCCGAACGGGCTGCCGAGCTACCCGCACCCGCGGATGATGCCGGAGTTCTGGGAGTTCCCGACCGTCTCGATGGGCCTGGGCCCGCTCGGGGCGATCTACCAGGCCCGGTTCAACCGGTACCTGCACAACCGGAACATCAAGGACACCTCGCGCAGCCACGTCTGGGCCTTCCTCGGCGACGGCGAGATGGACGAGCCGGAGTCGCTCGGCAACATCGGCCTGGCCGCCCGTGAGGAGCTGGACAACCTCACCTTCGTGATCAACTGCAACCTGCAGCGACTCGACGGTCCGGTGCGCGGCAACGGCAAGATCATCCAGGAGCTGGAGTCGTACTTCCGCGGCGCCGGCTGGAACGTGATCAAGGTCGTCTGGGGTCGCGACTGGGACCCGCTGCTGGCCCAGGACACCGACGGCGCGCTCGTGAACAAGATGAACACGACGCCCGACGGCCAGTTCCAGACCTATGCGGTGGAGTCCGGCGCGTACGTGCGCGAGCACTTCTTCGGCGACGACGCGCGGCTGCGTCGGATGGTGCAGGACCTGACCGACGAGGACATCCAAAAGCTCGGTCGCGGCGGGCACGACTACCGCAAGGTCTACGCGGCCTTCAAGTCGGCACGTGAGCACGTCGGTCAGCCGACGGTGATCCTGGCGCAGACGGTGAAGGGGTGGACGCTCGGCCCGAACTTCGAGTCGCGCAACGCCACGCACCAGATGAAGAAGCTCACCAAGTCGGACCTGAAGGCGTTCCGCGACCGGCTCTACCTGCCGATCTCGGACGAGCAGCTCGAAGGCGACGTCCCCCCGTACTTCCACCCCGGTGAGAAGTCCGAGGAGATGGAGTACATGCGCGAGCGGCGTGCCGCGCTCGGTGGTTCGCTGCCGCAGCGGCTGGACCGCTCCAAGCCGCTCAAGCTGCCCGGCGACCCGGTCTACAGCGTGCTGAAGAAGGGCTCGAAGCAGCCGGTCGCCACGACGCAGGCGTTCGTGCGCCTGCTCAAGGACCTGATGCGCGACTCCGAGATCGGCAAGCGCTTCGTGCCGATCGCGCCGGACGAGTACCGCACCTTCGGCATGGACGCGATGTTCCCGACCGCCAAGGTCTACAACCCGCACGGGCAGACCTACGACTCGGTGGACCGTGAGCTGCTCCTGTCGTACAAGGAGTCGGCGCAGGGTCAGATGTTGCACGACGGCATCTCCGAGGCCGGCTGTGTGGCGTCGCTGATCGCCGCGGGCTCGACGTACTCGACGCACGGCGAGCAGATGATCCCCGTGTACGTCTTCTACTCGATGTTCGGGTTCCAGCGCACCGGCGACCAGTTCTGGCAGATGGCCGACCAGCTCAGCCGCGGCTTCGTGCTCGGCGCCACGGCCGGTCGCACCACGCTGACCGGCGAGGGCACCCAGCACGCGGACGGGCACTCGCAGCTGCTGGCCTCGACGAACCCGGCCTGTGTCGCCTACGACCCGGCCTTCTCGTACGAGATCGCGCACATCGTCAAGGACGGTCTGCGGCGGATGTACGGCGAGAACGCCGAGGACGTCTTCTACTACATGACGGTCTACAACGAGCCCATCGCGCAGCCGGCGGAGCCCGCGAACGTCGACGTGGACGGCATCCTCAAGGGCCTGTACCTCTACCAGGACGGTCCCGCCAAGGAGGGCGCGCTGCGTGCCCAGATCCTCGCCTCCGGTGTCGGTATGCCGTGGGCGCTGGACGCGCAGAAGCTGCTCGCCGAGGACTGGAACGTGGTCGCCGACGTGTGGTCGGTCACGTCCTGGAACGAGCTGCGGCGCGACGCGGTCGCGGCGGAGGAGCACAACCTGCTCCACCCCGAGGCCGAGCCGCACATCCCGTACGTGACCCGAGTACTCGACGGCCGGCCCGGCCCGGTGGTGGCGGTCAGCGACTGGATGCGGGCCGTACCGGACCAGATCTCGCGTTGGGTCCCGGCGGACTTCGCGTCGCTGGGCACCGACGGCTTCGGCTTCGCCGACACGCGCGGCGCGGCCCGGCGCTTCTTCCACGTGGACACCGAGTCCGTCGTGGTGGGTGTGTTGTCCGAGCTCGCCCGCCGCGGCGAGATCGAGCCCGGCGTGGTCGCGGACGCGATCAAGCGCTACGAACTCCTGGACGTCAAGGCGGCCGGAGTGGGCACGGTCGGCGGCGACGCCTGATCGGCACGTAGTCCGGCCGCGGCCCCGATCCTTGCCCGGGATCGGGGCCGCGGCCGTTATTGCCGAGCCTTCGGGATCGCCCCGGGTCTAGACTCGCGGGGCCGGCCGCGGGACTTCGGCTGCGACTTTCGGAATCGCCTCTTAAGCGTCACTTCGCTGTTCGCGCCTCCATTCCCCGGCCGGCGTCAGCTTTCGTCCGGCCGAGGGGACGCGTGGTGGATCGCCGGGAAGTGGCGGCGTGCGAAGACGTGGTGATGTTCGTCAACGCCGCGGTGACCGCCACCGGCCAGCGCGAGTTCCGCGACGACGCGGACGCGCAACGGCTGTCGGTCGGGTTCCTGCACGAGTACATCGCGGGCAACTACCGCGAGCTGTACGCCGCCACCCTCGCGCTGGACATCAACGACTTCAACGCCGCCCTGATCGTCCGGAACCTGCTCGAGAGCAGCCGCGACCTAACTCCCGAGGTGCGTCGCCGCGAGGGCGAACTGATCGCGCGCCGGCTGGAACTGATGGCCCCTCAGCGAGTCTGGAAGCTCTTTCGCGAGTTGGCCCGACGCGGCGTCAACAACCGCCGCACGCGCGCGATCATGCGCGAGTGGACGGCGGGCCGCCGTGATCCGGTCTTCGACGCCGTGAAGTACCGGACCGGGGTCAAGGCCACGCTTCGGCACGCACACCTGCGCACGCCCGCCGAGACCGGCACGTTCCTGTTCACCGCGCCCCGCAAGGTGGCGGCCTTCGAAACCCCGCTGTTCGAGACCTGGCGCCAGGCGCACTACGCGCAGAGCGCGCTGTACGAACTGCCGTACACCGTCGCCGAGGGGCTCGCCTCCAAGCACGGCATCAAGCGCGCGACGTTCCTGGAGCGGATCGCCCCGCAACTGACCCGGCTGGAGCGGTTGCGGTTGCAGGGCGCCGGCGAGCGGGCCGAGGTCGGCGCGGTGCGGGCCGACCTCTCCCGGATGCCGCTGACCCGGCTGGCGTCCTACGTGTTGTCCCTGCCGCGCGCCGATCGCACCGCCCGATACGACGAGTTGCGGCACGCGCTGACCGAATCCGCGCGGCGGGCGGCGGGAGACGCCGCGGGAACCTGGGGCCGGGTCGTCGCGGTGCTCGACGACAGCTTCTCCTCGTTCGGGTCGACCGCGAAGCGGCAACGGCCGCTGGCGGTTGCGCTGGCCTGCCGGTTCCTGTTGAAGGCGCTCGCCCGGGAGTTCACCGGCCTGTGGACCTCGGGGCTGCACGACCCGCTGCTGGTGCGACCGAGCGGGCCCACGCCGCTGGGCGAGCGGCTGATCGACGCGCTCGAACTGGCCCCGGACCGCCTGGTCGTGGTCTCCGACGGCTGGGACAACAGCCCGCCGGGGCTGGCCGCCGAGGTGTTGCGGGTGTGGCGCGAAAGGCTGGATCCGGGCGGGGCGACCACCGTGGTGCATCTCAATCCCGTGTACGACGCGGACGGCTTCGACGTCAAACGGCTGTCGGCGAGCGTGCCGACGGTGGGTGTGCGCGACGCGGAGGACGTGCCGGCGCTGGTCGAGTTGGCCCGGTTCGCCGAGGGGCGGGCCGGGTTCGAGGAACTGCGGCACTACCTGGCGGATCGTCAGGACCGATTCCGGGCCCGGAAGGCGGCGGTATGAGCGACACGTTCGCAACGACCGGCCTGACCGCCCGACCCGCACAGGTGTGGGGCGCGATCCGACTGGTGCCGCTGGTGCGCGAGGAGCCGCTGGTGGGCCTGCGGCTGGATCGGCGGGTGTACGGGGCCGGTGACCCCTCGATCGTCGACGTCGGCGACGGCACCTGCTACCAGGCCTTCATCCCGCACGCGTTCGTGGCGTCCTGGGGCACCGACGCCGACCCGTCGGCGGCGTTCGGCACCCAGCTCCAGGAACGGCCGGCCACGCCCTCGAGCGCGCGAATGCGGGCGCCTCGGCGGGCGTTGCGCCGGATGGCTCACCGGGAGAGCAGCAACCGGCTGCGTTTCCTCCCGATGCACCTGGCCATGGAGGGGTATCTCTCGTTGCACTTCGGCGGGCCGTCGATCGTGTGGGAGGAATGGACCGACCGGGCCGTGCGCAAGGGGTTGTCGCCGCGCACGGAGGAGGCGTTCTGCGGCTGTGTCGTGCGCGGTCTGGCCGACGCGCTCAAGGTGTTCGAGATCCATCGCGGGCAGTGCGGGGTCGCGCTGTACGTCGCGGACACGCTCGCGAGCGTGTTCGTGGTGCCGCACCCCGCCGACTACCGGGCCCTGCACACCACGCTGCTCGAGGATCTGTACGGCGAGGTGCTGTTCCACTACGCCAACTACGTCGAGGCGGTACCGGACTTCGTCGTGGCGATCGACGGCGAGCGGGTGTCCTCGCTCGCGAACCTGCGCCGCGAGGCGGCGGAACAGTCCCGCGCGTGGGAGCGGTTCCATCACCTGATGCTGGCCGGCCTCACCGGCGAAGGTGCCTACACGAGTGAATCGGTGTACCGGATGGGCTCGTTCGAGCTCACCCGGTTCCTGCCCTCGTTCCGACTCGACGAGGAGAACCACATCGGCGAGCGCATCACCCACGAGGACGGCCGGCTCGCGTACTGCAAGACGTTTCGGCTGTCCCCCGCGCAGACCCGCAGGGGCCACCTGCTCGCCAACCTGCGCGCGCACGAGTGGGATCTGGTCGCGACGGCGACCGCGTTGCACACCACGCCGTCCGAGTTGACCCGTCGGATCCGAGACTCGGGCTTCGAGGGGCTGCTCCGGCAACACGTGGTGGATCGCCTCGATCGCGACGGGCGCCGCCGCGGCTGAGACCGCCCCGCGTCGGCGAGGCGGCCTCGGGCGTGTCTAGTCGCGGTCGTTGAAGGTGGCCGCCATGTCCGGGTACCGCGCGCCGGTGACCTGCCCGGCGATCGGCTCCAGCGCGGCCAGTTCGGCCTCGGTGAGCACCAGGTCGACCGCGGCCACGTTCTCCTCCAGGCGGTGCCGCTTGGTGGTGCCCGGAATCGGCACCACCGACAGGCCCCACGCTCGGGTGCGCGACTGCACCCACGCCAACGCGACCTGCGCAGGCGTCGCGCCGTGCGCCCGCGCGATGGCCCGCACCGGCTCCAGGATCGCCGCGTTCGCGGCGGCGTTGTCGCCGGTGAAGCGCGGCTGGAAGCGGCGGAAGTCGCCCTCGGGCAGCGTCTCCGCCGCGGCCCAGGCACCGGTCAGGAAGCCCCGGCCGAGCGGCGAGTAGGCGACCAGCGCCGCGCCCGCCTCGCGGGTGGCGGGCACCACGGAGTCCTCGATGTCGCGGGTGAACAGGCTCCACTCCGACTGCACGGCGGCGATCGGGTGCACGGCCGCCGCCGCGTGCAGCTCCTTCGCGGTCACCTCGGACAGGCCCAGGTGCCGGACCTTGCCCTCGCGCACCAGCTCCGCCATCGCGCCGACGGTCTCCTCGATCGGCACCCGCACGTCGCGACGGTGCATGTAGTACAGGTCGATCACATCGGTGCGCAGCCGGCGCAGGCTCGCCTCGGCGGCCCGCTTGACGTAGGCCGCGTCGCCGCGGATCTCGCGCACGCCCTCGGGCGAGATGTCGATCGCGAACTTGGTCGCGAGGGTGACCCGCTCGCGCCGGCCGCCCTCGGCGAGGAAGGCCCCGAGCAGTTCCTCGTTGGTGTGCGGGCCGTAGACGTCCGAGGTGTCGAACAGGGTGACGCCCAGGTCGAGCGCGCGTTCCAGGGTCGCCACCGACTCGCCGTGTTCGGCGCCCACGTAGAAGGCGCTCATGCCCATGCAGCCCAGCCCCTGGGCGAAGACCTCGGGACCGTCGTCACCCAGCCTGAGAGTGCTCGTCCTGTGAGTGCTCATCATCGTTACTCCGCTCCGCGTCCGCGTACATCTCGATCTTGTGGTCGATGACGAGCAGGCAGCTCTGGAGATCGCTGATCCGGTTGCGGACCTCCTCGCGGTGGTCCTGCAACAGCTCTCGGCGCGCGGCCCGGGTCTCGTCGCCCAGGCGGACCAGCTCCGCGTACCGGAGCATGTCCGCCACCGGCATCCCGGTCAGCCGCATCTTGCCGACGAACTCCAGCCAGTCGAGATCGTGGTCGCTGTAGCGACGCCGACTCCCCCGCCCGTTCCCGTCTCGTCCCGTCCCGGGGCCCTGCCGGCTCACGTGCCGCATCAGGCCGATCCGCTCGTACCAGCGCAGGGTGTGCGCGGTCAGACCGGTGCGGGCGACCACTTCGCCGATCGAGTACTTGCCGACCTCGTAGTCCTGCGGTGCGGTGACCTGCTGCGTGGCCGACATCGTTGAGCCTCCGGTGGGGAGCCCGCCCCGGTGGGGCGGGCACGACATGAACGCTACGGAGTTGGAGCGCACTCCAAGCAAGCACGAATCCTCACGCGTCGGTCAACCCGGCGTGCATCTCCCACACCAGCACCTCGGCCGGGCCGTCCGGGAAGGCGGTGATCCGCTGCCCCTGGGCGGCCGCCAGACGCACCGCGTCACCCGCCGCGAGCACACCGGCGCCCTCCAGCTCGACGATGCCGCGCGCGACGAACACGTGCGCGAACGGCGCGTCCGGCAGCGTCGCGGTGCCGCCCGCGGGCAGTCGCGCCACGTGCAGCGCGGCGTCCTTCTGGTGGATGCGGATCGCCGCGTCGTGCCCGGGCCGCCCGGACGCGATCGGCACCAACCCGCCGCGCTCGAGCTCGGCCCGCACGTCGCGCTGCTGGTAACCCGGCGTGATCCCGGTCTCGTCCGGCACCACCCACATCTGTACGAAGTGCACCGGCTCGGCCGAGCCGGCCGCGTCGTTCTTCTCCGAGTGCAGGATGCCCCGGCCCGCGCTCATCCGCTGGGCCAGCCCCGGATGGATGATCCCGTTGTGGCCCTCGGAGTCCTGGTGCACCAGGGAGCCGGAGAGCACCCACGTGACGATCTCCATGTCCCGGTGCGGATGCGTGTCGAAGCCGGTACCGGGCGCCACCACGTCGTCGTTGCTGACCAGGAGCAGTCCGAAGTGTGTGTTGTCCGGCGCGTAGTGCCGGCTGAAGGAGAAGCTGTGGTGCGAGTCGAGCCAGCCCGCGCGCGTATGGAAGCGGTCGCCGGCCCGGCGCACGTCGAAGGTGGTCATGCCGCTTTCAACCGCGGACCCGGCGCGTGCTGTTCCCGCGCCCGGTCCGGCCCGGGGCCCCTCGGGTGCGGGCGGATCACCCGCAAACCGGCCCCAATCACCGAGGGTGAACAGCCCCGTTGATATCGTTCGCGCGTCGGCGGCCGGTTTGTCGCCGACGGCGTCGAACGCAGCGAAGTCCGGTGGGATCCCGGCGCTGTCCCGCAACTGTGATGCCCCGCCCCTCTCCAGGGTGCTCGGGGACAAGCCAGGTCGCCTCGTCCGCGCCGACGACATCGGCCTCGCAGGAGGGGCGATCCGTCTCCACGGGTCCCGACACCTGCCGTGTCCCGGGACCTGGAGTTTTCGTTGAGATCCGTACCCCTGCTTCGTTCCGCCGCCGCGCTGCTGCTCGGCGCGCTCGTCCTCACCGGGTGCGGTGACTCGGACGACTCGAAGGACGGGAAGCCCCAGGACACACCCGCGGCGGCCGGCGGCTCCACCGGGGCGGGTCCCGACGCCAAGGCCTTCCCGGCGACGGTGGACTCCGGCGGCGCCAAGGTCACCATCGCGAGCGCGCCGAAGAAGATCGTCTCGCTGACCCCCACCGCCACCGAGATGTTGTTCGCGATCGGTGCCGGCAGCCAGGTCACCGCGGTCGACGACCAGTCGAACTTCCCGGCGAGCGCGCCCAAGACCAAATTGTCCGGCTTCAAGCCGAACATCGAGGCGATCACCAACTACACCCCGGACCTGGTGGTCGCCTCGGACGACATCGACGGCCTGGTCGCGGCGCTGAACAAGCTCAGGATCCCGGTCGTGCTGACCCCCGCGGCCAAGACCTTCGACGACTCGTACGCGCAGCTCACCACGCTGGGCACGGCCACCGGCCACAGCCGGGAGGCCGGCGAGGTCGCGGCGAGGATGCGGACCGACATCGCGGGCATCGTCGCCGCGACGCCCAAGCCCGCGAGGCAGCTGAGCTACTTCCACGAGTTGGACAACACGCTCTACACCTCGACCTCCAAGACCTTCATCGGCCAGGTGTACGCGCAGTTCGGCCTGAAGAACATCGCCGACGAGGCGGACAAGGCCGGCACCGGCTACCCGCAGCTCTCCGCCGAGTACCTCGTGCAGGCCAACCCCGACCTGGTCTTCCTCGCCGACACCAAGTGCTGCGGCCAAAACGCCGACGTGGTGGCCAAGCGACCGGGCTGGGACACGGTGAACGCCGTGCGCAACGGCGGCGTGGTCGGGCTCGACGACGACATCGCCTCGCGCTGGGGGCCGCGCGTGGTGGACCTGGTCCGGGCCGTCTCCGGCGCGGTCACCAAGGCCGGCGCGACGCAGGGCTGACGGCCGGCTCGTGCGGGACCTCCTGCCCCACCGATCCCGACCGGCGGTACTGCCCCTGTTCTGCGCGGGCGTACTGCTGGTCGGCGTCGTCGTACTCGCGCTGACCGTCGGTGCGGCAGATCTGCCCGCGAGCGGGGTGGTGCTCGCACTGCTGGACAAGCTGCCGTTCGTGGACCTCGACCACGGCCTGTCCCCGGTCCAGTACGCGGTCCTGATGGACCTGCGGCTGCCCCGGGTGCTGGCCGCGGTGACCGTGGGCGGGCTGCTGGCCATGGCCGGCGCCGGCTACCAGGGCGTCTTCCGCAACCCGCTGGCCGACCCGTACCTGCTCGGCGCCGCCTCCGGCGCGGGCCTGGGCGCGACGCTGGTGATCGTGTACGCGGACGGCAACAGCGTGGGCGGGATCCCGGTGGTGCCGCTCGCCTCGTTCGTCGGCGCGATGGGCGGGGTGCTGCTCGCCTACGGACTCGGCACGAGCACGGGGCGCTCGGACGGCACCGCGAACCTGGTCCTGGCGGGGGTCGCGGTCGCCCAGTTCCTGGCCGCCGCGCAGACCTACGTGCAGTCCGCCAACACCGACGAACTGCGCCGGATCTACTCGTGGATCTTCGGCCGACTGTCCGGGATCGGCTGGGCCGACCTGCGGATGATCCTGCCGTACGCGCTGGTGAGCACCGCGGTGCTGCTCGTACACGGACGCCTGCTCGACGTCATGTCGGTCGGCGACGAGGAGGCCGCGGGCCTGGGCGTACGGGCCGGCCGAGTGCGCCTGGTGGTGCTGCTCGCCGCCTCCCTGGCCACCGCGTCGGCGGTCGCGATCAGCGGCCTGATCGGCTTCGTCGGCATCGTGGTGCCGCACATCGTGCGCCGCTTCGTGGGCGGCAGCTACCGCCGGGTCCTGCCCATGTCGCTGCTGTGCGGCGCGGCCTTCCTCGTGCTCACCGACCTGCTCGCGCGCACCCTCACCGCACCCGGCGAACTGCCGATCGGCGTGGTCACCGCGTTCGTCGGCGCGCCGTTCTTCGTCTTCGTGCTGCGCGGCACCCGCAAGGTGGACGTATGAGCGCCCGGTTGCTGCTGTGCGACACCGGCGTGGACCGCGACCGGGTCCCGGTCCTGCGCGGCGTGCACGCCGACGTCGAGCCGGGCGAGTGGCTCGCGGTGATCGGCCCCAACGGCGCGGGCAAGTCCACGCTGCTCAAGGCGGTCGCGGGACTGCTGCCCTATCTGGGCTCGATCAGCGTGGCCGGGCGCCCGGTCCGCGAAATGTCCCAGCGCGAACTCGGCCGCGGCATCGCCTACACCGCGCAGAGCCCGGTGGTGCCGGCGCAGATGCCGGTGCACGAGTACGTCCTGCTCGGCCGCACCCCGCACCTGGGCTATCTGGCCCGTCCCGGACGGCGCGACCGGGCGATCACCGACGAGGTGATCGAGCGGCTGGACCTGGGCCCGTTCGCCGGGCGGGACGTGGGCCGGCTCTCCGGCGGCGAGCGGCAACGGGTGGTGCTGGCCCGGGCGCTCGCCCAGCAGGCACCGGTGCTGCTCCTGGACGAGCCGACCACCGCGCTCGACCTGGGTCATCAGCAGCAGGTGCTGGAGATCGTGGACGGGCTGCGCCGCGACGACGGCCTGACCGTGCTCACCACGCTGCACGACCTGGGCGTGGCCGCGCAGTACGCGGATCGGCTGCTGATGCTGGTCGATGGGCGGCCGGTGGCGTCGGGGTCGGCCACCGAGGTGCTCACCCCCGAGTCGATCGCCGAGCACTACCAGGCTCGGGTGTCGGTCGACACCGGTCCGGACGGCCGCCCGCGGGTGCACCCGGTCCGCCCCGGGCACCTGGGCCGGGACACCGCCGAGGGGTCTCCGTGAGCACCCTGCCCCGCCCACGCGAGACGCCGGCCGCCTTGCTCCGCCCGCGAATCGTGTGGCGCGACGAGGACACCACCCGTCGCCCGGCCCTGCTGTGGCGGGCCGGCCCCGGTTGGCGCATGGCCTCCTCCGCACTGCTGGGCGGCGGCATCGGCGAACGCGCGTGGGTCCTCAACCTCCAGGTCCGCGCCGGCTACGACCGCATGGACCCGGTGACCCACCTGGAGGAGGTGGCCGCCCCACTGGACCTGACCGGCCCGGGCGTGGGCCTGATGACCGCCGCCGACGTCACCGCGTGGACACACGGCGCGGACGAGGGCGTCGAGGCGGCGGTGACCACCGGCATCGGCATCCCGACCTGGGCCGCCGACCCGGCCCCGGGCCGCCCCGGCGCACCCCCACCCGGCACGATCAACATCCTCGCCGCCATCCCCGCCCCCCTCTCCGACGCGGCCCTGATCAACGCGGTGGCCACCGCCACGGAAGCGAAGGTGCAGGCCCTGCTGGACGCCGGCTACGCCTGCACCGGAACCCCCTCGGACGCGGTATGCGTCGCGTCCCGCACCCCCACCCCCAACACCCCCACCGAACCCTTCGGCGGCCCCCGCTCCCTATGGGGCGCCCGCCTCGCCCGAGCGGTCTACACCGCCGTACTCCACGGCGCCCACACCGACCGCCACCGCAGACACCAAAATCCCCACGCCACGCCCACCCCCACATAACCGCCGCCCACCCCCCGGCGCGTCAGCACCCCCGACCCACCCCCACCCCAGCGATCGACGCGCGAAGCGCGGAGACCGGCGAAGCCGCAAGCTTCGACCCCCTGCCCCAGAGCAAAGCCCAAACCCCCGGCACGTCAGCGCCCCACCCCAGCGATCGACGCGCGAAGCGCGGAGAGCGGCGGAGCCGCAGAACTTCGACTCCCTGCCCCGGACCAAAGCCCAAACCCCCGGCGCGTCAGCGCCCCACCCCAGCGATCGACGCGCGAAGCGCGGAGAGCGGCGGAGCCGCAGAACTTCGACTCCCTGCCCCGGACCAAAGCCCAAACCCCCGGCGCGTCAGCGCCCCCGACCCCACCCCCACCCCAGTGATCGACGCGCGAAGCGCGGAGAGCGGCGGAGCCGCAGAACTTTGACTTCGTGCCCCGGAGCGAAGCGCAGGGACACGAAGTCACGAGCGAGGGGCCGCTTTTTCGCGGAGGAGCGAAGCGGGGGAGCGAAAAAGTGGTCCCTCGCGAGCCGGCGACGAAGTCGCCCAACAAACAGCAACGCCGCGGAACACGACTCCGGCCCACCACCCCGCGCCCCCACGACCCAGGCCCACCCCCCACGCCCCGCGCCCCCACCCCCACCCACGACACCCGCCCCGCCACCCCGCGCCCCGCCCCCGCCCCCACCCCCACCCCCACCCGCGAGCCGGCGACGAAGTCGCCCGACAAGCAGAGGATGATAGGCAGGTGAGTTCCAAGCCCGATTTGCGCGCCGCGACCGTCCGCCGGCTCGAGAAGTCCGCCGGCGCACTGGCCGGCGCCGCCCTGGCGAGGATGGACGAGGCGCTCCCCTGGTACCGGAACATGCCCGCCGACAACCGCTCTTGGATCGGCCTGGTCGCGCAGGCCGGCATCTCCGCGTTCACCGAGTGGTTCCGGCATCCGGAGACCCCGCAGAAGGTGAGCGCCGACGTGTTCGGCACCGCGCCGCGCGAACTGACCCGCACCATCACCCTGCCGCACACCGTGGAGTTGATCCGCACCACGATCGAGGTGGTCGAGGCCGAGATCGCCACCCTGGCCGCGCCCGGCTACGAGCAGGCGCTGCGCGAGGCGCTGCTGTTGTACTCCCGGGAGATCGCCTTCGCGACCGCGCAGGTGTACGCGCACGCCGCCGAGACGCGCGGCGCGTGGGATGCCCGACTGGAGGCGTTGGTCGTGCACTCGCTGCTGCGCGGCGAGGCCGACGAGGGCATCCTCTCCCGCGCCTCGGCCCTGGGCTGGGGCTCGCCGGACTCGGTCATGGTCGTGGTGGGCAACGCCCCGGACGCGGACACCCAGGCGGTCGTGGACGGCATCCATCGGGCCGGCCGACACGCCCGACTGAACGTGCTCACCGGCGTCCAGGGCGAGCGGCTCGTGGTGATCCTGGGCGGCACCGACGACCCGATCCGGGCCACCCGTTCGCTGATCGGCCAGTTCGGCCCGGGCCCGGTGGTGGTCGGCCCCGAGGTACCGGATCTGCTGGCCGCCGTCCGCTCCGCGCAGGCCGCGATGTCCGGACACCGCGCGTGCGTCGCGTGGCCGGACGCCCCGCGCCCGGTGTCCGCCGACGATCTCCTGCCCGAGCGCGCGCTCGCGGGCGACGAGGAGGCCAGGGACCAGTTGGTGGAGGAGATCTACATACCTCTGCACGCGGCCGGCTCCGCGCTGCTGGAGACACTCTCCGTGTACCTGGAGCAGGCGGCGAGTCTCGAGGGGGCCGCCCGGATGCTCTTCGTACACCCGAATACCGTGCGCTACCGGCTGCGACGTGTCGTTGACGTTACCGGGCTCGTACCGACCGAGACGCGTTCCGCGTTCACCCTCCAGGTCTCGCTGATCCTCGGCCGGCTCGCCGCAATCGAGAGCTAGCCCGAACACCATTTGTAGGAAACCCACAAAGTCGCCATCGGATCTTCGTCCCTGCCGATAAGGGGCTCACACCCCTGGCAGGAGAGAGGCTTGACCTCGTGCTCGTACTCGTCGCTCCCGGACAGGGTGCCCAGACGCCCGGATTCCTCGCCCCTTGGCTCGACCTCGACGGTGTGGCCGATCGGCTGCGCTGGTGGTCCGCCGTCACGGGCCTCGACCTGATCCATTACGGCACCAAGGCCGACGCGGACGAGATCCGGGACACGGCGGTGGCCCAGCCGCTGCTCGTCGCCTCGGGTCTGGTGGCCGCCCTCGCGCTCTTCCCGCACCCCTCCGACGCCTATCGCGTGGTCGGCGCCGCCGCCGGTCACAGCGTCGGCGAGCTGACCGCCGCCGCCGGCACCGGGGTGATCACCGCCGAGTCGGCGATGACCCTCGTCCGCGAGCGCGGCAAGGCCATGGCCGCCGCGGCCGCCGTGACGCAGACCGGCATGAGCGCGGTGCTCGGCGGCACCCCGGAGGCGGTGCTCGCCAAGATCGCCGAGCACGGCCTGACCCCGGCGAACATGAACGGCGCGGGCCAGATCGTCGCGGCCGGCACCCTGGAGCAGCTCGCCGCGTTCGCCGCCGACCCGCCGGAGCGGGCGAAGGTGCGACCGCTCGCGGTGGCCGGCGCCTTCCACACCGAGCACATGGCGTCCGCGGTGAGCCGGCTCGCCGAGTTGGTCCCGGGTGTGACCGTGCGCGACCCGCGCACGCCGTTCATCTCCAACTCCGACGGCGCCGTGCTGCACGACGGCCGCGACGTGGTCAAGCGGCTGGTCACCCAGGTCTCCAACCCGGTGCGCTGGGACCTGTGCATGGAGACCATGAAGGACCTGGGCGTCACCGGGCTGATCGAGGTGGCCCCGGCCGGCACCCTGACCGGTCTGGCCAAGCGCGCCCTGCCGGACGTGGAGAGGGTCGCGCTCAAGACCCCGGACGACCTGGAGGCGGCCCGCAAGCTGGTCGAGCGGCACGGCAGCCCCAGCACGATCGACGCCTCGCCCACGTGGCGCCTGGTGGTCGCGCCGTTCAAGGGCATCGTCGAACTCACCGACGTCAAGGCGGGCGACTCGCTGATGCCCGGCTCCCGCGTCGCCACGGTGCGCTCGCACCGTGACGAGCAGACCATCACCGTCCCGCACGGCGGCACCGTGGTCGAGTGGCTCGTCGAGGACGGCGACCCGGTCGCGCCCGGCATGCCGCTGCTGCGCATCCACCCGCAGAGCTCGCTGTGACGTACGTCGTGACAGTCGCTCCGCACCCGGCCGCGAACCCACCCGGCCTCGAACCCGTACGGGAGGACCACGCGTGACCGCTATCATCACCCCCCGCGCCGGTGCCGCGCACGCGCGCATCCTCGGCGTCGGCGGTTACCGCCCGGCTCGGATCGTGCCCAACTCCGAGCTGGTGGACCGGATCGACTCGTCCGACGAGTGGATCCAGAGCCGGTCCGGGATCAAGACCCGGCGCTGGGCCTCCCCCGAGGAGACCGTCGCCGAGATGTCCATCGCGGCGGCCGGCAAGGCCCTCGCGCACGCCGGCCTGGACGCCTCGCAGGTGGGCTGCGTGATCGTCTCGACGGTCACCCACCTCAAGCAGACCCCGGCCATCGCGACCGAGATCGCGCACCGCCTGGGCGCGGGCGGCGGGCGGGCGGCGGCGTTCGACGTCTCCGCGGCCTGCGCGGGCTTCTGCTACGGCGTCTCGCTGGGCAGCGACATGGTCCGCGGCGGCAGCGCCGAGTACGTCCTGGTGATCGGGGTCGAGCGACTCAGCGACCTGACCAACCTGTCGGACCGCGGCACCGCGTTCATCTTCGGCGACGGCGCGGGCGCCGTCGTGATCGGTCCCTCGGCCACGCCGGGCATCGGCCCGGTCGTGTGGGGTTCGGACGGTGCGCAGTCCGAGGCGATCACCCAGACCGTCGACTGGAACGACCTGCGCGAGGATCGCGAACAGGAATTCCCCACGCTCAAGATGGAGGGCCAGAAGGTCTTCCGCTGGGCCGTGTGGGAGATGGCCAAGGTCTGCGAGCAGGCCTTGGACGCCGCCGGGATCAAGGCCGAGGACCTGGACGCGTTCATCCCGCACCAGGCCAACATGCGGATCACCGATGCCATGATCAAGGCACTGAAGCTGCCCGCCGAAGTGCCGGTCGCCCGCGACATCGCCGAGAACGGCAACACCTCCGCCGCGTCCATCCCGCTCGCGATGGAGCGCATGCTCGAAAGCGGCGAAGCGGTCAGCGGAGGCACCGCCCTGATCATGGGATTCGGGGCCGGCCTCGTCTACGCGGGGCAGGTCATTACGCTTCCGTAGTCCCCCGTCGGTCGCCGCCGACCGGACGAGCAACATCAGCAGTACCCGTCACCGCAGAAGATTCGAATCAAGGAGCAACATGGCTGCCAGCCAGGAGCAGGTCCTCGAGGGCCTCGCCGACATCGTCAACGAGATCGCCGGCGTCCCGCAGGACGAGGTCGAGCTGGACAAGTCCTTCATCGACGACCTGGACGTGGACTCGCTGTCGATGGTCGAGGTCGTCGTGGCGGCCGAGGAGAAGTTCGAGGTCAAGATCCCGGACGACGACGTCAAGGGCCTCAAGACCGTCCGCGACGCGGTGGACTACATCGTCAAGGCCGCCGCCTAGGTCGAAAGCAGCGCCGGCCGTACCCCGGGCCGGACCCGCACCCGCGAGTCCGGCCCGGGCGGTCGCAGCACCACCGGCACCGGCACCCCAGCCGCCGGATCGCCCGAAACAACAGCGTGGGAGTGAGAAGACAGTGAAGTCGACCGAGCGCAACGACGCCGCGCGAACCGTGGTCGTCACCGGTCTGGGCGCGACCACGCCGGTCGGCGGGGATGTCGCGAGCACGTGGTCCGCGCTGCTCGCGGGCACGTCCGGCGCGCGGGCGCTGACCGAGGAATGGGCCGCGCAGTTGTCGGTCACCTTCGCCGCGCGCATCGCGGTCGAGCCGCTGGAGGTCATGCCGAAGGTCGAGGCGCGTCGCCTGGACCGCTCCGGCCAGTTCGCGATGATCGCCGCGCGCGAGGCCTGGCTGGACGCCGGCTACGCGGCGAAGAACACCGCGCCCGAGGACGCCCCGGACGCGCTCGTCGTGGACCCGATCCGCCTCGGTGTGGTCATCGCCTCCGGCATCGGCGGCGTCACCACCCTGCTCGACGCGTGGGACATCTTCAACGACAAGGGTCCGCGTCGCGTGGGCCCGCTCACCGTCCCGATGCTCATGCCCAACAGCCCGGCCGCCAACGTCGGCATCGAGTTGGGCGCGCGAGCGGGTGTGCACACTCCCGTCAGCGCGTGCGCCTCGGGCGCCGAGGCGGTCGCCTACGGCCTGGAGATGATCCGCTCGGGCCGCGCCGACGTGGTGGTCTGCGGCGGTACCGAGGCCGCGATCCACCCGCTGCCGATGGCCGCCTTCGCGAACATGATGGCGATGTCCAAGCGCAACGACGAGCCGCAGCGCGCGTCGCGTCCGTACGACAAGGGTCGCGACGGCTTCGTGATGGGCGAGGGCGCGGGCGTCCTGGTCCTGGAGAGCGCCGAGCACGCGGCGGCCCGCGGGGCCCGCGTGTACGCCGAGGTCGCGGGCGCCGGACTCAGCTCCGACGGCCACCACATCGCCCAGCCCGAGCCGACCGGCCGCGACATCGCCCGCGCGATGGCACTGGCCCTGGAGGACGGCGGCCTCGCGCCGGAGGAGATCGTGCACGTCAACGCGCACGGCACCTCGACCCCGGCGGGCGACGTCACCGAACTCAGGGCGATCCGCGCCACGTTGGGCGACGCGGCGGCCGACAAGGTCACCGTCACCAGCACCAAGTCGATGACCGGGCACCTGCTCGGCGGCACCGGCGCGGTCGAGTCGGTCGCCACCGTGCTCGCCCTCTACCACCGCACGGCGCCGCCCACGATCAACGTGGACGACCTCGACGACGAGGTGGACCTGGACATCATCCGGGGCGAGCCGCGCACGCTGCCCGACGGCGACATCGCCGCGCTCAACAACTCGTTCGGCTTCGGCGGGCACAACGTCGTCGTCGCCTTCCGCCGGTTCGGGTGACCCCCGGGCTTCTCGCGCTCGTCCGCGACGCGCGCCGCCGGGCGGCACCATGCCCGACGCGCGCGACGCGGCGGGCAGGACGGACCGTATACACGTGACCGTGATGGACAACCGACCCGGTGGCAAGGCCGCATCCGCGCCCGCCGCCAGGCCCACCCGTCCGCACCGCGACGACGACCCGCGCAACCCGAGGCTGCGGCTGCGCAACCTGGTGGATCCGGGCTCGTACGAGGAGATCTCCGCCTACGAGACCACCTCCGGCACCCTCGCGTGCGTCGGCACGATCAACGGCGCCCGGGTGGTCGCCTACGCCTCGGACCCCACCGTCCAGGGTGGCGCGATGGGCGAAGAGGGCTGCGCCATCGTGGTCGAGGCGTACGAGCGGGCGATGGCCGAGCAGGCGCCGATCATCGCGCTGTTCCACTCCGGCGGCGCCCGACTCCAGGAGGGCGTGGCCAGCCTGCACGCGGTGGGCCGGATCTTCCACGCGATGACCATGGCCTCGGGCCGGATCCCGCAGATCTCGGTCGTGCTCGGCGCGGCCGCCGGCGGCGCGGCCTACGGACCCGCGCTGACCGACATCGTGATCCTGGCGCCCGAGGGCCGAATCTTCGTCACCGGCCCGGACGTGGTCCGCTCGGTCACCGGCGAGGACGTCGACGCGCTGCGCCTGGGCGGCCCCGAGCCGCACGGCCGACGCAGCGGTGTGGTGCACGTGGTCGCCGATTCCGAGCAGGACGCGATCGACCGGGCCCGCGGCCTGGCCGATCTGCTGGCCAACCAGGGCGAGATCGACCCGACCGGCCTGGACCGCCGCGAACTGGGCGCGCTGCTGCCCGAGTCCGCCAAGCGGGCTTACGACGTGCACCCGGTGGTCGAGGGCCTGCTGGACGAGCCCGGCCAGGAACTGCACCCCAAGTGGGCGCCGAACATCGTCACCACGCTCGGCCGGCTCGGCGGGCGCACCGTGGGCCTGGTCGCGAACAACCCGCTGCGCCTGGGTGGTTGCCTGGACTCGGCGTCGGCCGAGAAGGCGTCCCGCTTCGTACGTATGTGCGATGCGTTCGGGGTGCCGCTCGTGGTGGTCGTGGACGTGCCCGGCTACCTGCCCGGCGTGGGCCAGGAGTGGGACGGCGTGGTGCGCCGCGGCGCGAAGCTGCTGCACGCGTTCGGCGAGTGCGTCGTGCCGCGCGTGACGATGGTCACGCGCAAGGCGTACGGCGGCGCGTACATCGCGATGAACTCGCGCTCGCTGGGGGCGACCCGGGTACTGGCCTGGCCGACCGCCGAGGTCGCGGTGATGGGCGCGGTCGCCGCCGTGCGCATCCTGCACCGACGCCGGCTCGCCGAAGTCCCGGACGAACTGAAGCCGCAGGTGGAGCTGGAGCTGGCGGCCGAGCACGAGAAGGTCGCCGGAGGTCTGGAGCGGGCGATCGAACTCGGCGTCGTGGACGAGGTGATCGACCCGGACGAGAGCCGGATCGCGATCGCGAAGGCGATCGCCGCCGCGCCGCGCACCCGCGGCGCGCACGGCAACATCCCGCTGTAGGTCCGAAGGCGGAGACGCGTGGGGCCCTTCCGGATGATTCGGAAGGGCCCCACGCGTCGGTATGTCTATACGTATGTCTTCTCCCCGGCTGCTCCGGCCGCCGCCCCGGGTCCACCGCCCGGGCTCAGACCACCTGGTGCAGCCAGCGCACCGGCGTGCCCTCCCCCGCGTAGCGGAAGGGCTCCAGTTCGTCGTCCCACGGCTTGCCGAGCAGCTTCTCCACCTCGGAGCGCAGATCGACCTCGCCGCGGGCGGCCCGACCCAGAACCGCGCGCAGCCGATCCTCGGGGATCAGGATGTCGCCGTGCGCCCCCGTGACGGCGTGGAAGATGCCGAGATCGGGGGTGTTGCTGTAGCGCTCCCCCTCGGCGTTGGCCG
The DNA here is from genome assembly GCF_044765325.1 of Embleya sp. NPDC127516. Classification (NCBI taxonomy): domain Bacteria; kingdom Bacillati; phylum Actinomycetota; class Actinomycetes; order Kitasatosporales; family Streptomycetaceae; genus Embleya; species Embleya sp. NPDC127516. The sequence goes on along the minus strand of NZ_JBIWJT010000003.1, from coordinate 586,494 downwards.
AGGGTTCCTCGGTGGCCTCGAAGCGCAGCAGGTGCCACCCGCGCAGCGCCGAGGCAAGGCGCGACGCGGTACCGGGCGCGCCCTGCCAGGACAGCTCGGCCCGCAACATACCGGGCGCCACCGGCTGGCGGACCCAGTCAAGACTCACGCGCACGCCAAGAACGCCCGCTGCGGCCCACTCGACGTGCGGGCACAGCGCACGCGGCGCGGAGTGCACGTACAGAACTCCACGTGTCGTCACCGGGACCTCCAGGCTTCAAGGACGAGGTTCGCCTTCCCCAGCGGCCTCAACCCTTGTCTCGGACTGCCTGTTCGAATCCCGGTCTTCCATTGTGCCCCACAGACCACGGATGTACCACAGGCACCAGTTGCTGTCCGTAATCACATGTGGGCAATTGTCCGATGTGAAGGAACAATTCGTTACTCACCGTCTCGGAATGGTGAGCCACTGCACTCAACGTGCCCGGCCGTCGACAACGCCACTCCCGGCTTTGTCGGCCTTCACACGAAGGAGTGACGTACCGTCGATGGACATCGTCGTGTCGATGCTAGGGGTCGGGAGGGGCGGCGTGGGCGGGAAACGACGAGTAGGGGTGGTCACCGCGACGATGGTCGCGACGCTGTTGGCAGTGTCCTCGTGCAACGACTCGGGTGGCGGCGACGCCGCCGCCCCGGCCGCGGTCGGCGGTAAGCCGGCGGCCGAGCCGAGCGGAAGGCAAACCGGGAAACCGGGCAACCCGACCTCGGCCGAACAGCCCAACGGGAAGGCGATCACCCCGACACCGGACGCGCCGGCGACCGCGACCGCACCACCCCGACCGCGCTCGATGGCGGCCCTGGGCGACTCGATCACGCGCGGCTTCGACACGTGCTCACCGCTCCAGGACTGCCCGGAGAAGTCGTGGGCCACCGGCACCTCGGCCGACGTGAACAGTCACGCCAAGCGGCTGGGACTGCCCGCGGACGCCGTCTTCAACAACGCCGAGACCGGTGCCCGGATGTCGGATCTGGCCGGCCAGGCCCGCAAGGCGGTCCAGGAGCGGGCCGAGTACGTCACGATCCTGATGGGCGCCAACGACGCGTGCCGGCGCTCCGAGGCCGAGATGACCTCGCCGGGCACGTTCGAGAGCCAGTTCCGCGACGCGCTGGACGTACTGCGCGAGGGGCTGCCGCGCACGCGCGTCCTGGTGGTCAGCGTGCCGGACCTGGGTCGCATGTGGGAGACCGGTCACGACGAGATGATGGCCCGCGCGGTGTGGTCGATGGCGAACGTGTGCCAGTCGATGCTGGAGGATCCGCAATCGGCCAAGCCCGCCGCACTGGACCGCCGGCAGCGGGTGCGCGACCGGGTGACCGCCTTCAACGCCAAGCTGCGCGAGGTGTGTTCGACCTGGTCCAACTGCCGCTACGACGGCGGTGTGGTGAACACCCAGCGGTTCGGGAAGAACGACGTCAGCCACTGGGACTGGTTCCACCCGAGCGTGGCGGGTCAGCGCACGCTGGCCGAGGTCACGTCACGCCAGGGATATACATGGGGATAGCCCGTACGAGTGATTTCCCTCCCGGAATCCCCGGTGGGCCCGCTAAGCTCTCACTCGACTACGGAAAAGAGTCGCTCGACGACACACAGCGACGAAGCCAAGCGACGAAAGCTTACGATCGAGACATACGACGTGGGACACGCACAGCGAGACGCCGACCTGAACGGGTGGGGCGGGTGGGACTCGAACCCACGGCCAAGGGATTATGAGTCCCCTGCTCTAACCAGCTGAGCTACCGCCCCCGTGCCGTCCGCTGCCGGACAGCCTGACGCAGCATAACCGGTCAGGCGCGACCAACGCTTGGGGGGATCCTCACGAGCGTTGTCTCATCCTGCCCGAAAGTGTTCGCATCCCATCGCTCGATCGGGTCGAGGCCGCGTGCGCCGCATCGCACCGTCGGGTCCGGGCCGCCCTTGCCCGCCGGTCGTTTACGACGCGCCGCGCGCGGTCACTCGGGTGATCCCGGCCATCGTTGGAGTTCGTGCGAGGAGAGAACCACCATGCGCGCTGTCGCCGTGAACGAGTTCGGAGGCGACCCGAAGGTCGTCGACGTCTCGAAACCCACCCCCGCCAGGGGTGAGCTGTTGGTCGAGGTCGCGGCGGCGGCCGTCAACCCGTTCGACTGGAAGGTCGCGGACGGCATGCTCGCCGAGTCGATGAAGCACGCGTTCCCGCTCGTGCTCGGGGTGGACTTCGCGGGCACGGTCGTGGACGCGGGTTCGGACGCGGTCCGGTTCTCGGTCGGCGACAAGGTGTTCGGCTCGGCGCTGCGCGCGCCGGTCGGCGCGGTCGGCGCGTACGCCGAGTTCCTGACCGTGCCCTCGACCGGTCTGATCGCCTCCGCCGCCGATCTGGACCCGGCCCAGGCCGCCACGCTGCCCACCGCCGCGGGCACCGCGCTGGGCCTGCTGGAGGCCGGTGGCGTGCGCGCCGATCAGACCCTCCTGTTGGTCGGCGCGGCAGGCGGCGTCGGAACCTTCCTGACCCAGCTCGCGGCGGCGCGCGACGTCCGGGTGCTCGCGGTGACCCGGGGCGTCGGCGCGTCGAAGATGGGCGCGCTCGGCGCCGCCCAGACCTACGACGCGACCGGCGGGATCGTCGCGGACAAGGTGCGCTCGGACTATCCCGACGGCGTGGACGCGCTGGTCGACCTGGTCTCCGACGCGACCGACTTCGCCGCCTACGCCCGGCTGATCCGGGACGGTGGAGTGGCGCTGACCACCCAGTTCGTGGCCGACGCGCGGGAGTTGGCCGAGCGCGGGATCGAGGCGATCAACCACGACCAGAAGTCCACCGCGGAGTTGTACGACCGGCTCGCCGACGAACTTCGCGGACACCGGATCACCGTGCCGATCGAGGCCCGCCTGCCGCTGAGCGACGCTCCCACCGCCATCGCCCGCAGCCGCCTCGGCGGCGCCCGGGGCAAGACGGTGATCATCCCGTAGTCCCGGCGGGGCGCCTCCCGCCGACCTCGCCCGACCGCCGCCCGACCCGCGCCCGCGCGCCCGGGCGGCGGTCGGGAGCGCCGGCGCCGCGCCGTCCCGGCCGGCCCCGAGGGTCGGTGCCCGGGTCACGCCACCAGTGGCGCCAGTCGCGAACACAGCGTCGTCACGTGTGCGCGCGCCATCTCCTCGTCCATGCCGCTCAACGACGCGAAGAACCACACCGTCTCGATCGGCGTATCGGCCACGTACGCCCGGATCTCCCGGGCCGCGTCCTCGGGCGTCGCGTGCAGGAAGTGGCCCGGCGCGGCGGACAGTCCGCGCGCCCGCCACCGGTACGGGTCGATCGGACGCGGCGGTGCGGCGTCGGTGCCCTCGACCGCGTACCGGTGGTAGCCGTCCCACTGGTGCGCCAGGTGTCGGGAGACCACCGGCCAGTCCCGCTCGGGGTCCTCGGTGATCCATCCGTTCAGCAGCCCGGCCATCCGGGCGCCGGCCGGGTCGTGACCCGCCTCGCGCAGTCCATCCAGGTACGGGGCTGCCATCGCCGGATTCGCGGTCAGCAGCGATTCGCCCAGCAGCCCGGCCCGCCGCGCACCCTGCGGCCCCTGGTAGCCGAGCCAGATCCGCGGCCGGCGCTGGACCGGCCCCGGCGTGATCGTCCCGCTCTCCCACAGTCTGCGGATCTCGCGCGCGCTCGCGTCGGTGGCCGAGAACCGGGTCCCGATCAGGTCGGACCGGTCGAACAGGTCGTATTCGGGCTTCCGGTAACCGGTGCCGATGCCCAGTTCCAGCCGACCGCCGCTGACCAGGTCCACGATCGCCGCCTCCTCGGCCAGGTGCGCCGGGTGCCGCAGCGGCGCGATCGTGACGCCGGTGCCGATCCGGGCCCGCTTCGTGCGGGCGGCGATCGCGGCGGCCAGGGTGAGCGGCTGGCTGAGGTAGCCGTCGTCGAAGCCGTGATGCTCGGTGGTCCAGATCGAGTGCACTCCGAGCCGGTCCGCCTCCTCGCACAACTCCAGCGTGAACGCGTACAACCGGGACCAGTCCTGCCGCCACTCGACCGGGTTGCGCAGGTCCAGGTAGATGCCGACGTCGACCATGCGACCGCTCCCCACGGGTGGGTGCCGAACGCGCGGACCCGGGGCATCGTCCCGGCCGGGCATCTGACACGGTGATATCTGACTGACCGTCAGCTTACGGAGGCAGCATGTCGGACCCGATCACCACCCGGCTCGATCGCCTGGAGGCGCACGAGCAGATCCGCCAACTCGCCGCCCGCTACGCGCTCGCCCTGGACGGTCGGGACGTGCCGGCGCTGGCCGCGCTGTTCGTGGACGACGTGCGCACGGGTGACGGCGGGGTCGGCCGGGACGCCCTGGCCCGGTGGTTCGACCCGGTGCTGCGCCCGTACGGGATCACCTTTCACCTGATCGGGAACCACGTGATCGACCTGGTGGACCAGGACCACGCCACGGGCGTCGTGTACTGCCGCCCGGAGCACGAGGTGGGCGACCTGTGGGTGGTGATGCCGATGATCTACCGGGACCGCTACGAACGGCGGGACGGGCGGTGGTACTTCCGCAGCCGCAAGCCGAGCGTCTTCTACGCGGCCGACGTGCTGGAGCACCCGTTGGCCGTGCCCGACCGCTTCCACTTCCCGAACAACCCGATGATCACCGAGGCGGAGCTGCCCCAGGCGTGGGCGTCGTGGCGCGAGTTCTGGGCCCGCACCGGGAGCGAGTAGCCCGGCCGGGCAACGCGGAAGCGCCCACCAGGTGAACCTGGTGGGCGCTTCCGGTGGCTCCCGCAATTGGACTCGAACCAATAACCTGCCGGTTAACAGCCGGCTGCTCTGCCAATTGAGCTATGCGGGATTGCGTCGGACCGTTCGGCGGTCGCTGCGTGGAATACATTAGCGCATTCCGAGGGGTGGCCCGCACCAGGGTTTTTCCGGTAGGACCTCACAGGTTGCCTACGCACCGCGCCCGGGTAGGCGCTGACGTGCACGGGCGGGACACACGACCGCGGAGGACACCATGATCAACAAGCTCACCTTCGTCACCGGCCTCGCCATCGGCTACGTGCTGGGGGCGAAGGCCGGGCGTGAGCGGTACGAGCAGATCCGGAAATTGTCCGGCACGGTGGCGGGCAGCCCGCCCGCCCAGAAGGCCGGGCACGCGGCGGCCGAACTCGGCCGCGGGGCCGGCGTCAAGGCCGGTCGGGCGATCGGCGAGCACCTGCCCGAGCGGGTGGGTCGGCACCTGCCGGACCGGTTCGGCCGGCACGGCACGAACGGCACGTCGGTGACGCCGCCGCGCTACGGACAGGGGCTGTAGTACCCGTAGGCGCCCGATGCGGGCAAGCACCCGCGTCGCCGCAGTACCCGCGGCACCCGCGACGGCCGGTGGCATCGGTCGGGCGGGGCCGCGGATCGGGCCTGTCCGGCGCCGGCCGACCATCCGTCGGTCGGCGCCCCGGCCGATCACCCCCTGCGGTGGCGCCCACCCGCGTCCGCACCCTCGCGCGGCGGCGCCACCGCGCCCGGGTGCAGCCGATCACGCACCTCGCGATACTGCGCCCGGACCGCGTCGCCGAGCGCCAGTTCCTCCTCGCCCGGTTCCGGGAACACACCCACCCCCGAGGGCCACGCCGGGAGCACGCCGAACAGCGCCCACGCGGCCTGCCGGGCCGCGCCCTGGGCCACGTAGCGCCCGGCGAGCGCCGCCGCGGGCACCGCCGTCGGCAACCCGAGCAGCGCCGGCGCGATCGTGGCCACCGCGGCCGAGCGCGCGCCCGGGCCGACCAGAATCACCCGATCCACCGCCACGTCCCGATCACGCAGCACGTCCAGCGCGTCCGAGATGCCGCACAACATGCCCTCCACCGACGCCCGGGCGAGCGACGCCGGCGTCATGCTCTCCCGGCGCAGCCCGGTCAGCGTGCCCGCCGCGTGCGGCAGGTCGGGGATCTGCTCGCCTTCGAGGTAGGGCAGCAGCACCAGTCCGGCGGCGCCCGGGGTGGACTCCAGCGCGACCCGGTCGAACTCCTCGGCGTCCAGTCCCAGCATCGACGCGGTGCCGCGCAGCACCCGGGCCGCGTTGAGGGTGCGCACCAGTGGCAGGTATCGCCCGGTGGCGTCCGCGTAGGAAGCGACCACCCCGGTCGGGTCGGCCACCGACACCGGGTGCGGTGCGAAGGCGGTGCCGGTGGTGCCGATCGCCACCACCACGTCGCCGTCGGACAGCCCCGCGCCCAGCGCCAGGGCCGCCTCGGCGCCGGTGCCGGCGGAGACCAGCACGCCTTCGGGGGTGCGCCCGGCGGCGCCGCCCGGCGGCAGCACGAGCGGCGTGCGCGGGACCCGGCCGATGGCCAGGTGCAACAGGTCCTCACGCCACTCGCCGGTGGTGGCGTAGTAGCCGGTCGTCGAGGCGTCCGCGCGGTCGGTGACCGGCTCCGGCGGGCAGCCGAGCAGTTGCCAGGTGACCCAGTCGTGCGGGAGCAGGACGGAGGCGATCCGGGTGACCGCGTCGGGTTCGAACCGGGCGAATCGCCGCAGTTGGGCGATTGCCGACGACGAACCGGGCACCGATCCGGTCGCGACCGTCCACGCCCCCGGCCCGCCCAGCGCGTCCACGAGGTCCGCGGCGGCCCCGGAGGCCCCGAGGTCGTCCCCGGGCAGCGGATGCCCGAGTACCACGCCCTGCGCGTCCAGCGGGACGGCGCCGTGGTTCTGGGCGGCCACCCCGATCGCCGCCACGCCGTCGAGGAGGCCGCCCGCCGCGGCCTCGCCGAAGGCCCGCAGCCACGCGCCGGGCGTGGTCGCGGCGCCCTCGGCGTACGCGGCGCGCCCCTGGCGCAGGGGCGTACCGCTCGCGGCGTCGCAGACGAGGATGCGCAACTGGCGCGCTGAGCAGTGCACCCCGGCGACGAGGGTGGGTGTCGGGCTTGTCGGCATGGGCGAATTCTGACAGCAGACGAACCTCGGAACAGTAGGGATCAGTCGAGATAGCCTCGCAGTTGCTCCGAGTACGACCGTTCGCGAAGTCGGGACAGTGTGCGCGACTCGATCTGGCGTATTCGCTCACGGGTCACCCCGAAGACCCGGCCGATCTCCTCCAGGGTGTGCGGTTCGCCGTCGGCGAGCCCGTAGCGCAGTTGCACCACCTGGCGTTCCCGGTCGCCCAGGGTGGACAGCAGCGCCTCCAGGTGCTCGCGCAGCATCAGGTATGCCGCGGCCTCGGCCGGGGAGGTCGCGTCGGTGTCCTCGACGATGTCGCCCAGGAGCACCTCGTCCTCGCCGACGGGTGTGTGCAACGACACCGGCTCCTGGGCCAGCCGCAGGATCTCGGTGACCCGCTCGGCGGTCAGGTCGAGGACCTCGCCGACGTCCTCCGCGGTGGGCTCCTCGCCGCGCTCCTGCAACAGCCGGCGCTGCACCCGGATGACCCGGTTGATCAACTCGACCACGTGCACCGGGACCCGGATGGTCCGGGCCTGGTCGGCCAGCGCCCGGCTCATCGCCTGGCGAATCCACCAGGTCGCGTAGGTGGAGAACTTGTAGCCGCGGGTGTAGTCGAACTTCTCCACCGCCCGGATCAGGCCCAGGTTGCCCTCCTGGACCAGGTCGAGCAGGCCCAGGCCGCGGCCGACATAGCGTTTGGCGATGGAGACCACCAGGCGCAGGTTGGCCTCGATCAGGCGGCGTTTGGCCCGCTCGCCGTCGCGGACCAGGGTGGCCAGCGCGTCGCGGGCGGCGGGGTCGGCGGGCGGGTCGTCGAGCAGGCGTTCCTCGGCGAACAGGCCGGCCTCGACCCGGCGTGCCAGATCGACCTCGTCCGCGGCGCTCAGCAACGGCACTCGGCCGATCTCGCGCAGGTACTGGCGCAGCAGGTCGGCGGACGAGCCGCCGGACTCGGCCGGCCGCGGAGTGTCGTCCGACTCGGCGTCGGTGTCCGCTCCCGTGGTCTGCTCGGCCGTGTGCGACACGGCGGCCGCGGTCGGTGCGGGTGCCGCGTCCGGCACGGGTGGCGCGGTTCCTGGGGTGGCGTGCTGGGTGAGGACGGTGGCCGGGCCCGGTTCAGGCTCATCCGTCCGATCCGTGTGGGCGGGGTCGCCGCCGGGCGTTTTCCCCCGTCTGGTGTGCCGATGCACCTTCCCCAGTCTGCTGTACGAGGGGGCCTGTAGCCGAGAGCCAGGCGCGGAAATCTCGCCCGGCGCACGGGCGATCGCGGCGATCGACGTGGCGTGCCGGCCCCGCCGGGGCGGTTTCGGGCCGGCGGGCGGGCGAATCAGCCGCCGGGGGCGTACAGCGCCTCGGCGCCTCGGTCGACCAGCGCGCGCTTGTACGTCTCCAGCGTGGTCAGTTCCTGCCAGACCAGCGCGTACGCGTCGGCGTCGCGGACCGGATCGATGCGCAGCAGGCGGGACTTGGCGTCCGCGATCCGGCGTTCGGCGGAGAACACCCGCAGTCGGACCAGGTTGCCGTCGGCGTAGGCGCGGTCCGGTTCGGCGGTGCGGTGCAGGCTCTCCACCGCCAACTCGGTGACCATGTGCCGGATGGTGTCGTCGGGTGCGGCGGCGCGCACCTCGGCGACCCAGTTCGGGGTCGGCGCGAGGTCGCAGGAGACGCCGCCGGCGGCCGCGATCGCGGCCCGGACGGCCGCGTACGACGGGGCGGTGAACTCGTCGGCCTCGTAGTGGTCGAACGCCGGGGCCACCAGCTCGGGAGCCTGTAGCGCGAGCTTGAGCACCTCGCGCTGCACGGCCTGACACATGTCTCGCGGGTCCGGCCGGAAGCCGGCGGGTCGTTGCGGGGTCTGGGCCGGTCGGCCGGACTGCGGGGGCGCCTGGCCCGGGCCCGTGCCGCGTTCGCCGCGCGCGGCGCGCTCGCGCTGCCACCGGTTGATCTGGGCGACCCGGCCGACCACGAACCGCTCGTCCAGGAAGCCGAGCATCGAGTCGAGCCGGACCGCGTAGGTGTGCCGCAGGGCCTGGTCCTTGATGCCCGCGATGACCGGCGCGGCGGCGTCCAGCGCGGCCACCCGGCCCTCGGCGGTGGACAGGTCGTGGCCCTCGATCCGGCTCTTGATGGCGAACTCGAAGAGTGGGACGCGCGCGTCGATCAGGCCGAGCACGGCCTCGTCGCCCTTCTCCAGGCGCAGGTCGCACGGATCCAGACCGCCCGGCTCGACCGCGACGAAGGTGCGGGTGACGAACTTCTGGTCCTCCTCGAACGCGCGCAGCGCGGCCTTTTGGCCCGCCGCGTCGCCGTCGAAGGTGAAGATCACCTCGCCGCGGAACTCGCCGGAGTCCATCAGCAGCCGGCGCAGCACCTTGATGTGCTCGTCGCCGAAGGACGTGCCGCATGTGGCGATCGCGGTTCCGGCGCCGGCGAGGTGGCAGGCCATCACGTCGGTGTAGCCCTCGACGATGACCGCCCGGCCGGACTTGGCGATCTCCTTCTTGGCCAGGTCGAGTCCGTAGAGCACCTGGGACTTCTTGTAGATCGGCGTCTCGGGGGTGTTCAGGTATTTGGGACCGTTGTCGTCGTCGTAGAGCTTGCGCGCTCCGAAGCCGATCACGTCGCCGGTGATGTCGCGGATCGGCCAGATCAGCCGGCCCCGGAAGCGGTCCATCGGACCGTTGCGACCCTCGCTGGCCAGGCCACCCTCCAGCATCTCCTGCGGGGTGAAGCCCTTGCCGCGCAGGAATCGCACCAGGTTCTCCCAGCCCTTGGGCGCGTACCCGAGCGAGAAGTGTTCGGCGGCGTCCTGTTCGAAGCCGCGGTCGGCGAGGAAGCGGCGGGCGGTCTCCGCCTCGGGGCCGGCGAGTTGGTCGGCGAACCAGCGCGCGGCGATCTTGTGTGCCTCGACCAGGCGGGTGCGCCGACCCTGCTGACGGCCGGGGGTGTAGCCCCCCTCCTCGTAGCGAAGCTCGATGCCGTACTGCTGCGCGAGTCGCTCCACGGTCTCCGAGAACGTGGTGTGGTCCAGGCGCATGACGAAGTCGAGCACGTCGCCGCCCTCGCCGCAGCCGAAGCAGTACCAGAGGTTCTTCGCCGGGCTGACCTGGAAGGACGGGGACTTCTCGTCGTGGAAGGGGCACAGCCCCTTGAAGTTTCCTCCGCCCGCGTTGCGGAGTTGCAGGTGTTGTTCGGCGATCTCCGCGATGCGTGCCGTCTCGCGGACCCGCCTGACGTCTTCCTCACGGATACGGCCGGCCACGATCGTCGAGTCTACGGGTCGACCGGACGGGCGTGGGCGGCGACCGGCGCGGTCACCGCGCGCTCAGCGCCGCGTGCAGGGTGATCGCGGCGCGGTCGGTGAGCGAGGCCACCTGGTCGATCACCACGCGCAGCCGGGCCGCGTCGTCTGCGGCCTCGACCCAGTCCTCGCGCAGCGACGCGTCCAGGCTCTCCGGCGCGTCGGCGGACAGCAGTTCGACCAGTTCGGTGAGCACCGCGCGCTGTCGTTCGCGCAGCCGCTCGGCACCCTCGCGGGCCATCACGTAGCGCGCGGTGACCGCCTTGAGCACCGCGCATTCGAGCCGGATCGCGCGCGGGACGATCAGGTCGGCGGCGTAGCGGGTGACCGGCTCGGTGCCGTACAACTCGCGCGTGGCGTGCTCGGCGGCCAGGCAGAAGCGGCCGATCAGGCCGCTGGTGGCGTTCTTGAGCCGGGCCTGGGCTCGGCGCGAGCCGTCGTAGCCCGCCGGCCAGAAGTCGAGCGCGAGCAGCCGGTCCAGCGCCTCGCCGAGTTCGTCGGCCTCGCAGTCGGGGCGGTAGCGGCGCACGGTGAGGTCGAGCAACTCGCGCCGCTCGCCCGGGTCGCGCAGCCGGACCAGGTCCAGTCGATGCGACTGGACCGCGTCCTCGAGGTCGTGCACCGAGTAGGCGACGTCGTCCGACCAGTCCATCACCTGGGCCTCCAGGCAGCGGCGGCTCGGGTCGGCGTCCCCGCGTACCCAGTCAAACACGGCGCGGTCGTCGTCGTAGGCGCCGTAGGAGTGGGTGTCCGAGCGGCGCGGCCACGGGTACTTGAGCACCGCGTCCAGTCCGGCGCGGGTCAGGTTCAGGCCCACGCTGCGGCCGTCGGGGCCGAACGTCTTGGGTTCGAGCCGGGTGAGCAGGCGCAGGCTCTGCGCGTTGCCCTCGAAGCCGCCGCAACTCTTGGCCGCCTCGTCCAGGGCGCGCTCGCCGTTGTGCCCGAACGGCGGGTGGCCCAGGTCGTGCGCCAGGCACGCGGTCTCCACCAGGTCGGGATCGCAGCCCAGCGCCTGGCCCAGCTCACGGCCGATCTGGGCGCATTCGAGCGAGTGCGTCAGCCGGGTCCGCGGGCTGTCCTGGCCCGCGGCGGCGGTCTCGCCGGGGACCACCACCTGGGTCTTGCCCGCGAGCCGGCGCAGCGCGGCCGAGTGCAGCACCCGGGCCCGATCGCGTTCGAACGCGGTGCGCCCGGGCCGCTTGTTGGGCTCGGGGACCCATCGGGCCAGGTCCTCGGGTTCGTAGTGACCGCGGATCGATCGATCCGCGGTCACCGGTCGTCCCGCTCGAGATGCCGCCGTGCGTGCCGATTTGCTGTCCACTTGTCCACATTAAGGAATCGCACCGACATCCGACGACGGCCGGACCGCGAACAACGCGCGAAACCTTCATCGCGCGTCGGACAACTTGCCGCGCAGTTGCAGCACCGCCTTGGTGTGGATCTGGCAGGTGCGGCTCTCGGTGACCCCGAGCACCTGGCCGATCTGGGACAGGGTCAGGCCCTCGAAGTAGTAGAGCGTCACCACGGTCTTCTCCCGTTCCGGCAGCGCGTTGACCGCCCGGGCGAGCAGGTGCCGCATCTCGCGGCTCTCGGCCACCTCGACCGGGTCGTCGGCGGTGGTGTCCTCCAGCGTGTCCACCAGGCTGAGCCGGTCGCCGCCGTCCTGGCCGGTGTGCAGGAGTTCGTCCAGGGCCATCACGTTGATCAGCGAGAGCTGGCTGAAGATCGCGTGCAGGTCCTCCAGCGCGATGCCCATCTCGCGGGCGACCTCGACCTCCGAGGGCGTGCGGTTGAGCTTGGCCTCCAGGCCCGCGTAGGCCAGTTCGACCGCGCGGGCCTTCTGCCGCACGGACCGGGGAATCCAGTCCAGCGCGCGCAGTTCGTCGATGATCGCGCCTCGGATGCGGCTGATCGCGTAGGTCTCGAACTTGATCGCGCGGTCGAGGTCGAACTTCTCGATCGCGTCGATCAGGCCGAACATCCCGTACGAGACGAAGTCGGCCTGGTCCACGTTGGCCGGAAGTCCGACGCCGACCCGCCCGGCGACGTACTTCACGAGCGGCGAGTAATTCAGGATGAGGCGTTCCCGCAGGGTGGGATCCCCCGAGCGCTTGAAGTCGCTCCAGAGGTTCTCGAGCGCGCGGTTGGAAGCGCCACCGTCCTCGACGGTGACGGCCGGTCCGTCCTGGGAGCCGGCCGCGGTGGCGCTCTTACGCCCTGGGGTTTGCTTGGGCATGCGTGGCCTTGTGTCGTTCCACGGAGACGTGCGTGCAAATCTGGGTATTCGCGAGCGTAGCGTGACCTGGCGAGTGCCGAGCGCTACGAAGATCGGGTCCTGCCCCGATCGGCCGGCTCACGGCGGTGCGGCCGAGGTCGCGCGGATCGTGGTGCGCGGTCTCGGGCGGGGTCGCGGGAGCGGCTGCCCGGCGCCTTCGCGGCTTCGGGCGGGGCGCACGCGGCCCGGGGGCGATCCGCCGGGCGGCGGGCCCCGCGATCGAGCCCGCGTGCCGCCGCCCACCGGCGGTGATCCACCGCCCGAGGGCGCGCGCGAGGCGCCGGTCCCGGGGCAGCGCGCGTGCCCGCCCGCGTGTGCCGGGCGGGTGCGCCATGGCGCACCCGGGGCCGGCGCCGAACGCGCCGGCCCGGACGGGCGCACCCGCCGCGCCGCGGCGCTGTCCGGGGGCCGGCGAATCCGCGAGGTCGTGGGCCGGTACGGGCGTGTCGTCGCACGCCGGGCCGGTACCGGTCGGGTACGCGCGTTCGAGCCGGCCGGTTGTGGCGGCGTGCCGGGCGCGCGGCCGGCGGGCGAGCCGGTGGGCCGGATCACGCTCCGTCCTTCGGGCGGGTCCGACCGGCGGCGGGGCGATCCGGTCGGGGCCGCTCTCCTCGGCCGCGCTCTCGTCGGTCACGGGGTATGGCACCTCCTCGATTGGGCCTCCCCTCACGGTGATGATCACTGCCGCCCCAGGTCAAGCACCGCCACGGCGACGCCACCCCTTCGAGGTGCGATCGACCAGTTCCCGGCCCGCCAGGACGTCGAGGTGGCGGCGGGTGGCGGCGGGCGCGACGCCGGCCTCGCGGGCGATCAGCGCCGTGGACAGCGTGTCGTGGATCGGCACGCTCTCCAGGATCCGACGCGTCTCGGGCGCCAGGTCGTCCCCCGGCCGGGTCGGACCGGCCAACACCGGTGCGAGGTCGTCGCCGATCAGCCCCACCTCCTCGATCACCTCGGCCGCCCGGGTCACCAGCACCGATCCCGGCTCGCGCAGCAGCGCGTGCACCCCGGCCGAACTCGGCGAGCCGATCGGCCCCGGCACGCCCATCACCCGGCGCCCCAGCCGCGCCGCCCGACGCGCGCTGATCAGCGCACCGCTGCGCAGCGCCGCCTCGACCACCACGGTGCCCCTGGTCAGCGCGGCGATCACCCGGTTGCGCTCGACGAAGCGGTACCGGGTCGGATGCGCGCCCGGCGGCAGCTCGGTGACCAGCGTGCCCTCCTCGGCGATCCGCGCGAGCAGCCGCTCGTGGCCGCGCGGATAGTTCACGTCGATCCCGCACGCGAGCACCGCGACGGTACGCCCGGCCACCACCAGCGCGCCCCGGTGCGCGGCGGCGTCCACGCCGTAGGCGCCGCCGGAGACCACCGTCCAGCCCGCCTCGGCCAGGTCGGCGGCCAGGGTCGCGGCCACGTGCGCGCCGTAGTCGGTGCACGCCCGCGCGCCCACGACCGCCACCGAGCGCAGCGCGGCGAGCCGCAGCGGTGCCGCGCCGCGGACCCACAGGCCCAGCGGCCGGGCGTCCCCGAGGTCGTCGAGCTGGCTGGGCCAGCCCGGATCGCCCGGAGCCACGAAGGCGCCGCCGAGCCCGGCGATCCGGGCCAGGTCCGCCCGCGGGTCGTGGCCGCCCAGCCGGACCCGGTAGCCCGCCGGATCCCGCCGGGCCAGCTCCACCGGCAGCGGTCCGGGCCCGCACAGGTCGCGCAGCAGCCGTGCGGCGCCGTGCACGCGCACCGCGCGGCCGAACGCCGCGTCACCCGGCTCCACCAGGCGGGTCAGCGCGGCCCGGGCCACCCGCTCGTCCTCGCCGTCCGCCGCGTCCGCGCCGACCGGGACCGCCGAGACCGCCTGGGCTGCCCGGGCTGCCTCGGCTCGGGCCGCCCGGACCGCCGGGTCCGCGTCGCCCCACGGCAGCGGGTCCGGCCCGGTCACCGGGCGGGCCCGTCGTCGCCGGCCGAGTCGCCCCGGACGATCCCGGTCCGCAGCTCCAGCGCCGCGTCCACGTCGTCCCGGCCCGGCCGCTCGTGCCCGCGCAGGTCGGCGACGGTCCAGGCGACCCGCAGGACCCGATCCAGGCCCCGGGCGGTGAGCAGGCCGCGCTCCATGTCCCGGGCGGCCCGGTCCAGCGCGTCCGGCTCGATGCTCCAGCGGGTGCGCAGCTCGCGTCCGGGCACCTCGGCGTTGACCGCCCACCCGGTCCCGGCCAGCCGCCACGCGGCCCGCTCCCGGGCCGCGAGCACCCGCGCGGCCACCACCTCGGACCGCTCCCCCGTCCCCTCCGGCGCGAACAGCTCGGCCCGGGAGACCGCGTCCACGGTCACCCGTACGTCGATCCGGTCCATCAGCGGCCCGGACAGCCGGGACAGATACTTGTGCCGCATCAGCACCGAGCACGTGCAGTCCAGGCCGCGCCCGGAGAACCGCCCGCACGGGCACGGGTTGGCGGCCATCACCAGCAGGAACCGCGCCGGGAAGCACAACATCCCGCCGCTGCGCGCCACGGTGACCGTGCCGGACTCCAGCGGCTGGCGCAGCGCGTCCAACACCCGCCCGCTGAACTCCGGGCTCTCGTCCAGAAAGAGCACGCCGCGATGGGCCAGGGACACCGCGCCCGGGCGCGGCAGGCCGTTGCCGCCGCCCACGATGGCGGGCATCGTGGCGCTGTGGTGCGGCGCGCAGAACGGCGGCACGGTCACCAGCGGCAGGTCCGGGCGCAGGGTGCCGGCGATCGAGTGCACCGCGCTGACCTCGAGCGAGGCCGGACCATCCAGCGCGGGCAGGATCCCGGGCAGCCGTTCGGCCAGCATCGTCTTGCCCGCTCCCGGGCTGCCGAGCAGGAACAGGTGGTGTCCGCCCGCCGCGCACACCTCCAGGGCCCGGCGGGCCCGGCCCTGTCCGGCGACGTCGGCCAGGTCGGCCGGCTGCGCACCGGCCGGCGCGGGACCGGCGGCCAGGGTGCCGACCACGGCCAACGGGTCCGGGCCAAGGCCGATGTCGGCCACCGCCCGCTCCTCGACCGGCACCGGCTCGCCCCGCAGCAGCGCGAGCAGGTGCCGCAGCGAGGTCACCCCGCACACGGTGATCCCGGGCACCAATTCGGCCTCGCAGGCCACCACGGCGGGCACCACGACCCGCCCGCAGCCGGCCGCGGCGGCGGCCATCACCGCCGGCAGCACCCCGCGCACCGGCCGCAGGCGCCCGTCCAGGCCCAGTTCGCCGACCATCACCAGGTCCTCGATCGCGCGGGGGTCGAGCACGCCCGCCGCGGCCAGCACGGCGGCCGCGATCGGCAGGTCGAACCCGGAGCCGGTCTTGGGCACGGTCGCGGGCGACAGGCCCACCGTGAGCCGCCGCTGCGGCCACTCCTCACCGCTGTTGACGAGCGCGGCGCGGACCCGCTCCTTCGACTCCACCAGGGTCTTGTCGGGCAGGCCCACCAGCGTGAAGGTGGTCACCCCCGGCTCCAGGTCGGCCTGAACCTCCACCACCACGCCGTCCACACCGAGCAGGGTGACCGAGCGTGTGCGTGCGAAGCCCATGCTCAGCCCACCCCTCGGATGTGCTCGACCAGGGCCGCCCCGCGCTCGGCCGGGACCACCGCGACCAGGTCGATGCGCACCTCGCGCCCCGGCGGGCAGCCGAGCGGATGGGCGAGCAGCCAGCGCTCCGCGAGCACCCGCAGTCGCCGCGCCTTGACCGCGCCGACCGCCTCCAAGGGATGCTCGAAGCCGCCCGCGCGCCGGGTCTTGACCTCGCACACCACGAGCGTGGGCCCGTCCCGCGCGACGATGTCGATCTCGCCGTCACGACAGCGCCAGTTCCGGTCCAGGACGGCCATCCCGGCCTCGGCCAGAAACCGGGCGGCGACCCGTTCGCCGTACCGCCCCACGGCGGTGTTCCGCGACTGCCGGCCCGGCGCACCCCGGCTCCGCGCGCCCCGGCCATCCGCGCCCGGATCTCCCGTACTCGGGGTCCCGGCGTCCGGGTGTCCCGCACCCCGGGGCTGTTCGCCCCGGTCCTCGCCGCCGGCCGCATCGGTCCGCACAACGACCACCTCCGGCCCCGACGGTGCCGGAACCGGAGGTGGTCGAGAGTCGTTCCGCGTCCGCCTGTGCACAACTCGGCCGCTGTGGACGCCGCCCTCGCGGGTGTGCGGGTTCGCTCAGTTGCCGAACCCTTCGTTGCCCGCGGGCATCTCGAACTCGCTCTTGGTCAGTTCCTCGACGTTGACGTCCTTGAAGGTAAGGACGCGGACATTCTTCACGAATCGCGCAGGTCGATACATGTCCCACACCCACGCGTCCGCCATGGACAACTCGAAGAAGACCTCCCCGTCGGCCGACCTCACGTGCAGTTCGTACTGGTTGGTGAGGTAGAAGCGCCTTTCCGTCTCGATGACGTACTTGAAGAGACCCACGACGTCGCGGTACTCGCGGTAGAGCTGCAGCTCCATCTCGGTCTCGTACTTTTCGAGATCTTCCGCACTCATGCGCGCCCCTCGCTCCTGCGCTTCGCTGACGTCTCCCATTGTGTACCGGCGACCCACGTGGCCACCGGCGCACCATGGCACAACCGTCCGGGAGCAGCCGTTCGGCCCGGATCCGCAGATCCCGGCCGCCCGGCGCGGCTCAGCCGTTCCAGCGCTCGAACGGCTCGTCGATCAATTCGCCGGCCAGGAAGGCGGGCAACAACTCGGGCAGGCGTCCCGGATAAAACCGTGCCGGAGCCGCCGCGATCTCGGCCGGCGTCCACCACACCGCCTCCTGGTACTCGGCCAATTCGTCGGCCGTCCAGAGCGACCGATCCTCGCAGACCTTCGGCGTACGCTCGGCGATCCGCACCAGCACCACGAACTCGTGCTGCACCCGCCGATGCCCCGGTCGCACCCAGGTCACACTCCGCCGCCAGGTGGGCGGGCCCACATCCGCGGGCGCGATCCGCAGGCCGGTCTCCTCCAGGATCTCCCGGACGGCCGCGTCCACGTAGCTCTCGCCGGGGTCCAGGCCGCCGCCCGGCAGGTCGTACCAGTGCTGCGGATCGGATTCGGGGACGTGGGTGCGAAAGAGCAGCACCCGATCGTCGGGGTCGAGCAGCACCACACGCACGGCGCGGCGTTCCAGGTCGGGAGCCAGGTCGGCGGGGTAGTCCGGAACCGGCTCGGGCACATCTCCGGGCCATGACACGGGTTGAGTCGTCATCCACGGATTGTGCCCCGAACGCGTACGGCCGGGTCGCCCGGGAGAAGGATTCCCGAGCGACCCGGCCGTGCGCGAGGGCCCACGCTCAGGTGGGCGGCGCTCCCGAGGGATCGCGCGTGCTCACCCGCGCGTCCGACGCGTCGTCCGCCCCGGCCCGACGGTGCCGCCGCCACAACACCAGCGGCACGGCCCCGATCAGCCCGGCCGCCATCGGCGTACCGCCGATCACGTCGAGCCCGAGACCGGGCTGATCGAACGTGCCCGGCACCCCGAGTCCGTGGATCCGGTTCAGCGGCCACACCACGGTGAACGCGCGCCCGATCACCTGGTCCTTGTCGACCGTCCCGTTGCCCGGCTGGTCCATGTGATAGCGCGAGTCGGAGGAGTTGTCGCGGTTGTCGCCCATCAGCCAGATCCGGCCCTTGGGCACGGTCACGTCGAACACCTTCGTCGACGGGGCCACGCCCTTCTTGAGGTACGAGCTCTCGTCCAAGGGTTTGCCGTTGACCATCAGGCGGCCCTGCGCGTCACAACACTGCACGCGGTCGCCGCCGACTCCGATCACCCGCTTGATCAGGTCCTTCTCGTCCGCGGACGGCATCAGGCCGACCCAGGACATGCCCTTCTGCAGTCCGCGCACCACCGCGTTGTCGGACTGCTTCGGGGCCTCCTGGAGCCAATTGCCCGGGTCGTGGAAGACCACGACCTGACCGCGCTCGGGCTCCGCGCCGAACCACGGCGAGAACTTGTTCACCAGCACCCGGTCGCCGACCTTGATGGTGTTCTCCATCGACTCCGAGGGAATCGAGAACGCCTGGACCAGGAAGGTCTTGATGAGCAGCGCCAACACGATGGCGATCAGCAGCAGCAGCGGCAGTTCCCGCCAGAACGACCCCTTCTTCTTCCGCCGCTCGCCCGAGTCCGAGGCACCCTCGCCGTCGCCGGAATCCTGCGGCTCGTCCGATCCACCGGAGCCGCCGGGCCCGCCGGGACCGTCCGTGTCGGGCGGCGAACCGTCGCCCGGGCCGCCGCCGGGGGTGGGGGTCGGGCCCGCCGGCGGGAAGATCGGCGCCGCGTCGGGGGCGGCGCCGTTTGCTGGTCGTTTCACCAGATCGGGCGACTGCGTGGGCCCGTCCCCGCTCGTTGGTTGGGTCGGTGGCGCTCCGGGATCGTGCGGCGCGTCGGTCGGATGCCGCTCGTGCGGCTCCCGCCCACGATCGTCGTCTCCACCAGCGGATCGCGCTCCGATCACGACTTCCCCCACGGCGCCTCCTCGTACCCGTGCAGGCCGGACGGCACCCGGTCGGGGCTGTCCACCGGCTGCCCACAGCTCTGTCTTGATGATTTCCGACCCGTGCCGCGCACGTCGCCGGGTCGATGTCGACCCCAAGGGTCCGGCATGCGCCGGCGCGAGCGTACACGTCGGCGTAGCAGGACCAGCGGAACCGCACCCACCATTCCCATAACGACCGGGGTGGGCGGGAGAATCGCAACCGACAGGGCTTTGTTCCCGAACGTCTCCGGAACGGGCAGTCGATGCGCCCGACCGAACGGCCAGGCCACCACGAATGCCCGACCGACCACATCACCCTCCGGGATCGTGCCCTGATAGGGCCGGTCCATATGTGCCCGCGAGTCGGCGGAATCACCGCGATGGTCGCCCATCACCCACAACCGACCCTTGGGCACGGTCACGCTGAACCTCTTCTCGGAGGGTGCGTTGCCCTTGTACAGGTAGGGCTCGTCCAGCGGGACGCCGTTGACGGTGATCCGACCGGAGGGGTCACAGCAGGCAACCGTGTCGCCGCCGACCCCGATCACCCGCTTGATCAGGTCCTGTTCGTCGTCCGAGGGGAGCATCCCCACGAACACCAGGCCCTGCTTGACCTGCTTGAGTCCCGGCGGCGGATCGTCCGAGTTCTTCTTGCCCAACCACCCGCCCGGGTCCCGGAAGACCACCACCTCGCCGCGTTCGGGAGTCCACCCGAACCACGGCGAGAACTTGTCCACCAGCACCCGGTCGCCGACGTTGATGGTGTGCTCCATCGAACCGGACGGGATGTAGAACGCCTGCACGAGGAACGTCTTGATGAGCAGCGCGAGCGCGAGCGCGATCACCGCCAGCATCGGCAACTCGCGCCACAGCGGCACCACCTTGTCCTTGCGCCGCGAACGCCTGCCGCGGCGGCGGCGCTTGGGCCTGCCCGTCTCCACCGACGGTGCCGCGGGTGCCGGGGGCCTCGCGGGTGCCACGGGTGCCGGTTCGGCCTCGCCGAGCACCACCGCGCCGGCCGACCCCGGGGGCGGGACGGCGGCGCCGGTGACGTCCCGGCCCGCGCTCGGCCCGGAGGGGCCGGCGGCGCGGGCGCCGCCCTTGGGTTTGCCGCGCTTACCCACGACGGTCGAAGTCCGACCGCTCGAACGTCTTCGGCCGGTCCGTGCCCTGGATCCGGCCGAACGGCCAGATGATCCACTGCGCGCGCCCGATCACCCGGCTCTCGGGCACCATGCCGCCGCCGGGCTCGCCGAGGTGATCGCGCGAGTCGGCCGAGTTGCTGCGGTGGTCGCCCATGACCCACAGCTTGCCCTTGGGCACCTCGGCTTCGAAGGGGAAGTCCGAGGGCTTGTCGCCCGGATGCAGGTAGTCGCCCTCGTCCAGCGGCACCCCGTTGACGGTGATCCGACCCTGCGCGTCGCAACACTTGACCACGTCGCCGCCGATCCCGATCACCCGCTTCACGAAGTCGTTGTCGTCCGGGTTCGTGAAGCCGAACACCCCGCCGAGCTTGCGCAGCGCGCCGGTCACCGGGTTGGGCTTGTCGGTGTCCTCGGGAGTGAACGAGCCGCGCCCGTCGAAGACGATCATGTCGCCGCGCCGGATGTCGCCGAACTCGTAGGCCAGCTTGTTGACCAGGACCCGGTCGCCGACCTGAAGGGTGTTCTCCATCGAACCGCTGGGGATCACGAACGGCTGGGCCACCCACGAGTTCACCGCGAGCACCACCACCATCGCGACCGCGACCAGCAGCGGCAGTTCGACCCACGCGGGCATCCGTCGCCGGCCCGGCGCGGGCGGCGCCTCCTCGTCCTCGTCCTCCGAGTCGGCATCGGCATCGGCATCCGCGGACTCGTCCCGCTGCACCGCCGGATCGGCGTCGGAGTCGGCTTCCGCGACCGGATCCGCGCCGAGGTCGGCGGCCGCCGCGGGCTCCGGGTCCGCGGCCGGCACCCGAGTCGGCTCCGCGGGCGAATCCTTCGCCGGGTGCGGGGAGTTGACCGCCTCCGCGACCGTGGCGACCGCCCCTTCGGGCCCGCTCCCGTCGCCGTCCGCGCTCCGTGCCCGATCCGAGACACGCGAAGGCCGCGCCTCCACGACCTCGGTGGACGAGGTACCGGCGGATTCCTCCGCCGTGGAGGCACGGCCTTTGCTCTGCTCTGCGTCGTCCATCACGAACGAGCCTAGCGTCCGGGTCGTCTCGACACGGTCGAGGCACCCCGGGTGGAACGTACGGGTCAGCGGCTCGGACGGTCCGTGCGCTTCTCCTTGATCTTCGCGGCCTTGCCGCGCAGGTCGCGCATGTAGTACAGCTTCGCGCGACGGACCGCGCCGCGGGTGACCAGCTCGATCTTCTCGATCACCGGGGTGTGCACCGGGAAGGTGCGCTCCACGCCGACGCCGTAGCTGACCTTGCGGACCGTGAAGGTCTCGCGGATGCCGTCACCCTGGCGACGCAGCACGAAGCCCTGGAAGACCTGGACGCGGGACTTGTTGCCTTCGATGACTCGCACGTGCACCTTGAGGGTGTCACCGGGACGGAAGTCCGGGACGTCGTCCCGCAGGGATGCGGCATCGATGTGGTCGAGCTTGTTCATCTCGCGTCGCTTTCTCGTGGGTGCCACAGGTCACCCACGGGTTTCGTGGTCACAGGTGTGGGGTCGCCGCTCCCGAGTGGCGCTCCCCCTGTGGCAGGGGTGCCGTCCGGCTCCCGGGGAACCCGGTCCGGATCGGGACATGGCAACAGCGTCTCAGTCTGCCACAGGTGCCTCGGCCGGCTGAAACCGGCCGTCCCGCTCGACCCAGCCGAGCTCGGCGAGGGTGGCCCGGTCCTTCTTGTCCACCGCTCCCGGATCGATCCTGGCGATCAGGTCGGGCCGGTGTGCGGCGGTCCGGCGCAGCGCCTCGTCCCGCCGCCACCGGGCGATCGCGCCGTGGTTCCCGGACACCGTGATCGGCGGCACCTCGCGACCGCGCCACTGCGCGGGCTTGGTGTACACCGGCCCCTCGAGCAGGTTGGCCATCGCGCCGGGCGCGAACGAGTCGTCCCGGTGCGACTCGGCGTTGCCGAGCACGCCGGGCAGCAGTCGGGCCACCGCCTCGACCATGACCAGCACGGCGACCTCGCCGCCGGCGAGCACGTAGTCGCCGATGGACACCTCGTCCACCCGCATCCGGGTGGCCGCCTCGTCCAACACCCGCCGGTCGATGCCCTCGTACCGGGCGGGCGCGAACAACAGCCAGGGCTCGTCGGCCAATTCGACCGCGAGGTCCTGGGTGAACGGGCGCCCGGACGGGGTCGGCACGATCATCCGCGGCACGGCGGCGGCCTCGCCGCGGCCCTGCTCCAGCACCGCGTCCAGCGCGAGCCCCCACGGCTCGGGCTTCATAACCATGCCGGGGCCGCCGCCGTACGGGCTGTCGTCGACGGTCTTGTGCACGTCGAACGTCCAGTCCCGCAACTGGTGCAGGTGTACGTCGATGAGCCCCTTGGCGCACGCCTTGCCGACCAGGGAGACGTCCAGCGGCGCGAGGTACTCGGGGAAGATCGTGACGACGTCGATCCTCACGAGGGGTCCTGCCCCGACTCCGACGCGGCCCCCGGCTCCGGCTTCGGGCCGGGCGCCGGCTTCGCCGCGGCCCGGGCCGCCTTCGCCTCGGCCCGCTCGGCGGCCGTGAGTTTCCTCGGCTTGCTCTTCCTCGGCTTGCGCTCGCCCGGCTCGGCCTCGCCCGCCTCCGGGTCCGGCACCGCGAGCACCGCGTTCTCCGCGTCCAGCAGACCCGGCGGCGGGGTGATCACCGCGCGCTGGTTCTCCAGGTCGATCTCCGGGACGATCTGGTGCACGAACGGGATCATCACCTCGCGCCCGTCCGAGCGGCGGACCATGAGCAGGTCCTGCGACGGCAGGTGCACGACCTCGGTCAGCTCGCCCACCGCCTCGCCGTCGGCGGTGAACACGTCGAGTCCGACGAGCTGGTGGTCGTAGTACTCCTCGGGATCCTCGGGGAGTTCCTCGGGGTCGACCTCGGCGATCAGCAGGGTGTTGCGCAGCGCCTCGGCGTCGCTGCGGGTGGTCACGCCCTCGATGGTGAGCAGCAGCCGGCCGCTGTGCACCCGGCCGTCGGCGATGGTCAGCGGGCCGACCGAGGGAGGGTCCGTCATCAGCACCGCACCCGGCGCGAGCCGCAGTTCCGGCTCGTCGGTACGGACCTCGACGGTCACCTGGCCCTTGATGCCGTGTGCCTTGCCGATACGGCCGACCACAAGCTGCACCTGCGACTCCTCAATCTCTGCCCGATGGGACCGATGGGACCTCATGCCCGGGGCAGGAGGGGAAAACGCCGGGAAGGCGGAAATGCCAAGAAGCCGCCCGGCGGAGGATTCCGCCGGGCAGCTCCCGGTTGGACGTGATGTCCGGGTACGTCAGCGAACCTGGTCGACGTCGACGAGGTCGACGCGGACTCCTCGGCCGCCGAGCGCGGTCACGACGGTGCGCAGCGCACGCGCGGTGCGACCACCTCGACCGATGACCTTCCCGAGGTCTTCGGGATGTACCCGAACCTCGAGAATGCGGCCGCGGCGAAGATTACGCGCCCGTACCTTGACCTCGTCCGGATGCTCGACGATGCCCTTGACCAAATGTTCGAGGGCTTCCTCGAGCATGGTCAGCCCTCGTCAGCGGCGGTCTCGGCGGCGGCTTCGCCCTCGGCGGCCGGAGTCTCGGTCTCGGCGGCAGCCTCGACCTTCTTCTCCTTCTTGGCCTTCGGCGTGGTGGCGCCGTCCTTGGGCTCGTCCATCGCCTCACGGGCGGCGGCCTCGAAGAGCGACTTCTTGTCGGCCTTCTCCGCGGCGACGAGCAGCGGGGCCGGGGCCGGCAGACCCTTGTGCTTCTGCCAGTCGCCGGTGAGCTTGAGGATGTGCGCGACCGGCTCGGTCGGCTGCGCGCCGACACCCAGCCAGTAGAGCGCCCGCTCGGAGTCGACCTCGATGCGCGAGGGGTTCTCCATCGGGTGGTAGATACCGATCTCCTCGATCGCCCGACCGTCACGCTTGGTGCGGGCGTCGGCGACGACGATGCGGTAGTGGGGCGAACGGATCTTGCCCAGGCGCTTCAGCTTGATCTTGACTGCCACGAGAGTGGTGTCTCCTGCATCTTGACGTGGGTGAACAGCCGGCATTCACGTGGGGACATGAGGCTCGGCTGATCGTGGACACGGTAAGCATGCGGAGAGAGGGTCCGGCAATGCCCCGGGTACTCAGCTCGCCATTCTGCCAGACATCCCGGCCCCGACCAAAGCCGGGCACCGATTCAACCGGCCGAGGGCCGCGCGGCTTTTAGAATGCAAGCCGCATCGCCCTTCTCCCTCTTCTTCTAGTCGTTAGGTCGCCACGGTCTCATGCGTTGGTCCGAACTGTACGTACCCACCCTCCGCCAGGACCCCGCCGACGCCGACGCGGTCAGCCACCGTCTGCTCGTGCGCGCGGGGTACATCCGCCAGCTCATGGCCGGCCACTACTCGCTGCTGCCGCTCGCGGTGCGGGTGCGGGCGAAGGTGATCACGATCATCCGCGAGGAGATGAGCCGGATCGGCTCGCAGGAGATGGTCCTGCCGACCATGCACCCGGCCGAGATCTGGCAGAAGAGCGGGCGCTGGGAGGTCATGGGCGACGAGATGTTCCGGCTCAAGGACCGCAAGGGCTCGGACCTGGCGCTGGGCATGACGCACGAGGAGATCTTCACCACCCTCGCGCACGAGCTCAGCTCCTACCGCGACCTGCCGCAGACCTGGTACCAGTTCCAGACCAAGTTCCGCGACGAGCCGCGACCCAAGAGCGGGCTGATCCGGGTGCGCGAGTTCACCATGAAGGACTCGTACAGCTTCGACCTGGACGCCGAGGGGCTGGACCGCTCGTTCGAGGCGCACCGGCAGGCGTACGTGCGGATCTTCCAGCGGCTGGGCATCCCGGCGATCGCGGTGCAGGCGTCCAGCGGCACCATGGGCGGCAGCGGCTCGACCGAGTTCATGTGCCCGTCGACGGCCGGCGAGGACCTCGTCGTGCACTGTCCGAACTGCGACTACGCGGCCAACGTCGAGAAGGCGACCTCGCGGCTCGCGGAGATCGAGGACGGTGCCGGGCTCGACGTGCCGGAGCGGTTCGACACCCCCGGCATCAAGACCATCGAGAACCTGACCAAGGCGCACGGCGTGCCGGCCGACCGGCAGATCAAGACGCTGGTCTACATGGTCGGCGGGCGGCTGACCCTGGCCCTGTTGCGCGGCGACCACGCGCTGGTCGAGCAGAAGCTGATCGACACCACCGGCTCCACCGACGTGCGCCCGGCCACCGCGGACGAGATCAAGGCCGCGCTCGGCGCGTACCCGGGCAGCCTGGGCGGGGTCGGCGTGAGCGACCTGCCGATCCTGGCCGACGAGGCGCTGCGCGGTCGTCGGGACATGGTGACCGGCGCCAACGTCGACAAGGTGCACGTGCGCGGCGTGGACGTCGAGCGGGACATCGCCGTGGGCACCTGGGCCGACCTGCGCGAGGTGGTGGCCGGCGAGCCGTGCCCCGCGTGCGGCACCGGCCTGGAGGTCGAGCAGACCGTCGAGATCGGCCACATCTTCAAGCTCGGCTACAAGTACACCGAGGCGCTGGGCGTGAACGTGCTGGGCGCGGACGGCGAGCGGGTCACCCCGATCATGGGCAGCTACGGCATCGGCGTCGAGCGGGCGATGGCCGCGGTCGTGGAGACGCACCACGACAAGAACGGCATCGTCTGGCCGGTCGCGGTGGCACCGTTCGAGGTCGCGGTCGCGCTCCTCGACGTGGACGACGAGAAGTCGCGCGTCACCGCCGAGGAGATCTACACCGAGTTGGTCCGGCAGCGGGTGGACACGATCCTGGACGACCGCGCCGAGCGTCCCGGGGTGAAGTTCAAGGACATCGAGCTGGTCGGTATCCCGTTCCGGGTCACCGTCGGCGCGCGCAGCCTGGCCGAGGGCAACGTGGAGATCGTCTCGCGCGCGAGCGGTGAGAAGGCGCTGGTCCCGGTCGCCGAGGCGGTCGAGTACGTCCGCAAGCTGGTCCTCGACGCGAGCTGACCCCGTTCCCGATCGTGCGAGCGCCCCCGCCGGGTCGACCGGCGGGGGCGCTCGCGCATGCGGGTGCCGCCTCGCGCGCGGATCTCATCGCGGTGCCGGGATGCCCCTGCCGACCGCGTGGGTCGGCCTCTCGTCGATCGGGATGGCCCAGCGGGCGATCTCCTCGACGTGCACCGTGTTGGTGCCGAACGTGCCCGGGGTGAGCGCGTAGGTGAGTTCGCCGATGTCCACCGCGCCGGCCACCGACACCGGACCGCCCGGGCAGGTGCCGGTGACCGCGAAGCTGGTCGGGCTCGCGGGGGCGTCCAGGACGTGCCCGGACCACATCGCGGTGCCCTCGTCGTCGATCTCCACGGCGTCCTCCACGACCTCGACGATCACGTCGGGGAACAGCCGCAGGGTGATCTGTCGAGGTGCCGGGGCGGTCACCCGACACAGGAAGTCGAAGTCCTTCGGCGACACGGCCATCGGCCCCTCGCGCAACACCCACGGTCGGGCCGGGTCCGGCCCGACCGCCGACTCGCCGAGCAGCGTCGCCCCGGCCGGCCACGCGCCGCTCGGCAACGCGATCGCGCAGAAACCCGCCATCAGGGCACCGAGCAACCGTCGAGAAGTAGTCATGCACCGATCAACGACCGACCCCGGCCGTCGTTATCGTCCGGCGCGGGCGGCCGTGCTCGTCGTTCCGCCGACCGCGCCGCGCGCCTCAGCCGATCCCGAGGCGGGCGCACTCCGCCGCGAGTTCGGCCGTGCACACCTCGCGCGGATCCACCGTGCCGGCCAGTAGGGGCAACATCTCCTTGAGGTTGGCCCGGGTCAGCGCGACCGGCGCGAGGGCCACCGTCGGCACCTGGGTCGTGCCGTTGTCGCGGGTGGCGTCCACGCGCGACAACGCTTCGCCCCGGCCCAGCGTGATCGCCATCTCGGCGGCGGCCTCGGCCTCCGGCCCGCCGGGCTTGAGCACCGAGACGGTCTGGGTGCCCGCGATGATCCGGCGCAGCGTGGCCGGGTCCGGATCCTGTCCGGTCAGCGGCACGGGTGCGGCGACGCCGGCGGCGGTCAGGCCGCGGAGCACGCCCGCGGCCATCGTGTCGTCCACCGCGTAGACCCCGATCACCTGGGTCGGCCCGCCGAGCGCGGTCAGCGCGTCCGCGATCACCTGCTGGGCCCGGTTCCCGCCGGGGTCCTCGAGGTCGTACTCGCGCCCGATCGTCACCTCGCCGTCGAGTACGGCGTGTGCGCCACGCTTGATCTCGCTCCCGGCCCGGTCCCCCGCGCGACCGTTGAGCATCACGATCGAGCCGCGTCGCGGTCCGCCCGCCGCGCGCACCGCGTCGAGCAGCGCCTGCGCCTGGAGTCTGCCCACCTCCCGGAAGTCGAACGAGACGTGCCCGGCCACGGGACCCGCGGCCAGCTTGTCGAAGGCGACCACCGGAATGTCGTGTTCCCGGGCCCTGGTCACCGCCGACGCCGTGTCCTTGGGGTCCACCGGGCCCAGCACCAGCACCCGGACACCGGCCGAGATCATCGCGTCGATCTGCGCGCGCTGCACGTCCGGCCGCCGGCGGGCGTGCTCGAACCGCACCGAGCAGCGGGGGCACAGTTGCCGGATTCGCGCCTCGAACGCCGGTCGCACGCTCGCCTCGGCCCGATCGTCGGGCAGCAGCAGGCCGATCCGGAAGGCGGTGGGCGGGTTCGCGGTGCTCTGCGCGCCGCCGCCGAACCCGCGCCACACCAGCAGCCCGGCCGTCAACGCGACCGCGACGGCCACCGCGACCGCCACCGCGTAGCGCGGGCGGGTCGGTGGCAGTCGATGGCTTCCGCCCCGTGCCGCACCGAGCGCACGCGGAGCGCGCGGGGCGGCCGGCCCGGCCACGCCCGGCACCTCGCCCACCGCCTCGCCGAGCGCCTCGTTCGTCGCGTCCCGCGGCACCGCGTCCCGAGCCGGCTCGGCGCCGAGTCGGCTCGGCCCGAAGCCGACCGAGTCGCCGGTGTCCTCGACCGCCGGGCCGACGAGCCCCGCGCCCGCCGGGTCCGCGGTCGCCTCGGCCGCCGGGCCGGCCGTCTCCCGGCCCACCGAGTCGGCGAAGTCCTCGGCGGGCGGCGGATCCGGTGTGCCCTCGGCGTCCAGCGCGCGCCCCGCGATCCGCAGCAGCGCGTGCGCGAGCGGCGCCGGCAACCAGCCGCCCGGCAGGTCCTCGTCGGTCTCGGTCGGCACCAGCGCGCGGGCCCGGGCCGGCGTCGGTCGGCGGTTCGGATCCTTGTCCAGGCAGGCTTGCAACAGCGGCAGGAACGCCTCCGGGGCGTCCTCCAGATCCGGATCGCGGCCGGTCAGGTTGGCCAACAGGACCGGCCAGGGCCCGGATCCGAACGGCAGTCGTCCGGTGGCCGCGTAGGCGAGCACCGCCCCGTAGGAGAAGACGTCGCTGGCCGGCCCGACATCGGCCCGCTCGAACTGCTCCGGCGACATGAACCCGAGCGTGCCGAGTGTGTGCCCGGTGCGGGTCAGCGCGGTCGCCCCGTCCAGCAGCGCGATGCCGAAGTCGATCACGATCGGGCCGTCGACCGCGAGCAGCACGTTGGCCGGCTTCAGGTCCCGGTGCACCAGGCCCACCGCGTGCATCGCGACCAGCGCGTCGGCCAGACCGCGGGCCACCGCGGCGAGCGTGTGCGCGGGCAGCGGGCCGAACGTGCCGACCGCCTCGCCGAGCGCCATCCCGGGGATGTACGCGGTGGCCAGCCACGGCACCTCGGCGTACGCGTCGGCGGCCACGACCGGTGCGGTGAACGCGCCCCGCACCCGGCCCGCGGCCTCCACCTCGCGGGCGAATCGCTGCCGGAACGCGTCCTCGTCGTCCAGGAGTTCGACCCGCACCCGCTTGACCGCCACGGTCCGCCCGGCGGGCCCCCGGCCGAGGTACACCTGTCCCATGCCGCCGCTCCCGAGCCGGCCGAGCAGTCGAAACGGTCCCACCCGACGCGGATCGTCGGTGCGTAATGCGTCCACTGGGGTTCCCCCGTCATCGACTCCGGCCGCCGATCCCACCCGACGGCCGCGGGCACGATCCCACGCACGCCACACCCCGCGTGCACGGCTGCACCCCATCGTTGCCGAACCCGACCCCGCCACGCAGGCACACCGCACGGATGAGGGCGCCCGCGTACTCGACGCGCATCGCGCGTACACCCGCGCGCCGAGAATCGGCCGGGTTCAGCGCAGCGTGAGCTCGGTGGGCTTCTTCGGTTGGGCCGGGTCGAAGAGGTCGAGCAGGGCGGCCGCCCGCTCGGGCGTGCCGGTGGTGGTCGTGGCGTCCCCGCCGGCCAGCGCGCCGCGCAGGTCGGTGCGACCCAGGTGCAGGGACTCCACGGTCTCGCGCGGGAGTTCGAGGACCACGTCGGCGTCCGCCGGGATCTCGCGCAGGAAGCGGGCGACGCCCCGGTGGATGTGCAGCGCGACCGCCTCCTCGCCGTGCACGCCGCCGCGGACCCGCCAGCCCAGCACGGCGTCCACCTCCAGCGCCTCCTCGGCCCGCAGCCGGGTCGTGTACAACTCGATCAGCCACGCCGCCGGGATCCGGGCGACCAGGTCCCGGGGCGCGAAGATCGCCGCGAAGTTGATCAGCGGCAGGATCGGCTGGATCCGGTCCTCCAGTTCGTCCGCGCTGGTCAGGTACCAGTTCCGCCAGTTGACGTTGAGCTGCGCGTAGCCCAGCCGGCGAAACGCGGCGGCCTTGACCGAGCGCGCGTCCGCGTCCTCGCGGTCGATCCGGGTCAGGTGCGTGGCCAACTCGGCCGCCCACTGGTACTCGCCCGCCGTGTACGCCTGCCCCGCCGCCGCCAGCACCCGCTCCCGGCCGCCCATCAACTCGACCGTCCGGCGCGCGTATTCCGCCCGGGGCAGCGGATCCAGGTCCACCGGGTCGCCGCCGAACCAGCCCAGATAGCCGAAGAAGATCTGCCGCACGGTGTGCTTGACCGTGCCGTAGTACTCCCGCGCGTACGGCGCGTACGAGGCCAGGTGCTCGGGCAGTTCGACGGTCTCGGCCAACTCGTCCGGGGTCAGCCCCTCGTTCATCCGGCGCACGGTCTGGTCGTGGATGTACTGGATGCAGTCCCGCTCCACGCCCAGCACCTCGGCGACCTTCGCCGCGCCGGACACCGGCTGCCCGTGGCTGGGGATCAGGTGCGCGGCCCGGTGGGCGCGCAGCGCGTCGATGCTGCGCACCCACTGCATCGGGTCGCGGTAGCGGCAACCGCGCAGGGTGTGGATGTTCGGCAGGGTCGGCCCCTGGATGGTGTCTCCGCACAGCAGGACGTCGCTGTCCGGGAGGTACACGCTGATCGCGTCGTCGGTCTCGCCGGGGTTGTGGAACAACCGCAGCCGCACGCCCGCGACCTCGGTCTCCAACTCGTCTCCCACCAGCACCGTGGGCATCACGAACGACGGTGTGCCGACCCCCGCGTGCGGGCCGACGGCGTCGTTGACGCCCTCGGTGTCCGAGGGGCCGAGCAGATTGCCCAGCGAGTACACCGAGCGCAGGCCCATGATGTGCAGCGCGGGTCCGGACTGGTCGGTCAGCGCGGCCAGGAAGGTCCGGTGCGCGTACACGTCCACGTCCGGCGTCGCGGCCCAGTGGCTCAGCCCGTTGACGTGATCGGGGTGGTGGTGGGTGACCACCACGGCCCTGACCGGAGCCCGCGGATCGTCCAGGTGCGGGCGTACCTCCGCCTCGATCACCGCGGCCAGGTCCGCGCCGCTGCCGGTGTCGACCACCACCAGGCCGTCGGGGCCCTCGATCACCGTCGCGTTGGCCGAGGACCAGCCCACGGCGACGTGCACATGCTCGGCCACGGTGTACACGCGCTTGGCGAAGTGCGCGGTGTGGGCGGCGAGTTCGGGATGAACGGCAGGCTCGACCTCGTACGTCATGGCCGGGCAGCCTGCCACGTCCGGCCCTACGAGGGAAGAATGGTCTTCTCCGCCCCGGGCCATTCCTCCGCGGTCAGCGCGAACCGTTCGTGGTCGCGCCACGCGTCGTTGAGAAAGAGCATGCGCGGCGTGAAGCCCTCGTAGCGAAAGCCCATCCGCCGCGCCAGCGCGATCGAATTCTCGTTCCCCGGCTGCACGTTGATCTCCAACCGGTGCAGCCCGAAGCCGTCCGCGGCGAACACCCGATCGATCACCAGGGCGAGCGCCTCGGTCATCCGCCCGGTGCCCGCGTACGGCGTGTAGGCGTCGTAGCCGAGCGAGGCGTTGCAAAACCGCGAGCGCACGATATTCGACACGTTGATCCGGCCGGCGAGCGCCCGGTCGGCGATGTCCACCGCGAGGAAGGTGCGGAAGGTGTCGCTCTGCCGGCGGATCAGGTCCGGCAGGTCGTCCGGGTCGGACGGGTTCCAGCGTGCGATGTGCTCGGAGCGGCGGATCGCCTCGGCGGACGCCGCCGCGTCCGACACCCGCGGCGCCCGGATGCCCACCCGGCAGCCGGGCACGGTGTACAACTCCGGCGTCCCGACCATCCACATCCCCTTCTCGTCCTCGCCGACCGTTTCCCCGGAGGGCACCCCCGGGGCACGGTCGGCCCGCGTCGCCTCCGAGCCTACTTCTGGCCCGGAGGAAGGAAGTTCTTGAACTCCTCGGGCAGTTCGAAGTCGGCCGCGCCGCCCGCGCCGCCGGCCGGCAGACCGAACGGGTTCGCCGCGCGCTCCTCGCGCCGGGCCGCCTCGGCCGCCGCCTCCTGCTTGCGCTTCATCGGGTTGCCCGACTGGCGCTTGCCCTTGGCCTGCTTGGGCGCCTTGCCCTTCTTCTTGCCGGCGCCCCCGCCCATGCCCGGCATCCCGGGCATGCCCGGCATGCCGCCGCCCTTGGCCATCTGGCCCATCATCTTGCGGGCCTCGACGAACCGCTCGATCAGGTTGTTGACCGCGTTGACCTCGGTACCGGCACCCTTGGCGATCCGGGCCCGGCGCGAGCCGTTGAGGATCTTCACGTCGGCCCGCTCGGCCGGCGTCATCGACTTGATGATCGCCGCGACCCGGTCCAGGTCGCGGTCGTCGATGTTGTCGATCTGGTCCTTCATCGCGCCCATGCCGGGCAGCATGCCGAGCAGCTTGGAGATCGAGCCGAGCTTCTTGACCTGCTCCATCTGCTGGAGGAAGTCCTCCAGCGTGAAGTTGTTGCCGCCGCCGTGCAGCTTCTCGGCGGCCTTGAGCGCGAGGTCCTGGTCGTACTTGGCCTCGGCCATCTCGATCAGGCTGAGCATGTCGCCCATGCCCAGGATGCGCGAGGCCATCCGGTCCGGGTGGAAGGCGTCGAACTCGTCGAGCTTCTCGCCGCTGGAGGCGAACATGATCTGCCGGCCGGTCACCGACGCGACCGACAGGGCCGCGCCACCGCGCGCGTCGCCGTCGAGCTTGGAGAGCACCACGCCGTCGAAGCCGACGCCGTCGAGGAAGGCCTGCGCGGTGACCACCGCGTCCTGGCCGATCATCGCGTCGACGACGAACAGGATCTCGTCCGGCTTGACCGCGTCCCGGATGTCCGCGGCCTGCCGCATCATCTCGGCGTCGATACCCAGGCGACCGGCGGTGTCGACCACGACCACGTCGTACTGCTTGGTCTTGGCGAACTCGATCGAGTCGCGGGCGACCTCGACCGGGTCGCCGACGCCGTTGCCGGGCTCGGGCGCGTAGACCGCGACACCGGCCCGCTGGGCGACCACGGAGAGCTGGTTGACCGCGTTCGGGCGCTGCAGGTCGCAGGCCACCAGGAGCGGCTGGTGCTTCTGCTCCTTGAGCCACTTGCCGAGCTTGCCCGCCAGGGTGGTCTTGCCTGCGCCCTGGAGGCCGGCGAGCATGATCACCGTGGGGCCGGTCTTGGCGAAGCGCAGTCGCCGGGTCTCGCCGCCGAGGATCCCGACGAGCTCCTCGTTGACGATCTTGACGATCTGCTGGGCCGGGTTGAGCGCACCCGACACCTCGGCGCCCCGGGCGCGCTCCTTGACGCGTCCGATGAACTCGCGGACCACCGGGAGGGCCACGTCGGCCTCGAGGAGGGCGACGCGGATCTCGCGCGCGGTGGCGTCGATGTCGGCTTCGGAGAGCCGCCCCTTGCCGCGAAGGTTCTTGAAGGTCGCTGCGAGGCGGTCGGAGAGAGTGTCGAACACGTCGGCAGAGGTCCTTCGTCAGATACGGGTGGTGTCGGGCCCAGCCTAACCGCCCGCCGAGCGGTCGTGGCGGGGGCACGCGCCCCGGCTTGGCCCGCCGGCCCCGGATGCGGCGCCCCGCGCCGCCTCGCCGCTCACCCGGCCAACGCCTTCTCCAACGTCCTGGCCAGGCTTCGGGCCTCGCCGGCGGCCAGCGGCCGGCCGTTCGGGGCGACCACGTAGAAGGCGTCCACGGCTTCCGCGCCGTGGGTGCCCACCCGGGCCTGACGCACACTCACCCGGGCGTCGGCGAGCGCCTTGCCGATCCGGTGCAGCAGTCCGGGGCTGTCGTGCGCGCGCACCTCCAGGACGGTCGCGCTCTCGGACGCGTCCGCGATCACCTCCACCCGGGCGGGCGCCCGGGTGGTGCCGCGCCGAGGCGGGTACGCCGCCTCGCGCTTGGCCAGCCGGGCGGCCACGTCCAAGCCGCCGGCCAGGGCCTTGCGCACGTCCTCGCGCAGCGCGGCCGGGTCGGGCAGCCGGCCGAACTCGGTCTCCACCGTCCACACCGTGATGCCCAGCTCGTCGACCACGTCGATCGCGGCCGAGCGCACGGTGAGCCGGTGCAGGGCCAGCACGCCGGCGGCGAGCGCCATCAGGCCGACCCGGTCGGCCGCCGCGATGGTCACCTCCGCGCCGAAGGGCAGCGGTTCCAGGCGAACCACCGGGAGTTCGCCCGGTACATCGGCGGTGACGCTCCGCTCGGGCACCGCCGGGGCCGGTCGGCCGGCGAACACCGCCCTGGTCCGGGCGACGAGGTCCCGGACCAGGGCGTCCCGCCACTCGCTCCACGCGGCGGGTCCGGTGGCGGCGGCGTCGGCCTCGGTGAGCGCGTGGAGCAGTTCGAGGGTTTCCACGCCGCCCACCGCCTCGGCGAACGCCGCCACCGTGGTCGGATCGTCCAGGTCGCGCCGGGTCGCGGTGTCCACCAGCAGCAGGTGGTGGCGCACCAGGGTGCCCAGTACGTCCACGTCGTCCTTGGCGAAGCCCATCCGCGCGGCCGCCTCCCGCGCGATCACCTCGCCGCTCACGCTGTGGTCGCCCGGCCAGCCCTTGCCGATGTCGTGCAGCAGCGCGGCCACCAGCAGCAGGTCGGGCCGGGCCACCCGCCGGGTGTGCGCGGCGGCCTCGACCGCGGTCTCGATCAGGTGCCGGTCGACGGTGAAGCGGTGCACCGCGTTGCGCTGCGGGCGACAGCGCACCCGTTCCCAGTCCGGCAGCAATCGGGTGATCAGCCGCTTGGACTCCAGCGCCTCCCAGACCGGCAACACGTCGCGCCCGGCGCCGAGCAGCGCCACGAACGCCTCACGCGCGGCGGGCGGCCACGGATCGGCCAGCGGCGGGCACTCCAGCTCCAGCCGGTCCACGGTGTGCCGGGACAGCGGCAGGCCGGCCTGCGCGGCGGCCGCGGCGGCGCGCAGCAGCAGCACCGGGTCCCGGGCCGGCTGCGCGGCCTGGGCCAGCACCGCCTCGCCGGCGTACTCGACCACGCCCTCGGCCAGTGGCGTACGCGCGGACACCCCGGCCCGGGCCCGGCGCAACCGACGCACCCCCGAGCCGGCCTCGCGCGCCGCAAGCACCCGGGAGACCTCGCGCCAGGTCACGTCGCCCGCGTAGGTCAGCGCCCGCGCCGCCTCGGAGACCCGGCGCAGCAGGGTGTCCGCGTCCAGCAGCCCCAGCCGCCGGGCGACCGCGTCCTGCTCCTGGAGCAGCAGCCGGTCCGAGCCGCGTCCGGTGACCAGGTGCAGCGCGTCCCGCACGTCCAGGAGCGTGGCCCGCGCGGTGTCCACCTCCTCGTGCGGCGCGTCCGCGATCCACGAGGCCGAGATCGCCCGCAGCGCGGTGGCGTCGCGCAGGCCGCCCCGGGCCTCCTTGAGGTCGGGTTCGAGCAGGAAGGCGACCTCGCCGTGCCGCTCCGCGCGTTCTCGGCAGGCCGCGAGCAGTTCGGGCAGCCGCTTGACCGCGGCCGCGCGCCACGCGGTGAACATCGAGGTGCGCAGCGCGGCGGTCAGGTCGGCGTCGCCCGCGATGTGCCGGATGTCGAGCAGGCCGGTCTGCACCCGCAGGTCCTCGGCGGCGGCCCGGCGGGCCTCGTCGGGGGTGCGCACCGAGTGGTCCAGCGCGATGCCGGCGTCCCACACCGGGTACCAGATCGCGTCGGCGAGTTCGCCGACCCCGCGCCGGCCCTCGTGCAGCAGCACCACGTCCAGGTCGCTGCCGGGGGACAACTCGCGCCGGCCGTAGCCGCCGACCGCGACCAGCGAGACGCCCTGTGCGGGCGCGCCCGCGCCGGTGAACAGCTCGGTCAGCCAGCGATCCGACAGCGCGCCCAGCGCCTGTCGGCGGGCCGCCCCGGTGGGGCCGGCGGGATCGGCCAGGAGGTCGTCCCTGGCCCGGGTGTAGCGCGAAGTGGGGGTCGGTTGCATGGGGCCTGCTCCCTCGTTCACACGCGCCGGCCGAAGTGTGCCGCGACGTGGGTCGGGGCAAGGTGGCCGAGCACCGCGAGCGGTCGACGCGAAGGCCGATGGCCGGACCCGTCCCCGAAGACTCGCTTCGGGGCGGGACCGGCCATCGGGGGTCCTACAGGGCTTCCGGGCCGCGTTCGCCGGTACGCACCCTGACCACACTGTCCACCGGGACGATCCAGGCCTTGCCGTCCCCGATCTTGCCGGTGCGCGCGGCCTTGACCAGCACGTCCAGCAGTTCCTCGGCGTCCTCGTCGTCCGCGACGACCTCGATCCGGACCTTGGGCACGAGGTCGACCTGGTACTCGGCGCCTCGGTAGACCTCGGTGTGGCCGCGCTGCCGGCCGTAGCCGCTCGCCTCGGTCACGGTGAGGCCGTGCACGCCGAACGCCTGGAGGGCGTTCTTGACGTCGTCGAGCCGGTGCGGCTTGATCACCGCCGTGATGAGCTTCACGCATCCACCTTCGTGTCGGCGGGCGCCGCGGCGCCCGCGCCCGTAGAGGTGCCGATGCCCGCCGACGGTCGGGTGGAACCGCCGAGTGCGGCGAAGTCGTACCCGGTCTCGGCGTGCTCGACCCGGTCGATGCCGGCCACCTCGTCGTCCTCGGACACCCGGAAGCCGATGGTCTTGTGAATGACCGTGCCCAGGATGAAGGTGACGACGAAGGAGTAGGCGAGGACGGCACCGACGCCGATCAGCTGCTTGCCCAGCTGGTCGAAGCCCCCACCGTAGAACAGGCCCTCGACATCGTTTTGGATGTGGCCGGTGGCCAGGAAGCCGGGGGCGAGCGAGCCGATGATGCCGCCGACCAGGTGCACGCCGACCACGTCGAGCGAATCGTCGTAGCCGAGCTTGTACTTCAGGCCCACCGCCCAGGCGCAGACCGCGCCCGCGACCAGACCCAGCGCGATCGAACCGAGCGGGCTGAGCGCACCGCACGCGGGGGTGATCGCGACCAGGCCGGCCACCGCGCCGGACGCGGCGCCCAGGGTGGTCAGGTGTCCGTCGCGGATCTTCTCCAGGAACAGCCAGCCGAGCATGGCCGCGGCGGTGGCGATCTGGGTGTTGATCAGCGCCCGGCCGGTGACGCCGTCCGCGGCGAGCCAGGAGCCGGCGTTGAAGCCGAACCAGCCGAACCACAGGAGGCCGGCGCCGATCATCACCAGCGGCAGGTTGTGCGGGCGCATCGGGTCACGCTTGAAGCCGACCCGCTTGCCGATCACCAGGACCAGGGCCAGTGCGGCGATACCGGCGTTGATGTGCACCGCCGTACCGCCGGCGAAGTCGATCACGCCCTTCTCGAACAGCCAGCCGTCCGCGGCCCAGACCCAGTGCGCGATGGGGAAGTAGACCAGGGTGACCCAGAACGCCACGAACACGGCCCAGGCGGTGAACTTGGTGCGGTCCGCGACTGCGCCGCTGATCAGCGCCGGGGTGATGATCGCAAACATCAACTGGAAGGCCGCGAACACCGTCACCGGGATCGTGTAGCCGTCCCACAACTCCGCGACCCCGATGTCGCGCATGCCGTACCAGTCGAGGTTGCCGACCAACCCGCCGAAGGCGTCCGTACTGAACGTCATCGAAAACCCGTAGAGCACCCACAGCACCGTCACGACAGCCAGGCAGATGAAGCTCATCATCAGCATGTTCAGGACGCTCTTCACGCGGACCATGCCGCCGTAGAAGAACGCCAGCCCGGGCGTCATGAGCATGACCAGTGCGGCGCTCAGGAGTACGAATGCGGTGTTACCCGTGTCCATACTCTGCCTCTCTTCTCCGTGGCCCCGGCCGACCTCCGGGAGCTCATGGGAAGGAGCTTCGGGGTGTGAGGTTTCACGCCGTGGCGCGACGTGTTTCGCCGACGTGACGCTTGGCGCACATGTGTTTCCGGCGGATGAACGTCCGCTCACGCGCCGAGCCGGCCGGATCGCGCCGCTCGCGCGGAGCTACGGGTGGCACGGCCCGGGCGGCTCGGGGTCGCGCGCGCGACGCGTGTGTGGGTGTCCGGCGGATGAGCGGCGGGCGACCCACACACAGCCCGTCGACGACATCTGACGCACCGTCAGTTAGTTGGCCTCCGCACCTTATTCGCGCAGGTCGACACGTGCGGACGGAGGGCAACCCTCCGGTTCGGGACCGACGTTTTCGACCCGCTAACGGTTGCCGTGAATCCATTGACATTGATCGCGCCCACTGCCGTAATTAATCACCGCGCTTAACTGACGACCCGTCAAGGCACGTGTCACCACAGGTGAACGGCCCTGTCCGGGATTCGGCGGTTTCGCGCGAACGCACCACCGCACGGAATGTTCAACAGACCTCGTCAACCGACCAGACCAGCGAGAGGGGGTGACACCGTCGTGTTGCGCCTGCTCGGTCGCAAGTTGCTGGCCCTGATTCCGGTGCTGTTCCTGGTCACGTTCGCGACCACGGCCCTGCCCGACCTGGTGGACGGCTCACCGGTCGCCCAGATGCTCGGCCCCGGCTCCACACCGCAGGACCTCAAGGACCTGGAGCACGAGTTCGGGTACGACAAGTCGCTGCCCGTCCGATACGTGACCTGGGTGGGCAACGCGCTCACCGGCGACCTCGGGGAGTCCCTGAAGACCCGGACCTCCGTCATGGACGGCATCAGCGAGCGGTTCCCGGTGACCCTGGAACTCGCCGTCTTCGCCCTGCTCATGGCCCTGATCGTGGCCGTGCCGCTGGGCGTGTGGACGGCCGCGAAGGCGGGCGGTCGCGTCGACCGCGTGATCGGCGGGCTCTCCTCGGGCCTGCTGTCGATCCCCACCTTCGTCAGCGTGTTCATCCTCGTCTACTTCTTCGCGAACCCGAACATGATGCTCGCGTTCAAGCCGACGGGCTGGGAGTACATCTCGGTCGACTTCGCCAAGAACATCGAGTTCGCGTTCCTGCCCGCCCTTGCCCTGGCACTCGCGGAGATCCCGCAGTTCCAACGCCTGTTGCGCAGCGACATGCTCGCCACGCTCCAGGAGGACTTCATCCTGACCGCGCGGTCCAAGGGTCTGTCCACGCCGTACGTGCTCTTCCGGCACGCGCTGCGACCCTCGTCCTTCTCGCTGCTGACCGTCTCCGGCCTGACCCTGGGTCGATTGATCGGCGGTACGGTCATCGTCGAGTCCTACTTCGCCATCCCCGGCTTGGGACAGGGCATGTACCAGGCGATCAACGGCAAGGACATCCCCGTCGTGCAGGGCACGGTCGTGGTGATCGCGATCATCTACGTGCTGCTCAACACGCTCGTGGACATCGGCTACTCCCTCATCGACCCGAGAGTGAGGGCCCGATGAGCACACTCGAAACCGCGCCCGAGCCCGCCCTGGGCGCCGCCGAACCCACCGGACTGCGCCCCTCGCAGGTCAAGCGGGCCAAGAGCGGCAAGGCCCGCAAGCGCCCCAGCATCCTGCTCTGGTTCGCCATCGCGTGGATGAGCATCGTGCTGCTCGGCGCGCTGCTGAGCCTGATCGCCCCCGGCGTCTTCCCGCACGAGTACGGCAAGGCGTTCGGCGAGGCGAAGCAGAAGCCCTTCGCGGCCTGGCCGGAGTTCCTCGGCACCGACGGCCTCGGCCGCAGCCACCTGACCCGGCTCGCCTTCGGCGCACGCGTGTCGATGATCGTCGCGCTGGTATCGGTCGTGGTCGGCGTGGTGATCGGCGGCCTGCTCGGTCTGGTCGCGGCCTACTTCCGCGGCGTCACCGAGATGATCATCGACCTGTGCTCCGACGCGCTGCTCGCCTTTCCGCCGCTGATCCTGCTGCTCGCGCTGTCCTCGGTGTACGAGCCGTCGCAGACCAGCATCACCGCCGGTCTCGCCGTGTTGACCATCCCCGGCTTCACCCGGCTGACCAAGGCGAGCGCGATCGCCCAGTCCAACCGCGAGTACGTCACGGTGGCCAAGGCGATGGGAGCGGGTCCGGGTCGGATCATCTTCAAGGAACTGTTGCCCAACACGTTCCCGGCGGTGATGTCGTACTCGGTGATCGTGATGGCGGTGCTGATCGTCGCGGAGGGCTCGCTGTCCTTCCTCGGCCTGAGCATCCCGCCGCCGATGCCCAGTTGGGGCGGCATGATCAACGCCGCCAAGGACGACCTCTCGCTGTATCCGTCCCAGGTGTTCGTGCCGTGCGGCGTGCTCTTCCTGACCGTCTTCTCGCTCAACGTCATCGGCGACCGGCTGCGCGCGAAGTTCGACGTCCGCGACACCAAGCTGTAGCCGAGGGATCGGCGCCGGCCCTCGCCCCGAGGGCCGCCGTCGATCCCGTTCTTCGACCCCCTCACACAGACGGGACCGCTCTCATGGACGGGATCCAACAGCCGCGCGGCGCGAAGGTGGCGTGGTGACCATGGCGGAGCCGAAGACGACCGGCTCGCCCACGCCGGACGCACCACTGCTGCGGGCCACCGACCTGCGGGTCCACCTGGACACCCCGCG
The DNA here is from genome assembly GCF_044765325.1 of Embleya sp. NPDC127516. NCBI lineage: Bacteria > Bacillati > Actinomycetota > Actinomycetes > Kitasatosporales > Streptomycetaceae > Embleya > Embleya sp. NPDC127516. The sequence continues at coordinate 546,265 of NZ_JBIWJT010000003.1, read as the reverse complement.
CGGGTTGCTCAAGGCGGTGGACGGGGTCTCCTTCAGCATCGAACGCGGCGAGACGCTCGGCCTGGTCGGCGAGTCCGGCTCGGGCAAGTCGATGCTGGTGCGCTCGCTGATGGGCATCTGCCCCTCGATCGCCGACATCCACGGCAGCGTGCGCCTGGACGGCCGCGAACTGGTCGGCGTACCGCGCAAGGAGGCCCGCACGATCTGGGGCAACCGGATCGCGATGGTCTTCCAGGACCCGATGACCTCGCTCAACCCGGTGCTGCGGATCGACCGCCAGCTCACCGAATCGATGCGGCTGCACCTGGGCATGGGCAAGAAGGAGGCCGGCGAGCGCGCGATCGAACTGCTCACGCTGGTCGGCATCCCCGAGCCGGTCAAGCGCGCCCGGCAGTATCCGCACCAGCTCTCCGGCGGTATGCGCCAGCGGGTGACCATCGCGATGGCGCTCGCGTGCGACCCCGACGTGCTAATCGCGGACGAGGCGACCACCGCGCTGGACGTGACCGTGCAGCGGCAGATCCTCGACCTGCTCCAGGAGATCCAGGCCGAACGCGGCATGGGCATGATCCTGGTCAGCCACGACCTGGGCGTGGTGGCCGGGCGGACCGACCAGATCGCCGTGATGTACGCCGGCCGCATGGTCGAACACTCGCCCACCGCCGACCTGTTCGCCCACCGCCGGCACCGCTACACCGAGGCCCTGCTGGGCGCCGTGCCGCGCCTGGACGTGCCCCGCGAGCAGCGCCCGCGGGCGATCCCGGGCGCGCCGCCCGACCTGGTCACGCTCAAGTCCGGCTGCGCGTTCGCGGCCCGGTGCACGGCGGCGGACGACCTGTGTCGGACCGAGCGGCCGGAGTTGGGCGACGAACTGGGCACGCACCGGTTCGCCTGCCACCACCCCGTCGGCGAGGACGTCGCCGTCGCCGCGGACGACGCGACCGGGCCGCCGTCCCTGATCAAGGAGACCTCCGCATGACCGCCGACGGCACCGCGCCGGGCGCGCTCGCCCTGGACACCAAGCCCGCCGCCGAGCCCGCGACCGGCACCGACCCGCTGCTCACGGTCACCGACCTGGTCCAGCGCTTCCGGGTGCCCGGCGGGATGATGAACGCCGTCGCGGGCGTGAGCTTCGAACTCGGGCGCGGCCGTACGCTCGGTCTGGTCGGTGAGTCCGGCTGCGGCAAGTCCACGCTGGCCCGGGCCATCCTGCAGTTGACCAAGCCGTCCGAGGGCTCGGTCCGGTTCGACGGGCAGGAACTGACCACGCTGCCCAAGGCCGGCCTGCGCACCATGCGCCGGCGGATCCAGATGGTGTTCCAGGACCCCATCTCGGCGCTGAACCCGCGTCGCAAGATCTTCGACATCGTCGCCGAGGGGCTGGTCATCTCCGGCCTGTCCGCCGAGGAGATCCGCCCGCGGGTGGAGGCGGTGCTGCGCCAGGTGGGCCTGGACCCGGAACTGGTCGCCGATCGGCGTCCGCATCAGTTCTCCGGCGGACAGTGCCAGCGGATCGCCATCGCCCGGGCCATGGTGGTCGACCCCGACCTGTTGATCTGCGACGAGCCGGTGGCGTCCCTGGACGTGTCGGTGCAGGCGCAGGTGCTGGACCTGCTCGACGAGATGAAGACCCGCACCGGCGTGTCGATGATCTTCGTCGCGCACGACCTCGCGGTGGTGCGCAACATCAGCGACGACGTCGCGGTGATGTACCTGGGCACCATCGCCGAGACCGGCGACACCGCGGCGATCTACGACTCGCCCGCGCACCCCTACACGCGCGCCCTGCTCGACGCGGTGCCCGCGCCCGACCCCGCGGCGGCGCCGGCCGGTCCCGCGCTCAAGGGCGAGATCCCCTCGCCGATGAACCCGCCCAGCGGCTGCCGGTTCCGGACCCGCTGCCCGATCGCGCGCGACGAGTGCGCGGCGCACGTACCGATGCTGCGCGAGATCGCGCCGGGGCACCGGGTCGCGTGTCACTTCCCGCTGGTGGGCGAGGCGGCCGTGTTCGACCGCGCCGTCTCGGCCGCGGAGCCCGACCCCGAGGCCGAGGCACGTTCCGAGGCACCGGCAGAGGCCGCGTCGAAGGCCGAGGTCACGTCGAAGTCCGGGAGCGAGGTCGAGCCGGCGCCCGAGACGAAGACCGGGACCGAGGCCGCGTCGAAGTCCGAGCCGGTCACCGAGGCCGCGGTCGAATCCGACCCGGAGGCGGAGGCAGCGGCGGAGCCGGCGGCCGACGCCGGGGCCAAGCCCACGACCAAGGCCGAGGCGACCGAGCGGGACTGAGCACCGACACCCGACGCGGTACGGCCGACCCGGCCGTACCGCGTCGCTGTCCGTACACGGGCGTGTCCGGGCCGAACGATCGGGGGCCGAATCGGGCATCCCGTCGACGATGCGACACGTGTCGACCTATAGCCTCACGGCGCTGACCGCGCTGACCGCGCGGCAGCCGGCCTTCGGCCGGCCTGCTCCATGCTTGAGGACGTTTCCAGTGGCACACGCACGAACCTTCGCCCTTCGGGCACGCCGTCGCACCGCCGCCGTGATCGCGGCGATCGGCCTCCTGGCCGCGGCCGGCTGTGGTGCCGAGTCCGGTGAGATCCCCAGCGCGGCGGGCACGCCCAAGGCCGGCGGCTCGCTGGACGTCCTGGCCACCGCCGACGCCCGCAGCCTCGACCCCTTCCTGCCCTCGTACGCCGCGCAGGCGGACGGAAACCGGATGGCGGCGCTGTACGACAGCCTGGTCTGGACGAACCCGGTCACCGGCTCGGTGCAGCCGCAGCTCGCCGAGAGCCTGGCCCCGGTGGAGGGCGGCGGCAACAAGATCTGGAGCCTGCGGATCCGGCCCAACCTCAGGTTCACCGACGGCACGGTCTTCGACGCCGCGTCCGTCAAGATCAACTGGGACACGCACGCGGTGCCCACCACCAAATCCCGGCAGCGGGACGCCACCGTGGGCATGAAGAGCCAGATCGGCGCCGACGCGCTCGAACTGCGGATCATCCTGGACAAGCCGAACGGCAACTTCGACCGCCTGGTCGCACGCAGCCTGTCCTTCATCGCCTCGCCCAAGGCGATCGCCGAGGGCGTCGACAAGCTGGCCGAACACCCGGTCGGCGCGGGCCCGTTCATGCTCCCCCCGGGCGGCTGGGTCAAGGGTGACCACCTGACCCTGGTGAAGAACCCGACCTACTGGCAGGGCCCGGCGAAGCCGTTCCTGGACAGCCTCACCTTCCGCTTCGAGGGCTCCGGCAGCGCGGCGGTGGACAAGGTGAAGAAGGGCAAGGCCGACGTCGCCAACGTCAGCGACGCGTTCACCCTCAAGGCCGCGCGCGACGCGGGCATCGGCGTCGAGTCGCTCGCGCTCTCCGGTGGCCAACTGCTGAGCTTCGACACCTCCGGCGGCCCCACCGCCAACCCCGAGGTGCGCCGCGCGATCGTGCTGGCGCTGAGCAGCGAGGAAATCAACAAGCGCGTGTACGGCGGCGCGGGCACCCCCGCGCGTGGCATCTTCAACCAGGCCACCGCGCTGGCCAACCCGCAGTTGTCCGCGCCGGAGAACAAGCCGCAGCAGGCCGCCGAGTTGTTCGACAGGGTGACCGAGCACGGCGCCAAGCCGATGCGGATCAAGTTCTTCGCGCCCAAGAGCGGCGCGATCGACGAACTGGGCCGCTACATGAAGGAGACGCTGGAGCGGTACCCCGGCGTCGCGCTCGACGTGGAGACCGCCGACCTCTCCGAGTTCGTCAAGCGCTCCAACCTGGCCGAGGCGTTCGACGTCAAGGTCAGCCAGTTGCTCGCCGACGACCCCGAGCCGGTGGTCTACCAGTACCTGCACCGGGGCAGCCCGAGCAACTGCTGCTTCTATGGCGACGACGTGGTGGACCGGGCCCTCGACGACGCCCGCAACACCACCGACCCGTCCCGGCGTCGCGCCGCCTACACGCAGCTCCAGCTCCAGTTGGACCGGGACATGCCGCTGTGGGTCTATCAGGAGGCGGTGGTGGCGGGGGTGTTCCGTTCCGGGGTGACCGGCGTGCAACTGTCCAACGACGGCATCTTCCTCTTCGATCGCATCGGCAAAAAGGACTGACTGGTCATCAGAAGTACAACAGTGACCCGATCTTGATGGACCAGATCGCCGGAAGGCAGTAGAAAGGGACGGCACCCTTACCAGTCGGTTCGTGGAGGCCGGGAATCACCTTCGTGATTCCCGGCCTTCACGTGTCTCGACTCCGGGCCGCAGACATCCGAGTAGCACGCACCACCGCACGACAGCACAGCCGCACGGACGCACCACCATGCTCCACCCGGGGCGCCGTCGCCCTCTCCCCCCGAGTCGGCCGACGTACCCGGCACCAAGCACGTCCGCCGCCCGGCCACGGAAGCCCGGGCGGTCCGTCAGGTGAAGGTTGGCCCTGCAGTGACTCGTACTTCCCCGTTGTCCCTTCGATCCACGCGCCGTTCCCGTCCCCGGCGCCGAATAACCGTGCTGGTCGTCGCGACCGCACTGGCCACCGTCCTCGCCGGTTGCGGGGGCGACGACGAGACCAAGCCGTCGGCCGCGGGCACGCCCAAGCAGGGCGGCTCGCTCACGATGAGCCTCCCGGGCGACTCCACCAGCCTGGACCCCTTCTCCACGTCGTACGTCAACGTCGCCGACGGCAGTCGCATGCAGGCGCTCTACGACTCGCTGGTGTGGGCGGACCCCACCACCGGCAGTGTGCGCCCGCAGATCGCCGAGTCGCTGGCGATCAACGGCCCCAAGGCCGACACGTGGCGACTCAAGCTCAAGCCCAACGTGAAGTTCAGCGACGGCACGGTGTTCGACGCCGAGGCCGTCCGGTTCAACTGGGACCGCCACAAGGACCCCAAGGTCGGTTCCTTCCAGCGCGGCGCGGCGAGTGCGATCCTCTCGCTCGCCGTCAGCGACCCGCTCACCCTCGACATCAAGCTGGTCACCGAGAACGCGAACTTCGACCACCTGGTGACCCGCAACCTCTCCTACATCGCCTCGCCCACCGCGCTTCGGGCCAGTCCCACCGGAATCGGTGACAAGCCGGTCGGCGCGGGTCCGTACAAGCTGGTGAAGTGGGATCGCGGGGTCAAGCAGACCTTCACCCGAAACCCCGACTACTGGCAACTCGACAAGGGTCTGCCACACCTGGACAACCTGACCATCACGGTGGACACCGACGTCAACCACTCGGTGACCGCGGTCGACGAGGGCAAGACCGACCTGACCGTCGCGGTGGACCCGCTCGCCACCGCACAGGCCGAGGAGAAGAAGCTGGGCGTGACGCGGATCGGGCTGAACGGCGGCCAGATGGTCGTGTTCAACCTCAGCGTCGCGCCGTTCAAGGATCTGCGGGCCCGCCGCGCGTTCGTCTACGCGTTCAACGGGATCGAGATCAACCAGAAGTTCTTCGGCGGCAAGGGTACGCCCGCCAAGGGCATCTTCGCCGCGTCCTCCCCCGTGGCCAACATCCAACTCGCGGCCTCGGAGAACGACCCGAAGCGGGCCAAGGAGCTCTTCGACGACGTGACGGCGGGCGGCACCAAGCCGCTCAAGTTCACCTACTGGGTGCCGCAGGCTCCCGCGTCGATCCGGGTCGCCGAGTACATGAAGCAGGTCCTGAACACCTACCCCGGCGTCGAGATGGAGGTCAAGGTCGTCGACATCGCGACCTACGTCAAGACCGTCCGCAGCGGCAACACGGAGTGGGCCGCCGCTCTCGGTCAGCAATGGATCGACGACCCGGAGCCGGGCATCTACGATCTGCTGCACAGCAAGAGCATGCCGAACAACAGCAATTACGAGAACCAGGCGGTCGACACCGCGCTCGAGGACGCGCGCAGGACGACCGACCCCGCCCAGCGACGCGACGCGTACACGCGTGTACAGCTGCAGGTGAACAAGGACATGCCGTTCTGGGTCTACCAGGAAGCGGTCACCGCCGCGGTCTACAGCCCCAGGATCACCGGCATCCAGTTGGCCAACGACGGCGCCATCCTGTGGGACCGGATCGGCACCACCGGCTAGTGGATCCACCCGTCCCGCCCGGGCCCGTGTGCCCGGGCGGGACGTCCCTCCGTACCCCCGGGCCGAATCACGCCCGCCATGCGGACGCACCCGGTTCCGCCGCGACTCGGGCGCGAACCGCCGCACCACAGCGCTACCGCACTTCCGGAACGACTGCACGACTGCACCGACGCACGAGGCACGTTCGAACCCCACAGTGATAGGTAGGTAGGCCGGCAGTGGTAACCCACCCGAAAACACCCTTGCGACGACCACCGTGCCGCGGCCTGCGCCGCCGACTGGCCCTCGCTCTCGCGGCGGCGACGGTGCTGGCGACGGCGGGCTGCGGTCTGGACTCCTCCGACTCCGGGAGTTCCTCCGGTGAGCCCGAGCACGGCGGTTCGGTCACGATCCTGATGCCCGGCGAGGAGCGCGGACTCGACCCGTTCACCGCCTCCTACTCCAGCGTCGCCGACTCGAACCGGTTGGCCGCGCTGTACGACGTCCTGGTGTGGACCGATCCGAGCACGGGCGGGGTGCGCCCCAAGCTGGCCGAATCGCTGGTCTCCGACCAGAGCGCGCGGATCTGGACCCTGACCCTGCGTCCGGACGTGCGGTTCAGCGACGGCAGTTCGCTCGACGCCGGCACGGTCAAGGCGAACTGGGAGGCGCACCGCGACCCCACGGTGCGCTCGCTGGTCGGCGGTCCGCTGCGCGGGGTGCTGCTGACCGAGGTCTCCACGCTCCAGTTGCGGATCGAACTGCCCTCCTCGAACGCCAACTTCGACCACACCATCGCGCGCAACCTCTCCTTCGTCGCGCCCCGACGCCTGGTCGCCACCGCCGACGGCCGCTACGAGCTCAAGCACGCGCCGGTGGGCGCCGGCCCGTTCAAGGTGAAGAGCTGGGAGCCGGGCAAGGAGTTGCGGCTGGAGCGCAATCCCCAGTACTGGCAACGGAATCGGCCCTACCTCGACGAGGTGGTCTTCCGGGTGGACAAGGATGTCGAGGGCGCGAACAAGTCGATCCGGGCAAAGCGGGCCGACCTCACCCTGACCATCGATCCGCAGAGTGTGGCGCAGGCCCGCGCGGACGGACTGGTCGCCGAGGACGCCCGTCTCAACGGCGGACTGATGGTCGCCTTCAACGTGCGCAAGGGAGTCTTCCAGGATCCGGCCGCCCGCCGAGCGGTGGCGCTGGCGCTCAGCAGCGCCGAGATCAACCGGCGTTTCTACGGCGGCCGGGGCGAATCGGCGCGTGGCATCTTCGACGCCACGTCGCCGCTGGCGAACGTCAACCTGGCCGCGCCGGAGAATCGGCCCGACGAGGCCCGCGCGCTGTTCGCGCAGCTCACCAACAACGGGAAGAAACCGTTCGTCTTCCGCTACCTGGTGCCCGACAACGTCAAGATGCGCGGCACCGCCGAGTACATCCGGCAGACCCTGGAGGGCTATCCGGGCGTCACCGTGATCGTCGAGATCACCGACATGGCCTCGCTGGTGACCCGGTTGGCGGGCAGCGACTTCGACGCCACCGTATGTCAGCTCTGGGCCGACGACGTCGAGCCGACGATCTATCAATTCCTGTACAGCAAGGCCGGTTTGAGCAACATCACCGGCTACGCGAACGACGTCGTGGACGCCGCTCTGGAGGACGGTCGGCGATCCACCGACGCGTCCTCGCGGCGGGACGCCTACACCCGGTTGCAGAACCAGGTCAATCGCGATCTCCCGTTCTGGGTCTACTCGTCGGCGGTCATCGGCGCGGTACACCGGGCCGACCTGGTCGGGATCCAGTTGTTCAACGACGGCCTGATCCACTTCGACGCCATCGGGCGGCGCTGATGAGCGGCTGACCCCCACAGACCCGGCCGGGTGGCCGGCGCGACCCGGTGTTCTCGGTGTCGCGCACACCACCCGGCCGTGCACCACAGCACCACAGCACCCGATCCGAACGGGGATCGGATGTGCCTTGTGACAACGGAGGAGTCACATGAGCAGCAACCTCGGCAACAACGCACGAAAGCGCTCGGCGGCCATCGCCGGCGTTTCCGCACTCGCCCTGACCCTCGCCGCGTGTGGCGGCGGGGACGACGCCGCCGGCGGCAAGGCCGACCCGAACGCGTCCGCGGGTGCCAAGAAGGGCGGCAACCTGACCCTGCTCACCGTGTCCGACGCGCGCAGCATGACGCCGTTCAACGCGTCGTACGCGGCGGTCACCGACCTCAACCGCATGCTCGCCGTCTACGACGCGCTGTTCTACGTGGACAACACGCAGAACAAGGTGGTCCCGCAGATCGGCGAGAGCCTCAAGAGCGACGACGGCGGCAAGGTCTGGACGCTCAAGGTCAAGCCGAACGTCAAGTTCAGCGACGGCACCCCGCTGGACGCCGCCGCCGTCAAGTTCAACTGGGAGATGCACGCCAAGCCGGAGGTGCTCAGCCAGCACCGCCCGGCCGCGAGCGGCCTGGGGCTGGAGGTGGCCGACCCGCTGACGCTCAGGATCACGCTGCCGATGCTGAACGCGAACTTCGACCGCACGGTGGCCTCGGAGCTGTCCTACATCGAGTCGCCCAAGCAGTACGCGGCCGACCCCAAGGGCGAAAAGCCGGTCGGAGCCGGTCCGTTCGTCCTCAAATCCTGGACCCGGGACAGCCAGATGGTGTTCGAGAAGAACCCGAACTACTGGCAGGGGCCGGACAAACCCTACTTGGACACGCTGACCATCAAGGTGGTCAACGACGTCAAGCAGCAGGTCGACACGATCAAGGCCGGTGGCGCGGACATCACCTTCACCATCGACCCGCAGAAGACCAAGGCAGCGCAGGAAGGCGGCCTGGGCGTCACGCCGTTCACCCTCGACGGCGGCCAGATGATCGTCTTCAACACCTCGACGGCGCCGTTCGACGACGCTCGCGCGCGCCGTGCGGTCGCGCTCGCGCTCGACCCGGTCGACCTGAACCAGAAGATGTACGCGGGCACGGCGACCCCGGCCAAGAGCATCTTCCACAGCGGCAAGACCTTCACCGACGCCACCGCCGCGCAGCCGAGTCCGAACAAGGTCGAGGCGCAGAAGCTCTTCGACGAACTCGCGGCCGAGGGCAAGCCGGTCAAGTTCAACTACCTGGTCCCGGAGAACCCGACCTCCAACGCGACCTCCGAGTACACCATGACCGCGCTCAACGCCTTCAAGAACGTCGAGGTCAAGCTCGACAAGGCCGAGGTGGCCAGCTACTACCTGCGCCTGACGGTGCAGAAGAACTACACCGCGGCGCTCTACCAGATCTGGTCCAGCGACCCGGAACCGGTGCTGTTCAACAGCCTGTTCTCGCAGACCCCGTTGAACTTCACCGGGTACAAGAGCCCCGAGGCGGACGCGGCGCTGATCAAGGGCCGCTCCACCACCGACGAGGCGGCGCGCAAGGCCGCCTACTCCGACCTGCAGAAGGTGCTCGTCAAGGACCTGCCGATGCTCGCCTACCAGGAGGCGGTCACCAACATCATCTCCGGCCCCAGGGCCGTGGGTGTGGTGGGTGTGCAGGACGGTGGCATGCTGATGGACCGGGTCGGCCTGAAGTAGCCGAACGCCGGTCCCGGATCGCCTCCGGCTGATCCGACACACCGTCACCTCGGGTGTCCGGGAGGCCCGTTCGCAATCCGCGAGCGGGCTTCCCGGCCACCTCCCGGGCCGGAAAAGTCCGGTCTCCCGACACGATTCGACAACTGTCTGTAACGATGTAACAGATCGGCTTACAGGTCGTGCAAGTTGCGCCGAGTGGACCTACGGTGTGCCGCACGCAGTACCGATTCGGCAGTGCCCGCTCCACAGCTCATGGCTCCCGGCACCACTTGTGTTGTTCCCGGCGGAGGTGGCAAGAACGTTGTCTGCACGACGCACGACCGCACGTCGCACGGCTCTCGTCTCGATGATGGTGGTCCTCGGTATCACGGCCACCGCGTGTGGCGGATCGGACGACTCCGGCTCCTCGGGCGGCAAACAGTCGACCGTCCAGGGCGAGGCCAAGTCCGGCGGCAGCATGACCATGCTGGCCGTCCAGGACTCCGCCTCGCTCGACCCGTTCAAGGCCGCGTCCGTCGCGGTGGCGGACGAGCCGCGCCTGGCGGCACTGTACGACCCGCTGTTCTACATCGACGCGGCGGACAACTCGGTCAAGCCGCACCTCGGTGCGAGCCTGGCCACCTCGGACAACGGCAAGACCTGGCAGCTCAAGCTCCGGCCGGGGGTCGTGTTCTCCGACAACACGCCGTTGAACGCCGAGGCGGTCAAGTTCAACTGGGACATGCACGCGAAGGCGGAGACCCAGTCCCAGCACCGCCAGATAGCCGCCGGGCTGACCAGCAAGGTGGTCGACGAGACCACGCTGGAGATCACCCCGCTGGGCATGCCGAACGCCAACCTGGACCGCGCGATCGCGATCGACCTGACCTACATCGCGTCGCCCGCGTCGCTGGCCAAGGGTCCGGACGAGTACCGCAACAAGCCGGTCGGCGCCGGCCCGTTCAAGCTGGAGAGCTGGACCCGCGGCAGCCAGCAGGTCTACGTCAAGAACGAGAACTACTGGCAGAAGGACAAGGGTCTGCCCAAGCTGGACAAGCTGACCATCAAGAACGTGCCGGACGTCAAGCAGCAGTACAACACCGTCAACAGCGGCGGCGCGGACATCTTCGTGAGCTCCGACAACGCCACCATCGCGCAGGCGGAGAAGGCGATCGGCGTCGTCCAGCGCTCGGTCGACGGCGGCCAGATGATCCAGTTCAACATGACCAAGCCGCCGTTCGACGACCCGCGGGCACGGCAGGCGATCACCCTCGCCCTGGACCCGGCCGGCATCCCCAAGACCCTCGCCAACGGCTACGTGCCCGCGAAGGGCTACTTCGCCCAGAAGTCGCCGTTCTACGACGCGGCGAGCGCGCAGGCCGCGCCCGACAAGGCCAAGGCCAAGCAGCTCTTCGACGAGCTCGAACGCGACGGCAAGAAGGTCGAGTTCAACTACCTGCTGCCGCAGAACCCGTCCTCGGTCAAGGTCGCCGAGTGGATGCAGACCCAGCTCGCCGAGTACAAGAACGTCTCGATGAAGCTGGAACCGCTGGAGATCGGCGCCTACATCGAGAAGTACGCGTTCCGCCGCGACTTCCAGGCGATGCTCTTCCAGCAGTGGCTGGTCGACCCCGAGCCGCTGGCCTTCAACAACTGGTTCTCCAAGAGCCCGACCAACTTCATCGGCTGGAACAACCCGGCGGTGGACGCGGCCCTGGTGACCGGCCGCAACTCGACCGACCCGACCATCCGCAAGAAGGCCTACTCGGAACTGCAGAAGGCGATGTCCGCCGACCTGCCGGTGTGGACGTACGCCGAGTCCTCGATCGGGGTCCTGTTCAACAAGAAGGTCACCGGTGTCGCGCAGTACAACACCGGCGTCTTCTTCATGGACCGGGTCGGGCTGAAGTAGTCCCGCCTCCCCGCCGTTCGGCCCCCGTCCGCCTCGCGCGGGCGGGGGCCGACGCGCGTCACGCGGTGGGGAACGGCGCCTCGGGCAGCTCGCGGGCCACCCGGGCGGCCAGGTCGCGCACCGCGGGATCGCTCGGGAAGCGCCCGGCCAGTGCCTCGACGGTGCGCCGCAACCGCACGATCAGCCGCTCGGAGCGCACCCGGGAGGCGATCTCCAGCGCCGCGCCGGCCTGCTCGACCGCGGCCGGCGGGTCGTTCTCGATCAGGAACACCGTGGCCAGCCCCACCCGGGCGAGCGCGAGGCTGCGGACGAACTCGTCGGTGCCCCGCAGCAGCCGTACGGCCTCGCCCAGCCGCTCCCCGGCCGGGGTCACGAACGCCGGTCGGGTGTAGGCGAGATCGCGATACGCGTGCCCGCTCTCGGCGAGCAGTTCGGCCCGGTCGAAGTAGCGGATCCAGTCCGGCTCGGTCCCGGGCCGGCTGTCGGCCAGCGCCTGTTCGGCCAGGCCCAGCGCGCGCCTACATCGATCCGCGTCGCCCAGCGCGGCGTACGCACGCCCCTCCAGCGCGCACAACATCGCCTGGAGCCCCGCTCCGCCGGTGTCCCGGCTGCCGTACTGGGCCAGGTGGATCAATTCCAGCGCGTCCTCGGGCAGCTCGTAGTGGATCATCTGCCGGGACATCACCCCGAGCACGTTGGCCCCGAACGGCGCGTCGTCGCACTCCTTCGCGGCGTGCAGCGCGAGCACCATGTACTTCTGCGCGCCCGGTTGCAGGCCGGTGTCGTAGGACATCCACCCGGCGAGCAAAGCGAGTTCGGCGGTCAGACCGAGCAGCCGGGTCCGGACGGCGGCCGACCGCTCGGTGCGCAACAGGTCGGTGAGCGCGTTGAGTTGTCCGATCACCGCCTTGCGCCGCAGCCCGCCGCCGCCCTGCATGTCCCAGCGCCGGAACAACCGCACCGAGTCGCGCAGATGTTCGGTCGCGGCGGCCGGCAGCCGCATCGGGCGAGCCGGCCCCGAACGGTCGCCGACACCGATCGACGGCGCGGTCGGTGTCGCGGGCAGCGGCGCCGACCAGCGCTGGAGCGGTTCGACCAGATCGCGGCCCGCCGCCAGGCGCAGCGCCGGGCCGACGAACTCCTGTCGGCCCAGCAGCAGATCGCCGCGGGTGTACTCGCCGAGGATCTCCACCACGGTCTCGAACGTCCAGGGCAGGTCCACGCCGAAGTCGCCGTGCGGCTCGTCCGGCTCGCGCAGGCCCAACTCGTCGATGCTGACCACCCGACCGAAGCGTCGGGTGAACAACTCGGCCAGGATCTGCGGTATCGGCTCGCGCGGTTGTTCCCCGTCCAGCCAGCGGCGCACCCGCGAGGTGTCGGTGCTCACGTGGGGGGCCGACATCGCCCGCGCGTGCCGGTTCACCTGGCGGGCCAGCTCGCCCTTCGACCACCCGCTGCGGGCGAACCACGCGGCGAGCCGGTCGTTGGGTTGCCGCCCGCCGTCCGGCTCGTGTTCGTCCGCGGACCCGCCGTCCCGCGTTCGCGTCGTCGCCACCGCATCGCCCCCATGCCCTCAGCGGTCCGGCCGGTCAGGCGTCGGGCCCCGATGGGAACCGTACGCGCAGGCCCGTTCGCCGAACGTATTCGCAACTCGCGCGCAGGCGTCGGTCGATGCGCCAAACGCCAGGCTTCGCCACCCCACGCGCCCGGGACGCGCCAGGGGGGAACCGGCGTTTGACTGATCATCGACACAGCGTCGACGACGACTGCCGGTCCTGTTCATATCGCGCGGAGCCGACAGCCGTCGAGATGACGTTCTGCGGTCACAGCGTAACCAAACGTAATGAGTGCCGTTGGGGAGGACATGGACATCATGCTCGGATCGCGCCGGCGTACGCGGGCCGCACTGTGGCAGGCGGTGGCCGAGTTCGCGGAGGAACGCGGCTGGCCGGTGGCCCAGGGTGCGCACCTGGTACGCGACGGACGCGGCACCCACTGTTCGTGCGGCCGCGTCACGTGTGCCGCGCCCGGCATGCACCCGGCGGACCCGCGCTGGTCGGAGCGGGCCACCGCGTCGCCGGCCGCGGTGCGCTACCTGTGGTCGCAGTGGCCGGACAGCACGGTCGTGGTCCCCACCGGCCGGGTCTTCGACGCGATCAGCGTGCCCCGCCAGGCGGGCACCCGGGCGCTGGTCCGGCTGGAGCGCATGGGCACGCCGCTGGGCCCGGTGCTGGCCACGCCGACCGGGCGGGTCGCGTTCCTGGTCGCCCCCGGCGCGGCGGCCGAACTGCCCCACCTGCTCTACCAGATGGGTTGGGACGACGCCGTCCTGGACCTGCGCTGCCACGGTGAGGGCGACTACGTGTTCGCGCCGCCGTCGCCGATGGGCATGCTCGGCCCGGTGGAGTGGATCCGCCCGCCCGAGAGCGGCGACCCGGCGCTCCCGGAGGCCCGTCTGCTGCTCGGTACGCTGGCCTACGCGTGCCACCGCAAGGACGCGTCGTCGACCGGCCGAGGACTGTGGCTGGCGTCCTGACGCCACCCGGGTCCGGACCCGAAAACGCCGGACGGGCCGTGTCGGCCCGCCCGGCGTCGCAGCTCGAACCCGCTCAGTCGCCGATCAACGCGTCCACGAACGCGGACGGCTCGAACGGCGCCAGGTCGTCGGGCCCCTCGCCCAGGCCGATCAGCTTGACCGGCACACCCAACTCGCGCTGCACCGAGACCACGATTCCGCCCTTGGCGGTGCCGTCCAGCTTGGTCAGCACGATGCCGGTGATGTCCACCACCTCGGCGAACACCCGGGCCTGGACCAGACCGTTCTGACCGGTGGTGGCGTCCAGGACGAGAAGCACCTCGTCGACCGGACCGTGCTTCTCCACCACCCGCTTGACCTTGCCCAGCTCGTCCATCAGGCCGGTCTTGGTGTGCAGGCGGCCGGCGGTGTCCACGAGCACCGTGTCCACGCCCTCGGCGATGCCCTCCTTGACCGCGTCGAACGCGACACTGGCCGGGTCGCCCGCCTCCGGCCCGCGCACCGTGTGGGCGCCCACCCGCTCGCCCCACGTCTGCAACTGGTCGGCGGCGGCCGCACGGAAGGTGTCCGCGGCGCCGAGCACCACGCTGCGGCCGTCCGCGACCAGGACCCGTGCGAGCTTGCCGGTCGTGGTGGTCTTGCCGGTGCCGTTGACGCCGACCACGAGCACCACGGCCGGACGGTCGCCCCCCTCGCCGCCGGTGTGCCGGGCCGTCTTGAGGGTGCGGTCCAGGTCTGGGCCGAGCAGCGTGAGCAGTTCCTCGTGCAGCAGCGCGCGCAGCTCCGCGGGCGTACGGGTGCCCAGCACCTTGACCCGGGTACGCAGGCGCTCGACCAGTTCCTGCGTGGGCGCCACGCCGACGTCGGCGGTCAGCAGGGTGTCCTCGATCTCCTCCCAGGTGTCCTCGTCCAGGTGCTCGCGCGCGAGCAGCGCCAACAGGCCCTTGCCGAGCGTGCTCTGCGAGCGGGCCAACCGGGCGCGCAGCCGGACCAGCCGCCCGGCCGTCGGCTCGGGCACCTCCAGCGGAACGAGTTCCGGCTCGGCCGGCACGACGACCGACGTCTCCGGCAGATCGACCGTGTCGACGGTGCGCCGGGGCGCTTCGACGGGCGGGGCGGCCTCGTCGCCGACACCCGGCTCGACCGGTGTGCGCGGCGGCGCAGGCGGCGCGCCCTTGCGGCGCGAGCCGACCACGAACCAGCCGGCGGCGCCGAGGACGACGAGGGCAATGACGACGATCAGGATCACAGTCTCCATAGGACCTCCAGTCTCCCAGACCACCCGGCGCCGAACCGCGACCGGCCGCTCCCGGCGGGTCCGCGTCCGGCCGCCCGGCCGTGACCGGAAGACCGTTGAATCCTGACACTGCGTCAGATAGCTTGCCAGAGCCAAGCACCGTCCGGCAGATGACACGTGTCCGAGACGGCTTCGGCTCGACCCGGAAGGTGTTCACGCTCCATGGCTGTCACGAATCTGCGGTTCAACCAGGTCCTCCCCGGTCTCGACCGGCAGGAGATGTCCGCGCGTTATCGGGCCACCGTCGAGATGGCGGCCTTCGCGGACAAGAACGGGTTCGACATGATCAGCCTCGAGGAGCACCACGGCGCGGACAACGCGTGGAGCCCCTCCCCGCTGAGCACCGCGGGCGCGATCTTCGGCGCCACCGAGCGGATCGGCGTGATCGTCTGCGCACTGCTCGCCCCGCTGTACGACCCGATCCGGCTGGCCGAGGACATCGCGGTCCTGGACAACATCAGCGGCGGCCGACTCTCCCTGGTCGCCGGCCTGGGCTATCGGCCCGAGGAGTACGCGGCGCTGGGCAAGGACTGGAAGCGGCGCGGGAAGATCCAGGACGAGGTGCTGGAGACGCTGCTCAAGGCGTGGACCGGAGAGCCGTTCGAGTACCGCGGCACCACCGTCCGGGTCACCCCGAAGCCGTTCACCGACCCGCACCCGATGGTCATGGTCGGCGGCACCGCCAAGGCGTCCGTACGCCGCGCGGTGCGACTGCGCCTGCCGTTCTACGCCGCGGCGCCGATCCCGGAGCTCGAGCAGTACTACTACGAGCTCGCCGCCGAGGAGGGCTTCGAGGGCGGCTTCGCGATCCTGCCCCCGGTCAAGACCCGGATGATCTTCTGCACCGAGGATCCGGACAAGGCATGGGCGGAGTACGGCGAGTACTTCCTGCACGAGGCCACCACGTACGCAGGCTGGCAGACCCCCGACATAGCGTCGGTGGTCGAGTCCTCGGCCACCACGGTCGCCGCACTGCGCGAGGAGGGCATCTACTGCTGCCTCACCCCCGACGAGTGCGTCGAGATCGGCCAGGCCGGCGGCCTGACCGACGCGCTGATCCTGCACCCGCTGGTCGGCGGCCTGCCGATCGACGCGGGCTGGGCCAGCCTGCAACTGTTCAACGACAAGGTGATGCCGCGCAACGTGCCGGCCGAGTAGCCCGGCGCCCCGCACACGGCGGCGGTCACACCCTCGACTCGACCGGGGTGTGGCCGCCGTTCGTGTTCACCCGCTCGCGGCGACCCCGCTCATCGGCTCCGCGTGCTCGGACGCGACCCGCCGGTCCTCCTGCCGCAGCCGCTGGCTGATCACCGTGGTCACCCCGTCGCCACGCATCGAGACGCCGTACAGCGCGTCCGCGACCTCCATCGTGCGCTTCTGGTGGGTGATCACGATGAGCTGCGAACTCTCCCGCAGCTCCGCGAAGATCCCGATCAGCCGCTGGAGGTTCATGTCGTCCAGCGCCGCCTCGACCTCGTCCATCACGTAGAACGGACTGGGCCGGGCCTTGAAGATCGCCACCAGCAGGGCCACCGCGGTCAGCGAGCGCTCACCGCCGGAGAGCAGCGACAGCCGCTTGACCTTCTTGCCCGGCGGCCGGGCCTCCACCTCGATGCCGGTGCTCAGCATGTCGTCCGGATCGGTCAGGATCAGCCGGCCCTCGCCGCCGGGGAACAGCCGGGCGAACACGCCCACGAACTCGCGCGCCGTGTCGTGGTACGCCGCCGTGAAGACCTGTTCGACCCGCTCGTCCACCTCCTTGACCACCGTCATCAGGTCGCGGCGGGTGTTCTTCAGATCCTCCAACTGCTCGGTCAGGAAGTTGTGTCGCTCCTCCAGGGCGGCGAACTCCTCCAACGCGAGCGGGTTCACCTTGCCCAGTTGCACATGCGCCTTCTCCGCCGCGCGCAGCCGCTTCTCCTGCTCGGCCCGGACGTAGGGCCGCGGCAGCGCCTCGGGCGAGTCCGGGTCGCGCTCCTCGCCCTCGGCCGGCGGCGACGGCGGCACAAGTTGGTCCGGGCCGTACTCGGCCAACAGGCCCTCGGCCTCGATCCCGTGCTCCTCCAGCGACCTGGCCTCCAACTGCTCGACCCGCAGCCGCTTCTCCGCGCGCAGCATCTCGTCCCGGTGCACCGAGTCGGTCAGCTTCTCCAACTCGGCGGCGAAGGCGCGGGACCTGCCGCGCTCGCGGGCCAGCTCCGCCTCGTGCGCGGCCCGGGCGCCCTCCGCCGCGTCGCGCTCCGCCCCCGCGCGCGCCAACGAGGCGTCGACGTGGCGCAGCAGTACGTCCGTGCCCGCGAGCACCGCGCCCGCGACCCGCGCCTCCACCGCCATCCGCTCCCGCCGCCGGGCGGCGCTCGCCCGCGCCTCGCGCTCGGCCCGCGCGCCCCGATCCAGCGCGTCGGCCCGCCCGGCCAGCGAACGCACCCGCTCCTCGTGCGTGCGCACCGCGAGCCGGGCCTCCATCTCGGCCTGCCGCGCGGCACTCGCACCGCCCGCGAGCCGGTCCCGCTCGGCGGTGTCCGGCTCCTCGTCGCCCTCGGCCGCGTTGTACTCCTCGGCCGCCTCCAGCCGCGCCGACAGTTCCTCGACCTTGAACTCCTCCTGGGCCCGCGCCGCCTCGGCCTCGGCCACTGCGCCCGCCAGCCGCTCCGCCTCGCCGGCCGCCGCCCGGGCCTGGCCGCCGAGCCGGCCCAACTGCTGCGCCGCCGCGGCGGCCTTGTGCTCCGCCTCGCGTCGTTGTGCCGTGATCCGCTCGACCGCGGCAGCCGCCTCGCGCCGGGTCGCCACCGCATCCGCCAGCGCGTCGCCCAGCCGCGCGCACCGCCCGGTCAGCTCGGCCAGCCGCTCGGCCGCCTCGTCCACCGCCGCCTGCACCTCCAGCAGGCTCGGCGCGCTCGCCGACCCGCCGTGCGCGAAGCCCTCGCCGACCAGATCACCCGTCCGGGTGACCGCCCGCACCCCGGGCAGCGCCCGCACCAGGTCCGCGGCGGCGGCGAGGTCCTCGACGACCGCGACCCGATCGAGTAGCCCGGCCACCGCTCCGCGCAACTGCTCCGGTACGGACACCAGACGCGCCGCGTACACCGCGCCCGCCGGCAGTGCCGGCCACCGCGCCGGACCCCCGGCCGCCGACCCCGCCTCCGCGACCCCGCCGAGCAGCAGAGCGGCCCGGCCCGCGTCGTCCTTGCGCAGCAGCCGCAACGCCTCCACGGCCGGCTGCACACCGGTCACCGCGATCGCGTCCGAGGCCGCGCCCAGCGCCGCCGCGACCGCCTGCTCGGCGCCGTACTCGACGGTGACCAGCGCGGCCACCGTGCCCAGCACGCCGGACAACCGGTCCCCCGCCGCGAGCAGCGCGCCCGTACCGTCCTTGCGCCGAAGCCCCAACTCCAGCGCCTCCTTGCGCGCGGTGACCGCCGAGCGCTCCCGCTCGGCCTCCTTCTCCGCGTCGCGGGTGGCCGTCAACGTCTCCTCGGCCTCGGCCAGCGCCTCCTCGGCCGTGCCCAACCGGGCCTCGATCACGGCGAGTGCGGACCCGCCGCCGTCCTGCGGAGCGCCCTCGACCCCGAGCCGGAGCAGCTCGTACTCCTCCTGCGCGGCCGCCGCGCGCTCGTGTGCCTCGTCCCGGGAGCCGACCAGCCGACCGATCTCGGCCTCCGCCGCGGCCACCCGGCTGCGCGCGGCGCCGACCCGGCCGACCAGCCGGGCCAACCCCTCGCGGCGGTCCGCCAGCGCCCGGGCGACCTCCTTGAGCCGGCGCTCCTCCTCGACCAGGGCGCGCTCCAACTCGCCGCGCCGCTCCACCGTCTCGGCCAGCTCGACCTGCGCGGACTCGAGCGCGGCGGCGAGTTCCGCCTCCTGCCCGCGGATCCGCTCCGCCTCGCGCTCCATCTCCTCCGGGTCGCGCCCGCGCCGCTCGTCGGCGGGCGCCGAGGTCGCGTGCTTGACCCGCTGCCGCGCCAGCCCGGCCGTCCCGCGCACGCGTTCGGCCTGTGCGGACAGCGCGTACCAGGTCTCCTGGGCCCGGGCCAGCCGCGGCGCCATCGACCGCATCTCGGTCTCCAGGTGCGCCTCGCGTACCTGGACCGCCCCGAGTTCGCGCTCCACCGCGGTCCGCCGCTCGCGCAACGCGGCCTCGTCCGCGACCTCCTCGGCCAGCGCTCGCTTGAGCCCCACGAGGTCGTCGGCGAGCAGCCGCAGCCGCGCGTCCCGCAGATCGGCCTGGATCGCCGCCGCCCGCCGGGCCACCTGGGCCTGCCGTCCGAGCGGCTTGAGCTGCCTGCGCAGTTCGTTGGTCAGGTCCTGCACCCGGTTCAGGTTGGCCTGCATCGCGTCCAGCTTCCGCAGCGCCTTCTCCTTGCGCTTACGGTGCTTGAGTACGCCCGCGGCCTCCTCGATGAACGCCCGTCGGCCGGTCGGGTCGGCCTGGAGCACCGAGTCGAGCCGCCCCTGGCCGACGATCACGTGCATCTCCCGGCCGATACCGGAGTCGGAGAGCAGTTCCTGGATGTCCAGGAGGCGACAGGTGCTGCCGTTGATCTCGTACTCGGATCCGCCGTTGCGGAACATCCGTCGGGTGATGGTGACTTCGGAGTAGTCGATGGGCAGCGCGCCGTCCGCGTTGTCGATGGTCAGGCTCACCTCGGCGCGCCCGAGCGGCGGTCGACCGGCGGTGCCGGCGAAGATGACGTCCTCCATCTTGCCGCCGCGCAACGTCTTGGCGCCCTGCTCGCCCATCACCCACGACAACGCGTCGACCACGTTCGACTTGCCGGAGCCGTTGGGCCCGACGACGCACGTGATCCCCGGCTCGAAGCGCAGCGTCGTCGCAGACGCGAAGGACTTGAAGCCACGCAGTGTCAGACTCTTCAGGTGCACGCGACGAAAGAGTAGTCGGGGGCACTCGGGCGATTCGTCCGGTCGGTCCCTTCCACGGCGTGTCGGGTGCCCCGGATGGGGGTATCAACCGCTGGAAGCGAGTGGGTGGGCGCAAGGGGGCATGGCGGGGACGGGCACAGGGGGAAGACCGAGGTACCGGGCGCGCGGATGGTGGCGCGTGCCACAGGGGTCGCGCGGGACCCCGGGAGAGCGAGTCGCTCAGACATCGGGTTCGCAGACACAACCGGCTTCTCGGACCGGGTTCGGGGCGCACTGCGGTTCGAGAACACCTCCGGAAACGACAAAGGGACGCCGGAAGGCGTCCCTGGTTATCGCTTGCGCGGACCTACGCTCGCGAAAGCGCGGGTTCCGCCGCCGCGGATACGTCGAAGCCGGCAAGCAGCTCGTCCGAAGCGGCGGCGTTGAGCGCGTCGTTACGCTCCTGGGCACGGACGAGTTCCGTTTCCAGGTCACGAACACGCTGCTGGAGCCGTCGATTCTCGGCGAGCAGTCGGGGATCGGGGCCACCGACGTAACCGAGAAGCGCCTTCGCCATGAGAGGGTCCTCCACGCTGAAAATGAATGACCACGCAGATTCGCGGGTCTAAATGTGGCACCCGGCCGCAAGGCTCCTGATAGGGTGCGCGGGCTTCCAGCGTCGCACCAAAAACGCAGGAGGTCAATATCATAACGGCACGATAACGAGACCTTCACCCGATCAAACGCGGTTCGACCGCGGACTGGGGTGACGGCTGTCGTGCTGGGTGTACGAGATCATCTTTCGACCTCCACCGTCAAGAAGATTCCGGTTGTCCGCCAACTCCGGACGGCCGTGCCCTAGAGTCACTCCGGCACGACACCCGTTCGGGTGAACTGATATCCCCTGCCGGAAGGTGACTCAACCCTCCATGGCCCGGCACAGCCGCACCTCCTCGACCCCGGCCCGCCCGCGTCGACGACGCGCGAGGGCCCGACGTCGACGCGTCGCCCCCCTGCTCGCCCTGTTGGCCCTTCTCGCGCTCGGCGGGACGGTGGCCGGCCTGGTCGTCTCGGATCGGGCCGGCGAGTCCTCCGGCAACCGGGTCGCCGGTGCCGACAAGCCGTTGCCCGGGCACGGCGCCGACGGGTCCGGCCCGTCGGGCGCCGCCGGAGCCGACCGCACCGGCGACGGAGCGTCCCGAAGCCTGCTCCCGGGCGCGGCGACCACCGGCCGCACCGCGCTGCCCGGCGCGAGCGCCGACCCCACGCCCTCCGCGAGCGCGGTGCCGAGCGCACCGACCACGAGCGCGGCCGGCACCCCGAGCGCGACCGCCTCGCCGAGCAAGCCCGCCCCCACCCCGAGCACGAGCACCCCGACCCCATCCAGCGGCCCCGAGGACAAGGTGCTCGCGGCGGTCAACGAGGAGCGGGCGAGCGCGGGCTGCGGTCCGGTCAAGAACGACGCCAAGCTGGTCGCGCTGGCCCGTGCGCACAGCGCCGACATGGCCGCCCGCGACTACTTCGACCACAACACACCCGAGGGGCTCACCCCGTGGGACCGCGCCGAGAAGGCCGGCGTGAGCTACCTGGGCGCGGAGAACATAGCGCGCGGCCAAAAGACCGCCGACGCCGTGATGCGCGCCTGGATGAACAGTCCCGGCCACCGCCGCAACATCCTCGACTGCGGCCTGACCAAGCTCGGGGTCGGCATCAAGGAAGGCGCCAACGGCCCCTGGTGGACCCAGGAGTTCGGCCGCTGACCCGACGGCCCGGCCCGGGCGGACCCGGGCCGGGCCTCGGCGCGAGCCGAGCCGGCCGAGCGCCTCAGCGCGGACCCACCCCGAGCCGGTCCGCGAGCAGGCCGAACACGTACAACCCGGATTCGCCCTGGTTGCGGGCGAGCACGAGGTCGACCGCCTGTTCGCCGGCCGCCCGACCCGCCGCCCGCGCCCAGCGCACCGCCGCCGCGACCACCTTCGGGCGGGCCCGGTCCAGCACCTCGCCCACCTCGTCGCGCAGTCGGGCATAGCGCTCGGGCCGACGCAACTCGCCGTCGTCGTCGAAGACCTCCGCGCCGGCCCGGGCCGCCTCCACCTCGAGTCGGCCCATCGCCAGATGCGCCGCCGCCTCCCCCGGATTCAGCCACGCCTCCCACGCGCCCGCCTCGCTCATCCCCTGGACGTGCGCGACGTGCGTCTCGAAGACCCAGCACACCAACACCGGCGAGTCCGCCTTGGCCGCCAACGCCTCCAACCACGGCCGCTCGAAGGCGTACGGGTCGTCCTCGTGCCGCACGTGGGTCGCGGTCCAGCCGTCCGACGACTCCCACATCGTCCGGGCCGGGTGCGCCGCCGTGTCCACGTGCGGCGCGAACTCGGACAACGGCCGCGCCCCACGCACGACGACGATGTCCCCGTTGAATCCCATGACACGCGCTCCCTGGGTTCCGGTGCCTACGCCCCGACCGTCGCCTTGCGTGGCGTCCGCTGACAGGTCGGACAGAAGTAACTGCTGCGATTCATGAACGAGATCCGCCCGATCGGCGTCGCGCACCGGTTGCACGGCTCGCCCTCGCGGCCGTAGGCGTCCAGGCCGCGCGAGAAGTAGCCGCTCTCGCCGTTCACGTTGACGTACAGGCTGTCGAACGAGGTACCACCCGCCGCCAACGCGTCGGTCATCACGTCCCGCGCGGACGTGAGCAGCAGCGTGGTCTGCGCGAGGGTGAGTTTCCCGGTCTGCCGGGCACCGTGCAGCCGGGAGCGCCACAGCGCCTCGTCGGCGTAGATGTTGCCGATCCCGCTGACCAGGGTCTGGTCCAGGAGTGCGCGTTTGACCTCGGTGTTGCGCCGGCGCAGCGCCGCGTGGAAGAGCGCGTCGTCGAACAGCGGATCCAGCGGGTCGCGGGCGATGTGCGCCATCGAGGGCGGCAGTTCGGCGCCGCCGCGCTCGACCGCGAGCCCGCCGAAGGTGCGCTGGTCGACGAAGCGCAACTCGAGCCCGCCGTCGGTGAAGGCGAACCGCACGTGCAGGTGCTTCTCCCGGGGTGCCTCGGGCGGCTGGACCAGGAGTTGGCCGCTCATCCCCAGGTGTGCGAGCAGCGCGTCCTCGGGCGCCTCGGCACCGGGCGCCACCAGCGGCAGCCACAGGTACTTCCCGCGTCGGCGGGCGGCGTGCACCCGGGCACCGGCGAGCGCGTCGGCGAAGTCCACCAGGCCCGCCGGGTGGCGCCGGACGGCGCGCTCGTGGGTGACCTCGACGTGTGCGATGGTGCGACCCACCACCCACTTCTCCAGTCCGCGACGGACGACCTCGACCTCGGGCAGTTCGGGCACCTTGCACTCCCCCTGGGGACGGCACAACCGGAGACGACACGACTGGAGAGAACACGAACGCACGGGACACGACACGGACGCCGGCCCGGGCCGGATCCGAGAATGCGAAAATGCCTGCCGGTAGGTGAGATCGTGCCGGGCGACCGTGAGGTCGGCGACCGGTTCGAACTTACCTATCGGCAGGCATTGGCTCGGAGACTACGCGGTGGCGGCCGGCGGCGTGCCGGAACCGTCTCCGTACTTGGCGCGGATCGAGTGCCAAGCGCTTTCGGCGGCCTGCTGCTCCGCCTCCTTCTTGCTCCGCCCGACACCGGTGCCGTAGTCGACACCCGCGACCCGGGCCAGTGCGGTGAAGGTCTTCTCGTGGTCGGGACCGGTCTCGGAGACCACGTACTCGGGGACTCCGATACCCGCCGCGGCGGTCTGCTCCTGGAGGCTGGTCTTCCAGTCCAGGCCCGCGCCGAGATTCGCCGACTGCTCGATCAGTGGATCGAACAACCGGTGGATCAGCTCGGTCGCCGCGTCGAGACCCTGGTCCAGGTACACCGCACCGAGGATGGCTTCGAGCGTGTCCGCGAGGATCGAGGACTTGTCTCGCCCACCCGTGCCCACTTCACCTCGGCCGAGCCGGATGAAGGCGCCCAGGTCCAGTCGTCGACTGACGCCCGCGAGGGCGCGCGAGTTGACGACCGCGGCCCGCAACTTCGCGAGCTGGCCCTCGGGCAGGTCGGGGTGCCTGCGGTACAGCGTGTCGGTGACGACGAGGCCGAGTACCGAGTCGCCCAGGAATTCCAGGCGCTCGTTGGTCGGGAGCCCGCCGTGCTCGTACGCGTACGAGCGATGGGTGAGGGCGCGTTCCAGAAGGGCGGCGTCGAGCGACCAGCCCAGCCGCCCTTCCAGATCCGCGTATTGCGCGAGTGATTCCGTCACCGGAACGACCACCGGCCTGATCAGACGTCGAGGACCTGGCGGCGGTTGTAGGTGCCGCAGCTCGGGCACGCGATGTGCGACAGCTTCGGCTCACGGCAGCGCTCGCAGGTCACCAGGTTGGCGGCAGTGGCCTTCCACTGGCTCCGGCGGTGCCGGGTGTTGCTGCGCGACATCTTCCGCTTCGGAACAGCCACGGCTACTTCTCCTGGTTCTCGTCGGCGCTGGACGCGCCGTCAACGTCGGCTTCGGCGGAAGGTCCGTCGAAGATGTTGGTCAACTTCGCCCACCGGGGGTCGGCGAGCTCGTGACTGTGGTCGGGGTCCTCCGCGAGCAGCGCTCCGCATTCGGAGCACAGGCCCGGGCAGTCCTCCCGGCACAGCGGCGAGAGCGGCAGTGCGAGCACCGTCGCGTCCCGCAGCACCGGCTCCAGGTCGAACAAGTCGTCCGTGAGCCGGAAGGCGTCCTCGTCGGCTTCCGCGTCCGGGTAGACGTACAGCTCCTGGAAACGCACCGTGAGCTCACGCTCGAGCGGTTCCAGGCACCGGACGCACTCACCGGTCAGCGGCACCTGCGCGACGCCGGTGACCAGCACACCCTCCATGACCGCTTCCAGCCGGACACCCAGCTGGATGGGGGCACCTTCGGGCGCGCCGATCACATCTGCCACACCCATGTCCTTCGGGGCCGGCACGGAGCGGGACACCTTCAGCATGGATCCAGGCCGACGCCCCAGCTCGCGTGTGTCGACGACGAGTGGTTTGCGGTGATCCAAGCGGTCCAGGACGTCCTACCTCATGCAGTGCCACCCCCCGGGATGACGGGGGGCTCGAATGGTCAGGGTGCCGACCCTCGGGGCACGCGAAAAACACGCCTCGGGCAGGGTCGGTCCGTAAGAGTATCGCAGCCCGCGCGCCAGGCCCCAAACGGGGCCATTCGAGCGGGACGATCAAGCGGCGATTCCCGCGACGCCCGGACCGACCGGACGCCGCGAGCGGGCGCCGCGAACGGCGGTGCCCGTCGCCGGACTGGGCCTAGCGCCCGCCGTCCTGCTGGAACTGGCGGACGTCGATCAGACTCGTGTCGAAGAAGCTGGTCTCGTCCAGCGACTGCGCGTACTGGGCCTGCGGGTCGTAGGCCTGCTGCTGCCCCGTGCTCGCCGGGTCGTGCTGCGCGGCGTACGGCTGCTGTTGCCCGTGCTGGTCGTACTGCGGCATGTCGTACTGGCCCTCGTAACCGCCGGCGTATCCGGTGTCCGGTCCGGTGCCCTGCGCGTAGGCGGGCTGCCCGTAGGCGTCCTGGCCGTAGCCGTGCTGACCACCGTAGGGGCCGGCCTGCGCGGGCACGGTCGGCGCGGCGGGCGGCGCGGGCGGGTAGTCGGGCTGAGCGGGCTGAGCGGGCTGAGCGGCGAACGTCTCCTCGTGCCCGTCGAGCTGCGCCTGGAGGCTGCCCGGCCGGCCCTTGGCCTGCGCGTCGGCCAACTCCTGCGCCTGCATGTACTCGCCGAGTTCGTCGGACGGGCGGCGACCGCGCATCTTGTCCCGGCCGCGACCGATCGCGCCGAGCGTCTTGGTCAGCACGACCTCGAAGTTGGCCAGCTTCTGGTCGACGTAGTCGTCGGCCTCCTCGCGGATGCGCTGGGCCTCGCGCCGGGCCTCGGACAGGATCCGGTCGGCCTCGCCGTACGCCTCGCGGGCCACCTCGGTGTCCGCGATCAGCGAGCCGCGCTCCTCCCGGGCGGTGGCCAACACCCGCTCGGCCTCGCGGCGGCCCTCCTCGATCACCGACTCGCGGTCGCCGAGCACCCGGCGCGCGTGGTCGAACTCCTCGGGCAGCAGGTTCTTGAGTTCCTCGAGCCGGGCCACCACGTCCGCACGGTTGACCACGCACGACGCCGACATCGGCATCGAGCGGGCGTTCTCCACCAGTGCGATCAGTTCATCGAGCTTGGGCTGCACGTCCACGGGCTTGCTCTCTCTCCTCAAACCGACGGTAGCCGTCGTGTTCGCCGGCATCGCGTGACGGACCGACTCGCCGCGGGCGGTCGGCCCGGCGACGAGGCACGTGCCGCGTCAGCCCTGCGCGAGCCGCTCGGTGAGCCGACGTAGCACCGTCTCCGGCACCAGGCCGGACACGTCGCCTCCGTACGTCGCGACCTCTTTGATGAGACTCGACGACAGAAAGCTGTAGAGGGGGTTCGTCGCCACGAACAACGTCTCCACCTCGGTAAGACCGTAGTTCATCTGCGCCATCTGCAACTCGTAGTCGAAGTCGGTGACCGCGCGCAGACCCTTGATGATCGCCGGGATTCCGCGCTCCTGACAGAAGTTGACCAGCAACCCCTCGAACGCCTCGACCTTGACGTTCTTGTACTGATCGACCACCTCGTGGAGCATCTCGATGCGCTCCTCGATGGTGAACAGGCCGGAGCGCTTGGCGCGATTGAAGCCGATCGCCACGTAGACCTCGTCGTACAGGCTCGAGGCCCGTCCGATGATGTCCAGATGACCGTTGGTGACCGGGTCGAACGAACCGGGGCAGACGACTCGACGCAACGGAGGTTCCCCTCGAAATCGGGTGCCGACGGGTCCGGACCCGATGGCCCGCCCGCCTGGTCAGGCTTGCGCGGCGCGACCGTACCAGAGCGTTCCCTCGCCGTAGCGACGGGATCTGATCTCGGCGAATTCGGCGGGCCACGCGAATGGCCCCCCGCGCGTGGCACGTTCGACCACGATCAGCGCCTCCTCGGCCAGCCAGCCGTGCTCGGCCAGCGCGCCGAGCAGCGCGCGCACGTCCTCGTCGGTGACCGCGTACGGCGGATCGAGGAAGACCACGTCGTACGGCTCGTCCGGGCAGGGCACGGCGGCGGTCTTCTCCGCGCGGGCCGGGCGCAGTTCCGCGCCGGGCAGCGCGACGAGCCGGATGTTCGCCCGGATCGTGCCCGCCGCGCGGGGGTCGGACTCGACCAGGAGCACCCGCGCCGCGCCCCGGGACAGCGCCTCCAGGCCGACCGCGCCGGAGCCCGCGAACAGGTCGAGCACCCGCGCGCCGTGCAGGTTGCCGCGCAGCGACTGGAGGGTGGAGAACAGTCCCTCACGGGCCCGGTCCGAGGTCGGCCGGGTGCCCTCGCCCGGCGGTGTGCTCAGTCGTCGACCGCCCGCCGCCCCGGCGATCACCCGGGTCATGCGTGCCCTCGCGGGTACTGGTGGGGCTCGCCGGTGCCCGGCGGGTCGGCCTGCGCGTACGTGTCCTGCATGGCGCCCACGCTATCGACTGGTCGCGGTGGACGAAATCCGGGCCCGTGCACTTTGTGCGACGTGTCATACACACGGAGCCACTGGATCGTATGAGGGGTGTGCACGGCGGGGGCGCCACCGTCGTGCACCGGCGACACCGATCGCCGTCCAGGCACCGACCCCACCCGATTCCCACCCGATTCCCACCCGACCCGGGAGATCCGATGAAGCTCCGTACCTTCCTCGCCACGGTCGTCGCCGGCGCCGCGCTGGCCGCGACCGGCATGGCCCCGGCGGTCGCCGAGACCGCCGCGCCGCACACCCCCGCCGCGAACTGCTACGTCGACAGCAACGGCACCCTGCACTGCGCCAACGGCGCGAGCGACCTGCGCTCGGAGCCGTACTTCCGGGCACCCGTGGTCAGCCGGCTGAACACCACCTACAGCTACTTCAGTTGCTGGACCTCCGGTGACCCGCACTCGGGCGGCAACGACATCTGGTACTACACCGACGGCGACGACGGCGGGCACGGCTTCCTGCCCGCGCAGCGCGTCTTCACGCCGCAGGACCCGATGCCGGGCATGTACCACTGCTGACCGGTATGCGATGAGCCCACGTGGTCGGGGGACGGAGATCGTCCCGTCCCCCGACCACGTGTCCGCGCCGACGCGGCGGCGCCGATCGCACTGCCCCGTCCCCCGGAGTCCCGGTCGCGCTCTCCGGTCAGCGCGCGCAGTCCGGTACCTCGGTCTCGTTGCGGGTGCGCACGCCGGGCAGCCAGCCCTCGGCGTTGGTGCCCAGCACCACCACCCGGTACCAGTGCCGGGAGGCGACGCCGGTCTCGTCGGTGACCCGCGGGCCGTCCGTGAGCAGGCAGACCAGGAGCAGTCGGTCGCCGTGCCACACCCGATCCGCGAGGTCGGCCGTGCGCGAGGACAACTTCGGCTCCTTGAACACGCCCATCGAACACTCGAGCGTGCGCAGCGCCCGGCACGGCACCTCGGAGTTGTGGACCTCGCTCTGCACACTCGCCGCGCGCGCCGCGGGCGGCCTGGGGGCGGGCGCGTCGCTCGCGTCGTGCCGACCGACCAGGAAGGCACCGAGCCCGACCACGGCCGGGACGAGCACGGCGGCGAGCGCGATCGCGAAGGTGCCGCGCCATCTCGACCGCGGGGCCGGCCGGCGCAGCACTCGGACCGCGAGGCCGGGCGGTTCGACACAGGCGGCCTCCGCGTCGCGCAGTCGGGTGCGCAGTTCGTGGACCGCGTCGTCCGGGTCGTCGAGGTCGGGAGGCGAGGGGTTCACCGGGTGACTCCTTCGTGTCGATCCCGGCGGCGGAACCGGCCGGAGGGGCCGCCGAGGCCGGCGCGCAGCCGGGTCAGGGCACGCTCGCGCGAGCGGGACACCGTCCCCCGGTGCACGCCGAGGATCTCGGCGGCCTGATCGATCGTGTATCCGTCCAGGTCGACCAGGAGCACCGCCGCGGCCTGCTTGGCGGGCAGCGAGCCGAGCATCCGCACGGCCTCCCACTCGGCCTCGCGCCGGGCGATCGGGTCGGCGGCGGACCGGGCCCGCTCCCCCGGCTCGGGCGGTTCGGGCAGCAGGACCTGGCGGCTGCGCACGCGCCATATGTCGCGGGTGACACTCACCAGTGCCCGGAAGGCATAGGCGTAGGGCTCGGGATGGCCGAGCAGGCGGTCGGGTCTGCGGGCCAGTTTGAGGTACGTCTCGTGCACCGCGTCCTCGGCGCTGCCCTCGCCGGCGAGCAGCACGGCCCGCCGATACAACCGAGGGAGCAACCCGCAGAAGAGCGCGTCGAAACCCTCGTCCCCCGTGCGTGCGTCCATGGCCCCCATTGGTAGCCAACCGACGGGGTGTTCCGCGTGCTCCGAACGGGTGACCGGTGGGGGCGCGTCGGAGCGGAGGGAGGGCGGTCAGCCCTTGTCGAGGTATTCCGCGCGCTCGTCGTCCAGGATGCTGGCGAGCGCGCTGCGCAGGTCGTGGTGCTCGATCAGATCCGGGTCGTTCGCCACGATCGAGCTCGCCTCCTCGCGGGCGGCCACGATCAGTTCCTCGTCCCGCACCACCTCCAGCATCCGCAACGAGGAGCGCGAGCCGGACTGCGCGTCGCCGAGCACATCGCCCTCGCGGCGTTGCTCGAGGTCGATCCGGGAGAGTTCGAAGCCGTCCAGGGTGGCCGCCACCGCGTCCAGGCGTTCGCGCGCGGAGGTGCCGCCGGGCATCTCGCTGACCAGCAGGGTCAGTCCGGGGGCGCTGCCCCGGCCGACCCGGCCGCGCAGCTGGTGCAGTTGCGAGACGCCGAACCGGTCGGCGTCCATGATCACCATCGCGGTCGCGTTGGGCACGTTGACGCCGACCTCGATCACCGTGGTCGCCACCAGCACGTCCAGTTCGCCGGCGGTGAAGCGGCGCATCACGGCGTCCTTGTCGTCCGGCGCCATCCGGCCGTGCAGCACCTCGATCCGCAGGCCGGCCAGCGGACCGGCGCGCAGCGACTCGGCGACGTCCAGCACGGCCAGCGGCGGGCGCCGCTCCTCGCCGCCCGCGGCGTCCGCGCCGATGTCCTCGGGGTCGTCCAGGTAGGCCTCGGCGGGCAGGTCCTCGTCCCGCGCGGCGGCCTTCGCCTTCGACTTCGCCTTCTTCTTGGCCTTCGGGTCGTCCTCCTCGTCGCCGATGCGCGGGCACACCACATACGCCTGGTGGCCGTTCTCCACCTCCTCGCGCACCCGCTGCCAGGCGCGGTCCAGGAAGTGCGGCTTCTCCTTGGCCGGGACCACGTGCGTGGCGATCGGCGATCGGCCGGACGGGAGCTGGGCCAGGATCGAGGTCTCCAGGTCGCCGAAGACGGTCATCGCCACCGTGCGCGGAATCGGCGTCGCGGTCATCACCAGCAGGTGCGGCGGGCGCTTGCCCTTGCCGCGCAGCGCGTCGCGCTGTTCGACACCGAAGCGGTGCTGCTCGTCGACCACGACCAGGCCCAGGTCGTGGAACTCCACCTTGTCCTCGATCAGCGCGTGCGTGCCGATCGCGATCCCGGCCTCGCCGGTGACCAGGTCCAGGAGCGCGGCGCGGCGCGCGGGCACCCCCATCGAACCGGTGAGCAGGGTGACCTTGGTGCCGATCTCCGACCCGCCGAGCATCCCGGCACCCTCGGCCAGCGGCCCGAGCATCTCCACGATCGAGCGATAGTGCTGCTGCGCGAGCACCTCGGTGGGCGCCAACAACGCGGTCTGCCCGCCCGCGTCCACCACGGTCAACATGCCCCGCAGCGCGACCAGGGTCTTGCCGGCGCCGACCTCGCCCTGGAGGAGGCGGTGCATCGGGTGTTCGGTGGCCAGGTCGGTCTCGATCTCGGCGCAGACCTCCTTCTGGCCGTCGGTGAGTTCGAAGGGGAGGCGGGCGTCGAAGGCGTCCAGGATGCCGTTCGCGCGGCGCGGGCGGGCCACCGCGGACTGGGCCCTGGCGTCCCGGCGGCGGCGGGCCAGGGCGATCTGGAGGACGAACGCCTCATCCCACTTGAGGCGGTCCTTGGCCGAGTTCACCTCGTCCCAGGAGTTCGGCCGGTGCACGTGCCCGAGCGCCTCGGCCAGTCCCGGCATGCCGCGCCGCTCGCGCATCTCGGCGGGCAGCGGGTCGCCGACCTCGCCGAGTGTGTCCAGCGCCATGCCGACGCACTGCGCGATCTTCCAGGACGGCATGTTGGCGGCGGCCGGATAGACCGGGATCAGCGCGCCCGCGAACAGGTTCGCCACACCGTCCTGATCGTCCTCGCCGATCAGCTGGTAGTCGGGCTGGCTGAGCTGGATCACGTTGTTGAACCGCCCGACCTTGCCCGCGAACAGGCCGCGCCGACCCGGGCGCAGCTCCTCCTCGCGCCATGCCTGGTTGAAGAAGATCAGGGTGAGCTTGCCGCGCCCGTCGGTGACCTCGACCTCCAGGAGGTTGCCGCGCCGATTGCGGAACTGGCGCTTGTTCACCTTGGCGATCTCCGCCATCACGGTGACGTGTTCCTCGGGCTCCAGGCGGGAGAGGTCGGTCAGGCGCCCGCGCT
Source organism: Embleya sp. NPDC127516 (assembly GCF_044765325.1). NCBI lineage: Bacteria > Bacillati > Actinomycetota > Actinomycetes > Kitasatosporales > Streptomycetaceae > Embleya > Embleya sp. NPDC127516. The sequence goes on along the minus strand of NZ_JBIWJT010000003.1, from coordinate 514,510 downwards.
CCGCGTAACGCCGGGGGTAGTGGCGCAGCAGATCTCCGACGGTGTCCAGCTTGAGGGACTTGGCCAGCACCGTCGCCGTGCGGTCGCCGACGAGTTTCTTCAGCGGTTCGTCAAGGCGCGACATGCCGCCCAACGGTACTGGTCGAGGGTGTCATCGGGCCGTTCCAACCGCCGGACCGATCGCTACTCGACCCCGATGAGCAGCGGGTACACCTCCTGGCCGCCCTCGTAGACCATCACGTCCACCCCGAGTCGGGTGGCCCGCAGGTGTCGCTCGATCGAGGCGGCCAGGCCCGGCGGGCAGGCGCTGCCGGTGACCAGGGTGACCAGCTCACCGCCGCCCGCGAGCATGCGGTCCACCACCACGGTGCCGGTCTCGCGCTGGTCGTGGCCGATCACCGCGATGTCGCCCTCGATCACGCCGAGCACGTCCCCCGCCTGGCACACGCCGGCCATCGTCCACGACTCGCGGACGGCGACCGTGAGCGCGCCGTAGCGGGTGGCGCCCGCCGCCGAGGTCATCCCGACGATGTCCTGGTCGAAGCGCCGGCCGGGCTCGTGCACGGCCAGCGCGGCCAGGCCCTGGACGGCGGCCTTGGTCGGGATCACCTGCACCCGGACGCCGTGCGCCTGTGCCTGTTGGGCGGCCACCCCGGCCACCGCGTGGCAGTCCGCGTCATTGGGCAGCAGCACCACCTCGCGCGCCTCGGTCCGCAGGATCGCGTCGACGAGCACGCCGGTGGACGGCCGCCGGCCCGGACCGGCCTGCACGACGTGCGCGCCGTTGTCCGCGAACAGGGTGGCCAGGCCGTCGCCCTGGGCGACGGCGACGATCCCGCGCGTGGGGCTGGGCTCGGGCGCCGAGAGGCCGGCCAGGCCGCGCTCGAGGTGGGTGATCCGGATCCGGTGCGGCCGGCCGGCGGCGATGCCCGCCTCGACCGCCGCGCCCGCGTCGTCCACGTGCACGTGCACGTTCCACAGGCCCTCGCCGCCGACCACCACGAGCGAGTCGCCGAGCGCGGCGAGCCGTTCGCGCAGCTCCGGCAGCGCGGCGTCGGGCGCGTCGAGCAGGTAGATCACCTCGAACCCGGGCCCCTGGGTCGCCTCGTTCGACCCGACCGGCGTGGCGAACGGGACCGGGACCGGGATCTGCGCCTGGTGCGGGTGGATCCGGTACGCCGAGCGCTCGCCGGTGACCACCGCGAGCAGCGCGTCCAGGAGCACGGTCAGGCCGCGCCCGCCCGCGTCCACCACACCCGCCCGGCGCAGCACCTCCAGTTGCTCGGGCGTACGGGCGAGCGCGCCGTGCGCGGCGGTGGCGGCGGCGCGCACCACCGGTCGGATCTCACCGCCCGCGCCCGCCGCGGCTTCGGCGGCGGCCCGGGCCACGGTGAGCATGGTCCCCTCGACCGGCCGGGCCACCGCGGCGTACGCGGCGTCGGCGGCGGTGCGCAGCGCGTGCGCGATGGCCAGCCCGGCGGGCACCTCGCGGCCGGTCTCGACCGCGCCGGCCTGTTCGGCCTCCAGTCGCTCGGCCATGCCGCGCAGGAGTTGGCTGAGGATCACCCCGGAATTGCCGCGCGCGCCCATCAACGCGCCGTGCGCCAGTGCCCGGAACGCGGTCGGCAGGTCGGGCTCGGGCAGGTCGCGGCCGAACAGCGCGTCGACCTCGGCGATCCCCGATTCCAGGGTCAGGAACAGGTTCGTGCCGGTGTCGCCGTCGGGCACGGGATACACGTTGAGGGCGTCGATCTCCTCGCGCGCTCGCCCCATCAGCTCCAGGGCGACGCGGCCCCAGCGGCGTACCGCCGGACCGTCCAGCTCTCCCAGCAGGCCCTGCACGCCCACCTCCTGTACGAATCCGTTGTGCGCGTCCCGTCCGCCGGCCACGTTATCGAGACGGGGAGCGGTAAAGCGGCCCACCCGGATGGGTTAGGCTTGGCGGGAAGCATGACGAGATCGGCTGATCGCCTATGCCCGGATCATCCCGGGTTCGCGCATCGCCTGGTTCGTCGGTTACTCTTCTGCGGTTGTCCGGCATTCGCCGGCACGTGTTCGTACGCAATTCCCATTCGTCTTTGGAGTGTTCCCGTGGCTGCCAACTGCGACGTCTGCGGCAAGGGGCCGGGCTTCGGCAACAGCATTTCGCACTCTCACCGCCGGACGCCCCGTCGCTGGAACCCCAACATCCAGACGGTGCGCGCGATGGTTGGTGCCACGCCGAAGCGCCTCAATGTCTGCACCTCTTGCATCAAGGCGGGCAAGGTTTCCCGCTAGTTGCTCGATCGCTCGACATCGAAGGGCCGGTTCACCCCAGGGTGGATCGGCCCTTCGGCTTGTCCGGGACGGCTTGGCGGAACACGAACGGGTCCGCGCCGTCGACGCGGACCCGTTCGTGTCGGTGTTCGTGCGCCGCTCAGAATTCCTCGCGCCGGCGCCACGCGTGGTCGACCGGCCCGATCCCCTCGCCCAGCGGGAAGCCCGCCCGGATCGCGCCGGTGACGTAGTCCTTGGCGGCGGCGACCGCGTCCGGCACGGTGTCGCCGACGGCCAGGCGCGAGGCGATCGCGCTCGCCAGCGTGCACCCGGTGCCGTGGGTGTGCCGGTTGTCGTAGCGCGGGCTGGTGAACCAGTGCTCGTGGGTGCCGTCGAAGAGCAGGTCGGCGGCCTCGCCCTCCAGGTGTCCGCCCTTGACCAGGGCCCAGCGCGGACCGAACGCCAGCACCGCCTCGGCCGCGCCGCGCATGTCGGCCCGTTCGCGCACCTTGTGGCCGGTCAGCAGCTCGACCTCGTACAGGTTGGGCGTGACCACCGTGGCGACCGGCAGCAGGCGGGTGCGCAGCGTCTCCAGCGCCTCGTTCGCGAGCAGGGTGTCGCCGTGCTTGGAAGAGGCCACCGGGTCGACCACCACCGGCACGGACACCTCGGCGAGCAGGGCCGCGACCACCGCCACCAGGTTCGGCGACGCGAGCATGCCGGTCTTGATCGCCTGGACCCCGATGTCGTCCACGACGCTGCGGAACTGCGCCCGGACGGCCTCCTCCGGCAGTTCCCAGTAGCCCTGCACGCCGAGCGAGTTCTGCGCGGTCACCGCCGCGATCACACTCATCCCGTGCACGCCGTGGGCCAGCATCGTCTTGAGGTCGGCCTGGATCCCGGCACCACCGCCGGAGTCGGAGCCGGCCACCGTCAGCACGCGTGGAGGAGTCTGCACCATGTCGGGCAGCCTATCCACGCCGCGGGCGCGCCTATCGGCCACGCCCGAAGTGGTCCCATCCGCCCGCCAGGCCCGGGTCCCGGCCGTCGACGGTGACGCCGCGGCCGGCGTGCACCCGCCCGATCACCCGCCAGCGCGCGGGCAGCGCGGTGCCCGCCGGGAAGGTGGCGACCAGGGCGTGGTCCTCGCCGCCGGTGAGCACCCAGTGCAGCGGGTCGGCGCCCAGCGCGCGGGCCACGTCGCGCATCTGCGCGGGCACGTCCAGCCGGCCGGAGAGGATGTCGATCCGCACGTCGGAGGCGCGCGAGAGGTGGCCCATGTCGGCGAGCAGGCCGTCGCTGACGTCGATCATCGAGGTCGCGCCGAGTATCGCCGCGCCGGGGCCGGCGTCGTAGGGCGGCTCGGGTCGGCGGTGCGCCTCCACGAACGCGCGCGGCGCTCGGTGCCCGTGGCCCAGTATCGCCAGCCCGGCGGCCGACCAGCCCAGCCAGCCCGCGACCGCGAGCACGTCGCCGGGCCGGGCGCCGGAGCGGACCACGGGAGCACGGCCCTGGAGGTCGCCCAGCGCGGTCACCGCGACGGTGACGGTCTCGCCGCCGACCACGTCGCCGCCCGCCACGCCCGCGCCGACCACCGCGCACTCGTCGCGCAGGCCGTCGTACAGCTCCAGCGCCCACCCGGTGGGCAGGTCCGGCGGTCCGCACAGGCCGATCAGCAGCGCCGTGGGCACCGCGCCCATCGCCGCGACGTCGGCCAGGTTCTGCGCGGCGGCCTTGCGGCCCACGTCGTACGCGGTGGACCAGTCCCGCCGAAAGTGCCGACCCTCGACGAGCAGGTCCATGGTGGCCACCACGCGCCCGTCGGCGGCGGCGACCACGGCGGCGTCGTCGCCCGGTCCCAGGGACACGTGCGGCCCCGTGGGCACGCGGGCGACCAGTGCCCCGATCAGGCCGAACTCGCCGAGATCGCCAAGCGTCCCGCTCATCGCCGCTCTCCTGCCATGCCCATCAGCCCTGATCCGCCTCGTTCACCGTGTCCACCGTGTTCGGCCGTGATCCGTCGGCTCCCGCTGTGGTCGCCGATGCCCCGCCGGGCCGACAATGGTCGCAGCAGCGGGGATCACGTCAAGATCCCATCATCCTGCGCGCCGGGAGGCCGTGGTGGTACAGGCATACATCCTGATCCAGACCGAGGTCGGCCGTTCGGCTTCGGTGGCCCGACGCATCGCCGAGCTGTCGGGGGTGACCCGGGCGGACGACGTCACGGGCCCCTACGACGTGATCGTGCGGGCCGAGGCCGCCGACGTCGACCAGTTGGGCCGCATGGTGGTCGCCGAGGTGCAGCGCATCGACGGCATCACCCGCACCCTGACGTGTCCGGTGGTCAACCTGGGGTGAGCACCCGCGAACGACCCGGCGCGGGCGCGACCTAGGATCGAGGCCGTGCGCCCTACTCGACTCATCGCCTGCCTGCTCCCGGTCATCATGCTGACGGCCGCGGGGTGCGGCGGCGACGGATCGGGTCCGGTGCAGGTCGCCGTGCCGACCCCGCCGCCGGGGGCCGCGGCCGACGCGTGCCGAGCGCTGCACGACGCGCTTCCGGCGAAGGTGATGGACGCCGGGGCGCGGAAGATCTCTCCCGAGTCCACCCTGACCGCCGCGTGGGGCGATCCGGCCATCGTGTTGCGCTGCGGCGTGGGCCTGCCCGCGTCGCTGCGCGTGGTCGATCCGGCCAAGGCCGGTTCCGAGCCGGTCGACTCGGTCGAGGTCAACGGCGTGACCTGGGCCTTCGCGAGGTACGCCGACGGGGTGCGGTTCACCACGGTCTATCGGCGGGCCAACGTCGAGATGACCGTCCCGAAGAAGTTCGCCGAGCCGGCCGCACCGCTCGTCGACGTCGCCGACGCGGTCGCCCGCACGGTGCCGGCCACCCTGGACCTGAGCAACGCGTGAGGGGCGGCCGGGAGGTCGACCGCCCCTGGTGTGCGTACGGGTTCTAGCGCAGCAGCGCGTTGGGCCGCCGCAGCGCGGCCTGGATCAGCCGGTCGACCAGCTCCGCGTAGCCCACGCCGGTCGCCTGCCACATGCTCGGGTACATCGACACCGGTGTGAAGCCCGGCATGGTGTTGACCTCGTTGATCACGAAGTGGCCGTTCTCCAGCAGGAAGAAGTCCACCCGGGCCAGGCCCTCGCAGGACAGCGCCTCGAAGGCGGCCACCGCGAGTCGCTGCACCTCGGCGGTCTGCTCCTTGGTCAGCACCGCGGGCACGTCCAGTTCGGTGCCGTTGTCCGGCAGGTACTTCGCGGCGAAGTCGTAGAACTCGTGGTCGCCGCCGACCCGGACCTCCGCGGGCAGGCTCGCCCGCGGCCCGTCCTCGAACTCCAGGACGCCGCACTCGATCTCACGGCCCGTCAGCATGCCCTCGACAATCACCTTGGGATCGTGCCGACGGGCTTCCTCGATCGCCGCGTCCAGGTCCTGGATCCGGTGCACCTTGGTGATGCCCATGCTGGAGCCCGCGCGGGCCGGCTTGACGAACACCGGGAAGCCCAGCGAGGACACCGCCTCGCGCACCGCGGCCGGATCGCGCTCCCATTCCCGGGGGCGGACCGTGGCGTACGGGCCGGAGGGCAGGCCGAAGCCGGCGAACAGGGCCTTCATGTACTCCTTGTCCATGCTCGCCGCGCTGGCGAACACGCCGGACCCGACGTAGGGGACCTGGGCCAGTTCCAGAAAGCCCTGGAACGTGCCGTCCTCGCCGTAGGGGCCGTGCAGGAGCGGGAAGATAACGTCGACCTCGCCGAGCAGCTTGGGCAGCGCGCCGGGTTCGAGCACGGTGATCTCGCGTGCCGTGGGGTCGGCCGCGAGTACGACGGCGGCGGTGGACTCCGCGACGTCGGCCACCGAGGGCAACCTGTCGCCGCGGATCGCCAGCCGTTCCGGGTCGTCGTCGACGAGCAGCCAGCGCCCGTCGGTGCCGATGCCGATCGGCAGCACGTCGTACTTGGAGCGGTCGATCGCGGCCAGCACGCTGCCGGCGGTGACGCAGGAGATCGCGTGTTCGGAGCTGCGGCCGCCGAAGACGACCGCGACGCGGGGGCGCGAGGAGGGGTGCGGGGTGGCGGAAACGTCGTTCATGGTCGGACGACCCTATCCCGCTTGCCGTTCGGACGGGGTATTGCCCGCCGGGCGCCCGGCGTTGCGCCGCCGGCGTGCCCCCGCCGCGCATCGTCCCCGCCCTGGTCGCGTCGCCCGCGGATCACCGGCCCGGGTCACGTCGCCCGGGTCGTGTTGCCCGTGTCGTGTTGCCCGTGTCGTGTTGCCCGTGTGGCGTCGCCGGTGTCGCGTCGCCGCCGCGTCTCGTCGCCGGCCGGCCGGAGAGCGCGGGTCCGGCCGGCGACGTTCGTCACGACAGGCGATGGTGGGCTACGACTCGTAGCGTTCGGGCTTGGCGGAGCGCGAGAGCAGGGCCATGCCGACCGACGGGGGCTTGCCGCCGTGCATGATCGAGACCACCACGTCGGTGATCGGCATCTCGACGCCGTACCGGCGTGCGAGCGTCTGCACCGACTCGCAGGACTTGAAGCCCTCGGCGATCTGCCGGCTGTCCCGCACCGCCTCCTCGATCGGCGTGCCCCGGCCGATCTTCTCGCCGAAGGTGCGGTTGCGCGACAGCGGTGACGTGCAGGTGGCCACCAGGTCGCCGAGGCCCGCCAGGCCCGCGAAGGTGTGCGCGTCGGCGCCCATCGCGGCACCCAGCCGGGCAGTCTCGGCCAGTCCCCGGGTGATCAGCGTCGCCTTGGTGTTGTCGCCCATGCCCATGCCGTCCGCCATCCCCACGGCGAGCGCGATCACGTTCTTGACCGCGCCGCCGAGTTCGCAGCCGACCACGTCGGTGTTCGTGTACGGGCGGAAGTAGGGCGTGTGGCTGGCCTCCTGGAGCCGCCTGGCGACCTCTTCGTCGGTACACGCCACCACGCTCGCGGCGGGCTGGCGCTGGGCGATCTCCATCGCCAGGTTGGGCCCGCTGACCACCGCGATCCGGCCCTCGGACACGCCGGTGACCTCGCGGATCACCTCGCTCATCCGGTTCGCGGTGCCCAACTCGACGCCCTTCATCAAGCTGACCAGGATCGCGTCGTCGGGCAGCAGCGGCGCCCACGCGGTGAGGTTGCCGCGCAGCGTCTGGGAGGGCACCGAGAAGACCACGAACTCCGCGCCCTCGGCCGCCTTCGCCGGGTCGGTGGTGGCCTGGATCCCGGTCGGCAGCGCGATCCCGGGCAGATACTCGTCGTTCTCGTGCCGCGCGTTGATCGCGTCGGCCATTTCCGGGCGCCGACCCCACATCACCACGTCGCAGCCCGCCTCGGCGAGCACGATCGAGAAGGCGGTCCCCCAGGAACCCATGCCGAATACCGCGCAGCGCGTCATGCGCGGCCATCCTCGGTGTGCTCGGTGCCGGTGCGCTCGCCCGCGGGCCGGTCGGTCTCGGTCTTCGCCGCCTCGGCCCCGGTCGGGACCTCGACCCTGGGCACCTCGACTTTGCCGACCTCGACCCTGGCGGCCGCGGTGCGCGGCGGCTCGGCGGGCGCCGGCTCCGGCGCGGTGGACCTGATCGGGTCGGTGCCGCCCGGAACCTCTCGAATCGGCTCGATCCCGGCCTGTGCCTCGCCCTCGTCCTCGCCCTTGCGGCCGGACGCCTTGCGGACGCCGGCGTTCGGCGGAGCGGGCTCCTCGCGGAGCTTGGCGAGCAGTTCGGTCACCGCCTCCATGATCCGGTCGGTCGCTCCACGCAACACGTCCGCGGTCAGCTCACGCCCACGGAACTCGTCCAGGTCCACCGGCGGTCCGGCCAGCACGTGCATCGTCTTGCGCGGCAGCAGACGCGGTCGCTTGCCGTACGGCGGCAACAACTCGTGCGCGCCCCACTGGGCCACCGGGATCACCGGGGCGCCGGTGGTCAGCGCGATCCGCGCCGCGCCGGTCTTGCCCGGCATCGGCCACAGTTCCTTGTCCCGGGTGATCGTGCCCTCCGGGTAGACCGCGACGCACTCGCCCTTCTCGACCGCCTCCACGGCCGCGCGGAACGCGAGCGCGGCGTCGGCGGAGTCCCGGTACACCGGGATCTGGCCGGCGCCGGCCAGCACCCGACCGACGAACGGGATCTTGAACAGGCCGGATTTGGCCAGGAAACGCGGCACTCGGCCGCTGTCGTACTGATAGTGCGCGTAGGTCAGCGGGTCGACATAGGAGATGTGGTTCACCGCCGTGACGAACCCGCCCGACGTCGGGATGTTCTCGGTGCCCCGCCAGTCACGTTTCGTGAACAACAACAGCAGGGGCTTGATCACCACGACCGCCAGGCGGTACCAGAAACCGATCCTTCGGCGGGCCACCGGCGTTCCTCCCGTTCATGTGTTTCAGATCCGTGCGTGTCGACGCGAAAGTCCCGCCCCGATGTTTCCGCCGCCGTGTCGCTCCTCACACCATCGACGTTCCCCGCGAGAAGCACGGAACATCGATTCTGGCGGAACATCGATTCAGTACGGCGGACCCCACAGTTTCCCCCGGGCCTTCCGCATTGTCGAGAAACGTCCTCGTCGACCGACGAGGATATGGGCTTACGGTACGGATGCGAGGATCTTGCCGATGTCCCCCGCGACGGATTCCACCGCCCGGCGCCTGCCCGCCGCCGACGGGCGTCCCGCCTCCTCCGGCACACGCTCGTGGCGGCTCGTGGTGCCGGTGAAACCGCTGTCGATCGCCAAGAGCCGCCTCGCCGGCACGATCGGTCCCGGCCATCGCCCCGAACTCGCCCTCGCCTTCGCCCTGGACACCGTTCGGGCGGCCCTGGCCTGCGCTCGCGTGCACGGCGTGCTCGTGGTCACCGACGACGCGCGGGTCGCGGCGGCGATCCGCGCGCTGGGCGCGGACGTGGTCGCCGACGTCGGCGGCGGCCTGAACGCCGCGCTCGCGCACGGGGCGCGGGTGGCCGGCGAGCGCCGGCCACGGACCGGGGTGGCCGCGCTGTCCGCCGATCTTCCGGCGTTGCGAACCCGGGAGTTGGATCGGGTGCTGGCCGCCGCGACGCGCGCGCCGCGGGCGTTCCTGGCGGACGCGGCGGGTGTGGGCACCACGTTGCTCACGGCCGCGGCCGGCGTCCCGCTCGCGCCCGGCTTCGGCGGCCCCTCCCGGGCCCGGCACCTGGCCTCGGGCGCGGTCGAACTCACGCCCTACGACGTGGATTCGGTGCGTCGGGACGTGGACACCGGCGAGGATCTGCGGACCGCGATCACGCTGGGCGTCGGCGAGGCCACCGCCGCGCTGCTCCCGTCCGTGCCGTTTCTGCCGCGTGCGGCCGCCTCCTGACGCCGCGTCGGATCGACGGCGGTGCGTGCGTTCGCGGCGGCGGTGGGTGACGGGTGACGGACAGGCGAGAATGGGGTCATGCAGGGGACCGTGTACACCTTCGAGACCGACTCGCGAGAGGGCGTCGTGCTGCTCGACGACGGCTCTCCCGTGCCCTTCGACGCGGCGGCGTTCGATGCCGGCGGAATGCGGTTCCTGCGCCCCGGTCAGCGGGTGCGGATGACCATGGACGCCACGGGGGATCGGGTTGTGCTGGTGACGCTGTACACGTTGCCGGATCCGCTGCGCTGACCCTCGCGCCGGACGCCGGCACGCACGGCGACGGGCCGGAACCCCGAGTGGGATTCCGGCCCGTCGTCCTCGTCGGCCGTCGGCCGGCCGCCGATGTCCGCCGCGTCAGGCCTTCTTGGCCGCGCGCTTGGTAGCGGGCTTCTTGGTCGCGGGCGCCTTCGCGGCGGCGGCGGGCTTGGCCGCGGCCGGCTTGGCGGTCGCGGCCTTCGGCGCGGCCTTGGTCGCCTTCGCCTTGGTCGCCGGAGCCTTGGCCGCGGCTGCGGCCGGAGTGCTCTTGACGGCCTTGGTGGTGGTGGCCTTGGCGGTGCCGGTCGCGGCCTTGGCCGTGACCTTCTTCGCCGCGGCCGGCTTAGTCGCGGCCTTGGTCGCGGGCGCCTTGGTCGCCTTCTTGGCGGCGGGCTTGGCGACCGCCGTCGTCTTGGCGGTGGCCGCGGTCTTGCGGGTGGTCGCGGCCGGGGTCTTGACCGCCGCGGCGCGCGTGGTGGCCGGCTTCGCCGGCGCCTTCTTCGCCGTGGTGGCCTTGCGGGTCGTCGCCTTCGCGGCGGGCGCCGTGGCGTCCGTCGCGATCACGCGCGGAGTCGGGCTGCTCTTGGCGGCCGCGCTCTTCACGTTGGGCTTGGGGAGCTTCTTCGTCCCGCTGGTGTAGTCCTTGAAGCCCTGGCCCGCGCGGAAGCGCGGCACCGAGGTCTTCTTGACGCGCACCCGCTCACCGGTCTGCGGGTTGCGGGCGTATCGAGCCGGACGGTCCACCTTCTCGAACGAGCCGAAGCCCGTGATGGACACCCGGTCTCCTCCCGTGACCGCACGAACGATGGTGTCGAGGACGGCATCGACTGCCTCTGCGGCGGCCTTGCGGCCACCCAGTCGGTCAGCGACCGCCTCGACGAGCTGCGCCTTGTTCACGTCTTCCCCTTCGGAAACCGATGCCGGGACAGTTCAGCCGGCATTGGGCACGCTAAGCATCCAAAAGTGCCGAAGCAATTACCGAACGGGCGAATCACCCTTGTGTCGCAACGGATTCAGGCTTCGGCGGTGTCCCGCGAACTCGCGGGCCCCGCGTCCAACTCGTCCATGAGCTTGGTCAGTCGCCGCGAGGCGTCCGCCAAATCATGCTTTGCCGCGTCGGTGATGACCAACAAGCGGCGTATTAGCGCCACTTTAGCCTCGTTCGGTAGTCGGAGCCTACGCACCCGGGCGTGGGCGACCTTCAACCGGGTGGCCAGTTCGGCGAAGAGTTCCACTTCTTCGAACTCGTTCACGTGTCGGCCTTGGTGCTCCACACCGCAATTGTGACAGCTCATCCGGCTATGGGCACAACGGGGCGCCCATTGGGGCGAACGCCGAACATGCGAACGGCGGGACGCGATCGCGTCCCGCCGTTCAATCCTCGCGAATTCCCTTGCACTGCAAGGTAGTTCGTAATCAGCCCACCGGTTGGGTGCGCGGCAGCCAACTCGGCCGGTCCTCCTCGAACGAGGTGATGTCCTCCTCGTGACGCAGGGTCAGACCGATGTCGTCCAGCCCTTCCAGCAGCCGCCAGCGCGTGTAGTCGTCGATCTCGAAGTCCGCGACGAGCTCGCCCGCGCGGACCTGACGGCCCACCAGATCAACGGTGATCTCGGCGGTGGGATCGGCCTCGGTCAACGCCCACAGGCGTTCGACCGTCTCCTGCGGCAGCACGACGGTCAACAAACCGCCCTTTTGCGAGTTGCCGCGGAAGATGTCCGCGAAGCGGGCCGAGATGACGGCGCGGAACCCGTAGTTCTGCAGGGCCCACACCGCGTGCTCACGCGAGGACCCGGTGCCGAAGTCGGGACCGGCCACCAGGACCGTGGCGCCGGCCCGCTCCGGCCGGTTCAGCACGAACTCCGGGTTCTTGCGCCAGGCTTCGAACAGTCCGTCCTCGAAGCCGTCGCGGGTGACCTTCTTGAGCCAGTGCGCGGGGATGATCTGGTCGGTGTCCACGTTGCTCTCGCGCAGCGGGACGGCCGTTCCGGTGTGGGTGGTGAAGGCTTCCATCGCTCAGACTCCTGCGGTGTTCAGGTCGGCGGGTGCGGCCAGGTGGCCCAGCACCGCGGTCGCGGCCGCGACCTGCGGCGAGACCAGGTGGGTGCGGCCGCCCTTGCCCTGCCGCCCCTCGAAGTTGCGGTTGGACGTGGACGCGCTGCGCTCGCCGGGGGCGAGTTGGTCGGGGTTCATGCCCAGGCACATCGAGCAGCCCGCGTAGCGCCACTCGGCGCCGAACTCGGTGAACACCTTGTCCAGGCCCTCGGACACGGCCTGGAGCGAGACCCGCACCGAACCGGGAACGACCAGCATCCGCACGCCGTCGGCGACCTTGCGGCCCTTGATGATGCCGGCCACCTCGCGCAGGTCCTCGATCCGACCGTTGGTGCACGAGCCGACGAAGACCGTGTCCACCGCGATCTCACGCAGTTTCTGGCCCGCCGTCAGGCCCATGTACGCGATGGCCTTTTCGGCCGCCGCGCGCTCGACCGGGTCCTCGATCGCAACCGGGTCCGGCACCGAGTCGGCCAGCGGCGCACCCTGACCGGGGTTGGTCCCCCACGTGACGAACGGCGACAGTTCGGCCGCGTCGATGACGACCTCCTTGTCGAACACCGCGTCCGCCTCGGTCGCCAGGCTCTTCCAATACGCCAGCGCGGTGTCCCAGTCGGCACCCTGCGGCGCGTGCGGGCGACCGTTCAGATACTCGAACGTGGTCTCGTCCGGGGCGATCATCCCGGCCCGGGCGCCGGCCTCGATCGACATGTTGCACACGGTCATCCGGCCCTCCATCGAGAGGTTCCGGATCGCCTGACCGCGGTACTCGATGACGTAGCCCTGACCGCCGCCGGTGCCGATCCGCGCGATCACCGCGAGGATCAGGTCCTTGGCGCCGACCCCCTCGGGCAGGTCGCCCTCGACGGTGACCGCCATCGTCTTGAACGGCGCCATCGGCAGCGTCTGGGTCGCCAGCACGTGCTCGACCTGGCTGGTGCCGATGCCGAACGCCAGTGCGCCGAAGGCGCCGTGGGTGGCGGTGTGGCTGTCGCCGCAGACCACGGTCATGCCCGGCTGGGTCAGACCGAGCTGCGGGCCGACCACGTGCACGATGCCCTGTTCGACGTCGCCCAGCGAGTGGATCCGCACCCCGAACTCGGCGGCGTTCTTGCGCAGCGTCTCGATCTGGGCGCGCGAGACCGGGTCCGCGATGGGTTTGTCGACGTCGAGCGTCGGCGTGTTGTGGTCCTCGGTCGCGATCGTCAGATCGGTGCGCCGGACCGGCCGACCGGCCTGGCGCAGACCGTCGAACGCCTGCGGACTGGTCACCTCGTGCAGCAGGTGCAGGTCGATGTAGAGCAGGTCCGGCTCGCCCTCCGCGCGGCGCACCACGTGTGCGTCCCAGACCTTCTCCGCGAGTGTCCGTCCCATCGCTGTCCCTCCGGCCGGCGCCATTGCCGGCGCTGTGTGTCTTCTGTCGCGCGGGTGCGGCTGATTCCGTATCCGCGGTCGACGCCCTGACGCGTGCCCGCGTCCCGACGGCTCCCGGCTGTTGCCCCGGTGCTCGGGTTCGGCGCGTTGCGCCACTGTGCCGGCACCGGCCTCGGTCGCGGACTTGCGTCTCGTAATCCGAGACGGCAATATCAAGGCATGGACAATTCTAGCGGAGTCGGCGTTCTCGACAAGGCCGCTGTCGTGCTGGCCGCGCTCGAAGCCGGTCCTGCCACGCTCGCGGGACTCGTCGCCATAACCGGTCTTGCCCGGCCCACCGCACATCGACTCGCGGTGGCCCTGGAACACCACCGTCTGGTCGCGCGCGACATGCAGGGGCGCTTCGTGCTCGGCCCGCGGCTGGCCGAGCTGGCCGCCGCGGCCGGCGAGGACCGCCTGCTGGCCGCCGCGCACCCGGTGCTCGCGCACATGCGCGACATCACCGGCGAGAGCGCGCAGCTCTACCGACGCCAGGGCGACATGCGCGTGTGCGTGGCCGCGGCCGAGCGGCTCTCCGGCCTGCGCGACACCGTCCCGGTGGGCAGCACGCTGCCGATGAAGGCCGGGTCGGCCGCGCAGTGCCTGCTCGCGTGGGAGGAGCCCGAGCGGCTGCACCGCGGCCTGCAGGGTGCGCGGTTCACCGCGACCACACTCTCCGGCGTGCGGCGCCGCGGTTGGGCGCAGAGCATCGGCGAACGTGAACCCGGCGTCGCGTCCGTCTCCGCCGCCGTGCGCGGCCCGAGCAACCGCGTGGTGGCCGCCGTGTCCGTCTCCGGCCCGATCGAGCGGCTGACCCGGCATCCGGGCCGCCTGCACGCGCAGGCCGTCATGGAGGCCGCCGCCAAGTTGTCCGACGCGCTGCGTCGGGCACAGGTGGAGGTCTGACCGCCCCGCTCCCCGGGCGCCGACGGGCGTCCGGGGAATCACGCCCCATGTCGCGCCTCGAAGCGGAGCCGGCCGCCCCCGGCGAACGGCGCCCCGAAGCGCGAAGCCGCACCAACGACGAAGCCGCACAACGAAGAAGACCTCCCGCGATTGCGAGAGGTCTTCTTCTTCGAGGTAGCCCCGACGGGATTCGAACCCGCGCTACCGCCTTGAGAGGGCGGCGTGCTAGGCCACTACACAACGGGGCCTCGTACCACTGGTGTTGCTCGGTGCCGTGGAAGCCGCGAACGGCTGATCTGGTAGCCCCGACGGGATTCGAACCCGCGCTACCGCCTTGAGAGGGCGACGTGCTAGGCCACTACACAACGGGGCCAGATCATCAATCATGAACTTCTTCCAGCGACATCGCCCGAAGACGGACGATGCAGCTGGGGTACCAGGACTCGAACCTAGACTAACGGAACCAGAAACCGTCGGGCTGCCAATTACCCCATACCCCAATGCTCCGTCCTTCGCGTTACCCGGGGGCTTTTGCGAGGACTTCGCTCCGTGCCGCTCCCTTGCGGGGCGGCACGAGAAGAACTTTACCCGATGAGGCGCGCGTGACCAAAACGGGTTACCGGACCCTCGTTCGAACCACCACAAGTCCGGGTGTCCCGCCCGTGATCGGCCGCGCGCGACGAGTCATCCGCGTTTGATCACCGTGTTCGTGAGGGTGCCGACGCCACCCACGGTGACCGAGACCCGGTCGCCCACGTGCAGCGGACCGACCCCCGCCGGCGTGCCGGTGAGCAACACGTCGCCGGGCAGCAGCGTCATCGCCTGGGTCACGTGCACGATCAACTCGGTGACGGTACGGATCATCTGCCCGGTGCCGCCGGCCTGACGCACCTCGCCGTTGACGGTGCACGCCACGGTCAGGCCCTCGCCTTCGGAGACCTGGTCGAGGGTGATGTCGGTCTCCACCCACGGGCCCAGCGGGCAGAAGGTGTCCATGCCCTTGGCCCGACCCCACTGGCCCTCGGCCCGTTGCAGGTCGCGCGCGGTCACGTCGTTGGCGCAGGTGAAGCCGAAGATCACCTCGGCCACCCGCTCGGCCGGCACGTCCCGGCACATCCGACCGATCACCACGGCCAGTTCGGCCTCGTGGTGCACATCGTCGGAGATCTGCGGGTAGGCGATCCCGTCGCCGTGCCCGATCACCGACGTGGACGGCTTGAGGAAGGTGATCGGCGCCTCGGGCACGGCGGAGCCCATCTCGGCGGCGTGCGCGGCGTAGTTCCGGCCGATCGCGACGACCTTGCTCGGCAGTACGGGCGCGAGCAGGCGGACCGAGGACAGCGCGTGTTGCGCACCGGTGGGTCGCAGTTCGCCGAACGGGTGGCCGGCGAGGGCGTGCACCACCAGCGACTCGGGTTGGTCGGCGTCGCCGGTCACCACCCCGAAGGAGACGGAGTCGTCGGTGGAGAACCTGGCGATGCGCAAGATGGGTCACCCTTGCCGGAGAGTCACGAACGAGACGTGCCCAAGGCTACGCGGGCCCGGGCCGCCTCGGCGTGCGGTCCGACGGGGTCAGGCCGGGGTGTCCATCAGGTTGGTGCGCCTGGGGTTCGCGGTCCGCACCTCGGCGATGACCGACTGCTCGACGCCTGCCTCGGCCACCCGCTGGTGGGGCAGCACCACGTCCAACTGGGTGCGCCGGGGGTTGGCCGTGCTGGGGCGGTGCGTGCTGATGTTGTCCACGGTTCCCGGTTCTCGCTCTTCCTCGTCCGTACGCGGTTACACGTGCGTGTCCGCAAATGCGTGCAGGGTGCAGCCTTGTTCTTCGAGATTACCCGTGGTTACGTCAGGGGTGGTCACGGGTGACCCGACGGCCTCGATCACCGACTGCGCATCACGGTTTACACCAGGTGTTCGAACCCGGACGTCAATATGTGATTTTCACCTCCCCGGAACATCAGCAAACGTGTGGCGTTTTGCCCCTGATTACCCCTTAATACCGGTTGTTTTTCTGGCGAAACGGCTTAACCGCCGACACCGGGTGCAATGGACATTTGTCCGGACCCCGCTATCTTGTTGCGGCCCCGTGGCTGTGCTGAAATGCCTGCGACCACGGGGGTGGTTCCCATCAAGCGGAGTTCCTTCACCTCACCGCGCGAACGCGGCCGAGGTGCCCTGGGAAGACGCGAATCCAGGGATTAACGCACACGAGCCTCGCCTTACCGGCGGGTCTAACGACTGGTCACAAGAGGTTGCGACGCTAGTGCAGGGACGTCGGAAGAAGCAGCACGACTCCGCAGGGGCCCCGGCCACGGCCGGTCCCTCCACGCCGGAGGTGCGAGCCCCGCAGCAAGCCAGCGGACCCCAGGATGCCAACGAGCCCGCCGACTCCGTCGGGGACTCCATAGCCGGCGCCGGGGCAGCCCGGCCCGCCGGGACGGCACCGTCCCGGCTCAAGTTGCTGTTCTCGATCAGGAACTGGCGCATCCGTACCCGGATCACCGCGCTGCTCCTGCTCCCGGTCGTGGTCGCCGCGTTGCTCGGCGGCCTGCGTATCCAGTCGTCGATCGACAAGACGCGCGAGATGGACACGGTGCAGAAGGCCGCGGCCATCATCGACCAGGCGTCGACGCTGGCCGCGTGGCTGGAGCAGGAACGCGACCTGCTCGCGCAGGCGAGCGTGGCTCCGTCGGCGGATCTGACGGCCGAGGTGAACAAGGCCAAGAAGACCACCGACGACCAAGTCACCGTCTACAACGCGACCGTCGCGAAGATGAACACCGATTCGATGCCGGTGCTCGGCGCCACACTCAAGGACATCGGCCACTCGCTGACGGAGTTGAACCGAACCCGTCAGGACGCCTTCCGCACGAGCACCCGCAGCACGGTCGACGCCTACAACAAGATGATCCTGCAGTTGTTGCAGATCAACCAGGAGGCGCCCGAAGTCACCCGTGACGCCGATCTGATCCAGGGCGCCCGCGCGCTCGGATCGTTCGGTGAATCGAAGGCGTACGCGTCCTCGCAGCGTGCCGCGGTGATCGCGTACGGCCTCAAGCCGAACGAGATCCCGCTGGAGGCGAGCGAGACGCTCGCGCGCCTGAACGAGGCCGAGCAGAACGCGATCCGCGGATTCACCAGCGTCGCGCCCTCCGACTGGAACGCCGTCTACAAGGCCAACGTCAGTCGGGACAAGATCACCGCCGTCGAGGAGCGCTTCCAGCTCTTCAAGAGCATGGTCAACGCCGCGCTGTCGTCCTCCAACAAGCCCAACGGTTTGGCCCGGCTCGAGAACGCGAACGACTTCACCACGCAGGAGTGGTGGACGCTGTCCACCGACAAGATCAGCGCGCTCGGCCAGGTCGAGGCCCAACTCGGGCTCAAGCTGACCGCCACCGCGAAGGACCTGCGCGACGAGGCCCGCACCGACGCCCTGCTCAACACGATCCTGGTCGTCGGCGCGCTGTTGATCACCATCCTGCTCGGTGTGATCGTGGCGCGGTCGCTGGTGCGTTCGCTCAACACGCTGCGGCGCTCCGCGCTCGAGGTCGCCGAGGAGCGACTGCCCGAGACGGTGCGTCGGCTCTCCGAGTCCGATCCCGGCGACGTGGATCTGGCGATCGAGCCGATCGGCGTGTTGTCCAGGGACGAGATCGGCCAGGTGGCCCGCGCGTTCGACGCGGTGCACGCCGAGGCCGTGCGACTGGCCGCCGAACAGGCCCTGCTGCGTGGCAACGTCAACGCGATGTTCGTCAACCTCTCGCGTCGCAGCCAGAGCCTGATCCAGCGTCAGCTCGCGCTCATCTCCGACCTGGAGAACCGCGAGGCGGACCCGGACCAGCTCGCCAACCTGTTCAAGCTCGACCACCTCGCGACGCGTATGCGCCGCAACGGTGAGAACCTCCTGGTGCTCGCGGGTGAGGAGCCCGGCCGTCGCTGGACCCGACCGGTTCCGCTGGTCGACGTGCTGCGCGCGGCGGCCTCCGAGGTGGAGCAGTACGAGCGGGTCGAGTTGGGCGCACTGCCCACCACCGACATCGCCGGCCGCGCGGTCAACGACCTCGTGCACCTGCTCGCCGAGTTGCTGGAGAACTCGACCACGTTCTCCAGCCCGCACACCAAGGTGCGCGTGACCGGCCACATCCTCCCGGACGGCCGCGCGCTCATCGAGATCCACGACAACGGCATCGGCCTGACCGGCGACGACCTCGCCGACGCCAACCAGCGACTGGCCCGCCCGCCGGTGGTGGACGTGTCCATCTCGCGCCGCATGGGTCTGTTCGTGGTCGGCCGACTGGCCACCCGGCACGGCATCCGCGTCCAGCTCCGGCCGGGCGAGGGTGGCGGTACCACCGCGCTGGTCATGCTCCCGATCGAGCTCATCCAGGGCGATCGCCCCGGTGGCGGCGACGGGTGGAGCAAGGGCGGCGACAAGACCGCCGCGGCCGTGTCCGGTTGGTCCGAGGAACTGCCCTCGGCCGCGCCGGTCGCCCAGGCCCTTCCGGGGCCCCGGGTGGGCAGCCGCGCCGAGGAGCGCAACCGGCGGCGCGAACTGCCGCAGCGCGGTGCCGACGCACCGGCCCAGCCGGTCAACCAGGCCCCGCAGCCGACGCAGATCCCGAGCAACCGGCCCGCGCAGCCGCCGGTCCAGCAGGAGCCCTCGTACGGCAGCACGCAGTCCTTCGCGGCCCCGTCCTTCCAGGACGGTTCGGCCGGGACGGACACGCCGTACCCGGGCACCGTGAACCCGTTCGCGAGCGAGCCGGGCGTCACCAGCACCGGCGCGCACCGCGCGCCGAGTTCGCCGCCGCCCGCCACGCCCGGTCGGGACAACCCGTTCGCACCGGTGCTGCCGCAGCCGCCGCAGCACCAGCCGCGACCGGACGACCCGCGCACCGGGGCCTTCCCGGCCGCGCCCTCGGCGCCGATGTTCGGCACCGGCGAGGACGGCCGCGAGGTCGAGTCGCAGCAGGCGCGATACGGGCAGGACACCGGGTCCTTCCCGGCCGCTCCGCAGTCGCCGGCCGACTCCGGACGCGCCGGTGACACCTCGCAGTTCGCGTTCGGTACGCCCTACGCGGACGAGTCGCAGCCCGCGGCGGAGTTCGACCGGGGCGGTTACGAGCAGCCCGCACAGCCGTTCGGCGGCCCGGGTGCGGAGCTCGCGCCGCGGTCGCAGGAGCGGGCGCCGGCTCCGTGGGGCACCGAGTACGACGAACTCGCCCCGGTGGCCCCGCTGCCGGTCGAGCCCGTCGCACCGCCGGCCGACGTGCCGTCGGCCTACGACGCGCCGCGCCGCGAGGAACTGACCCGTCGCGAGGACCTGCCGCAGCACGGCCAGGGCCCCGCGGACGGCCGGACCTCGGCCGGCGACGCGTTGCCGGTACTGCGCGGTCTGCCGCAGGCTCGTCCCGAGCCCGCCCGGCAGGAGCAGGACGAGCACACCCGGGCCGAGCAGGCCCGCGGCCCGCAGGGTGACGTGCGACCGGCGGTCTCGCCGTTCGCGCCCGCCGGACCGGGTCGTTCGCAGGGCTCGCCCTTCGCGCCGGTCGGTGGCTCGGAGAGCGCCGAACTGCCCGCTCCTTCCGAGTTGGACATGAGCGCGCCGCCGAGCACCGGCGATGACGGTAGGCTGCCGATCTTCGACACGCTCGAGTCCGACTGGTTCCACCGGCAGGGCAACCGCGGCGGTCGGATGCGTGCCGCACAGGTCCGTTCCACGCCGCGAGGCGGGGAGCAGGCCACGCCGGCGCGCGAGCAGGCGGAGCCGGAGGCCGGTCCGCTCGGCGGTCTCGACCGCCGGGTGCCGATGGCGACCAACCCGCCGCAGACACCGGCACCGGTCGAGCAGGTCCCGACCTTCGGTGCCGGGCGTCCGCAGCCCGTCACCGACATGTTCGGGACACCGACGGAACCGGACGAGATCGTCGAGCAGTCCCCCGCGGTCGCACCCGCCGTCGGCCCCCAGGGTCAGCAGTCCGGCTGGTACTCCGCCGGTGACGACGGTTGGCGCGCGGCGGAGGCCGCTCGCGAGCCGTCCTCGGGTGGCACCACCGGAGCGGGTCTGCCCCGCCGCGTGCCCCGCGCCAACCTGGTGCCGGGCGGCGTCGAGCAGTCCGGCGGCGCCCAGGCGTCGGGTCACCCGGGTGCGGGTCCTGCCGCTCCCGGCACCCGTCAGGAGCAGCCGGGCCGGCAGGCCGCGCCGGGCGCTCCGGGCCTGTCCCGGTCGCCCGACGAGGTTCGCGGGCGTCTGACCAACTTCCGCCGGGGCATCCAGCAGGGTCGCACCGCCGGGTCCGGGGGATCCGCCCCTCGGCCTCGTGACGAGAACAACCAGGAGCAGGCATGACTGAGAAGTCGTTGAGCCAGGCCGCGCAGAACCTGAACTGGCTGATCACGAACTTCGTGGACAACACCCCTGGGGTGTCGCACACGGTCGTGGTCTCCGCGGACGGCCTGCTGCTCGCCCTGTCCGAGGGCTTCCCTCGCGACCGGGCCGACCAGCTCGCCGCCGTCGCATCGGGTTTGACCAGCCTGACCCAGGGTGCGTCCCGTATCTTCGAGGGCGGGCACGTGACCCAGACGGTCGTGGAAATGGAACGGGGTTTCCTCTTTATCATGTCGATTTCGGACGGCTCGTCGTTGGCCGTGCTGGCGTCGCCGGAGTGCGACATCGGCCTGATCGGCTACGAGATGGCCCTGCTCGTCGACCGCGCGGGTGCCGTGCTCACGCCGGCCTTGCGCGCCGAACTCCAAGGTGCACTGCCGCGATGACACCTCCGGATATGTCCGATCACGGGGACCAGGAGTTTCACGAGACCCTGGTCCGCCCGTACGCCATGACCGGTGGTCGCACCCGGCCTCGCTATCAGCTCGCGCTGGAGGCCCTGGTCACCACGACACCTCAGGTGGCCAACCCACCCGGCCTGTTGCCCGAGCACCAGCGCATCTGTGCGCTGTGTCGGGAGGTCAAGTCGGTAGCCGAGATCTCGGCTCTGCTCACCATCCCGCTCGGCGTCGCCCGCGTACTCGTCGCGGACCTCGCCGAAGCCGGGCTGGTGGTCATCCACCAGCCCGGGAACGACCAGGGGCAGCCGGACGTCACGCTGCTCGAAAGGGTGCTCAGTGGACTTCGCAAGCTCTAGCCCGGGCCCGGTCCCCGCCAGGTCCTCCACCACGTCGGCGAAGATCGTCGTCGCCGGCGGATTCGGCGTGGGCAAGACCACGCTCGTCGGTGCCGTCTCGGAGATCGCTCCGCTGCGTACCGAAGCGGTCATGACGTCCGCGAGCGCCGGTGTCGACGACCTGTCGGCGACGCCGGACAAGCAGACGACGACGGTCGCGATGGACTTCGGTCGTATCACGCTGGACGAGGATCTGATCCTGTACCTCTTCGGTACGCCGGGTCAGCACCGATTCTGGTTCATGTGGGACGACTTGGTCCGCGGTGCCATCGGCGCCGTGGTTCTCGTGGACACCCGCCGACTCGCCGATTGCTTCCCCGCGATCGACTACTTCGAGAACAGCGGACTGCCGTTCATCGTGGCGTTGAACTGCTTCGACGGATTGCAGACCCACCACGCGGAGGATGTCCGCGAGGCATTGCAGATAGGGCCCGACACACCGATCGTGAGCTGTGACGCACGGCGCCGCGAATCGGCCAAGTCGACCCTGATCACGCTGGTGGAGCACGCACTGATGGCTCGCCTGCGCTGACCTTCGGGTCCATCCACGCCGGTCTTCGGTAACTGCTCGAACCTGTTTTTTCGTATTGCGCACCACCTCACCTCAGGCGAATCCCATTGCGGGGTTCGCCTGAGGTGTTGTGGTCGCGAACCCCATGTGGCGGGATTCCCAAGGGTGTTCGGGCCCGGGCGTTCGAGAAATTCGACAAACGTGTGACAGGACTCCGCGACATGCCCGGCCGAGTCCCCGCCTCGACCCGCACATTGCTAAGGTCCTCCCATAGTCATCTGTTGCCCAATTGATATCAGAACGTTTTGAGGCGCAGGCCCAACAACGAACCGAGGTGGGTTCGGTGGACGACAACAGCAGGCGCGCGGCGCAAGCGGCCCGCCTTCCGATGGTCGACGGAACGACCGAGTCGGGGCTGCCGCGAAGGCCCCCGCAGGCGAACCTGCTGCCGGGTGCGGCGGCCGAGGAGTTCGGCCTCGATCGCGAGCTGTCCGTGTCGCGGGAACCGGAAGAGGTCCGAGGGCGGCTGGAACGATTCGCCGTCGGACGCGAGTTGGCACGTCTCGAAGAGAGCGAACCGCTGCTGCCGCCCAATCCGATGACCGCGGCGAGTCCGCTGGCCTCGTCGCCCGTCCGCCCGCCCGCCCCCGCGCCGGCCCCGCTCCAACCGCGGGCCGCGAAGCCCGCCCCACCGGTCCCGCCGGTCCCGCCCGCGATGCCGTCGCCACCGCCGGGGTCGCTGTCGCCGCTGCCGGCGGGCTGGGACGAACCGTGGGGCGACGGATGGCGATCGTTCCGCCCCGGCCGCCCCTGACGGTTCATCACCTCTGGTTCTAGGTACGGTCGCAACCCTCGGTGTCGTGGGCACCGGGGGTCAGGCCCGCCTTGAGCAGACCGTAGGTGTACGCGTCCTCCAGGGCCTGCCAGGACGCCGCGATCACGTTCTCCGCGACCCCGACGGTGCTCCACTCCTGCTTGCCGTCGGTGGTCTCCACCAGGACGCGGGTGATCGCGTCGGTGCCGTGCCGGCCCTCCAACAGACGCACCTTGTAGTCCACCAGCTCGAACGCCGCGAGCTGCGGGTAGATCCGCTCCAGGGCCAGCCGCAGCGCGCGGTCGAGCGCGTTGACCGGGCCGTTGCCCTCGCCGGTCGCCACGATCCGCTCGCCCTTGGCCCGCAGCTTGACCGTGGCCTCGTTCACCGGCACGCCGTCGCCGCGCTGCTCGCTGATCGCGCGCCACGACTCCAGCGCGAAGAAGCGCGCACGGCCCAGGCTCTCGTCGCGCAGCAGCAGTTCGAAGGACGCGTCCGCGGCCTCGTACGTGTAGCCGGCCGCCTCGCGCTCCTTGACCTGGTTGACCACCCGGCCGACCAGATCCTTGTCGTTCGAGAGGTCGTAGCCCAGTTCCTTGCCCTTGAGCTCGATCGAGGCGCGTCCGGCCATGTCCGAGATCAGCATCCGCATGTCGTTGCCGACCAGCGCCGGGTCGATGTGCTGGTACAGGTCGGGGTCGACCTTGATCGCCGAGGCGTGCAGGCCGGCCTTGTGCGCGAACGCGGACACGCCCACGTAGGGCAGGTGCGTGGAGGGGGCCAGGTTGACCACCTCGGCGATCGCGTGCGAGATCCGGGTCATCTCGCGCAGCTTGCCCTCGGGCAGCACGCGCATGTCCTGCTTGAGCTCGAGGTTGCCGACCACCTGGAACAGGTTGGCGTTGCCGACGCGTTCGCCGTAGCCGTTGGCGGTGCACTGGACGTGCGTGGCGCCGCCCTCGACGGCCGCGATCGTGTTGGCCACGGCACAACCGGTGTCGTCCTGTGCGTGGATGCCCAGGCGTGCCCCGGTGCCCGCGTGCACGGCACCGACGATCTCGCGGACCCCGCTGGGCAACATCCCGCCGTTGGTGTCGCACAGCACGACCACCTCGGCGCCCGCGTCGTGCGCGGCGGCGACCACGCTCAGCGCGTACTCGGGATTGGCCCGGTAGCCGTCGAAGAAGTGCTCGCAGTCGACGAACACCCGGCGGCCCTGGGCGCGCAGGTGGGCGACGGTGTCCCGGACCATCTCCAGGTTCTCGTCCAGCGTGGTGCGCAGCGCGAGCGAGACGTGCTTGTCGTGCGACTTGGCCACCAGGCACACCACCTGCGCCTGCGCGTCGAGCAGGGCCTGGACCTGCGGGTCGGCGGCGGCGGTGGTACCGGCCTTGCGGGTCGAGCCGAACGCGACCAGGACCGCGTGCGCGAGATCGAGCTCCTCCCGGGCCCGGCGGAAGAACTCGGTGTCGCGCGGTACCGCGCCTGGCCACCCGCCCTCGATGAAGCCCACGCCGAAGTCGTCCAGGTGGCGAGCCACGGTGAGCTTGTCGGACACCGTCAGGTTGATGCCCTCGCGCTGCGAACCGTCCCGGAGGGTGGTGTCGAAGACGTGGAAGGCGCTCGGGTCGGTCGTCGTGGGGTGCATCGGCCTCGGTTCTCCCGTCGATCAAGAAATGGCGGGCCCGTGCGCGCTCGCTCGCCGCGTGGGTGGTGCGGCCAAACAAAAAGACCCCTCGCGGTCGCGAGAGGTCTGCGTGCGGGCGGTGGGCGGTATGGCACCCCTTGTAGGGGGTCAACCCGTTGCCGGCACGCTGCGGCTAATAATGAGCCACTGCTGCATACTCGCGAGTCTCGCACATGAGATTACGCGTGGTGCGAGGGTCTCACTATGTGGGCCATGGTCGGGGCGCGGAGTTTTGTGTTCGCCCACCCGCTCCACCCGTTGCGTCGAGCGGGCGGGTTGCGGTTTCGGGCGGAATGCCGCGCGGCGGCGGGCTCCGCGACGACAGGCAGGATGAGGGCCGCTGCGGACCCCGGCCGCTCTCCCGGCGCGTCAGCGCCCACGACTTGATCGTCGACCGGTGATCGACGAGCCTGCGAGGAGAGCGGCGGGGCCGCCTGTTCGCGCGTAGCGCGTTTCATCCGTGCCCACGACTCGATCGTCGACCGGTGATCGACGAGCCTGCGAGGAGAGCGGCCGGAGGCCGCCGGCGGCGCAGCCGCCACCGCGCGAAGCGCGGCGTACAGCGCGGCTTACACCGCGTGCGTCCAGCCGTGGGCGTCCTCCGCGCGGCCGGTCTGGATGTCGACCAGCGCCTTGCGCAGTTCCATCGTGATCGGGCCCGCCTCGCCGGTGCCGACGGTCCAGTTCCCGGTGCTGGACTTGACCGAGCCGACCGGGGTGATCACCGCGGCGGTGCCGCACGCGAAGACCTCGGTGAGCGTGCCGTTCGCGTTGCCCTCGCGCCAGTCGTCGACCGAGATCAGCGCTTCCTCGGTGGCGTAGCCGCGGTCGGCGGCGAGTTGCAGCAGCGAGTCCCGGGTGATGCCGGGCAGCAGCGAGCCGGTCAGTCGCGGCGTCACGATCCGCGCGTCCTTGCCCTCCCCGTACACGAAGTACAGGTTCATGCCGCCCATCTCCTCGATCCAGCGACGCTCCACCGCGTCCAGCCAGACCACCTGGTCGCAGCCCTGCTCGATGGCCTGGGCCTGGGCCACCAGCGACGCGGCGTAGTTGCCGGCGCACTTGGCCTCGCCGGTGCCGCCGGGCACGGCGCGCACGTACTCCTGCGAAAGCCACACCGAGACCGGCCGCACGCCGCCCGCGAAGTAGGGGCCGGCCGGCGACGCGATGACCAGGAAGAGGAACTCGTTCGCGGGGCGCACGCCGAGGCCGACCTCGGTGGCGAACATGAAGGGCCGGATGTACAGGCTCTCCTCGGGCGCGCTGGGCACCCACGCGATGTCCTGGCGGATCAGCGCGTCCACCGCGGCCACGAACAGTTCCTCCGGCAGCTCGGGCATGGCGAGCCGGCGGGCGGAGTTGCGGAAGCGGGCGGCGTTCGCGTGCGGCCGGAAGGTGGCCACGCTGCCGTCGGGGCGGCGGTAGGCCTTGAGGCCCTCGAAGATCGACTGCGCGTAGTGCAGCGTCATGTTCGCGGGGTCGATGTCGAGTGACGCGTAGGGCGTGAGCTGCGCGTCGTACCAGCCGCGTCCCGCACTCCACTTGATGCCGACCATGTGCTCGGTGAACACGCGGCCGAAGCCCGGGTTCTCCAGGCGCGTGGCGCGCTCGGCGTCGCTCAGCGGGTGTGCGGTGGGCTTGAGGTCGATCGTCAGGGAAGCCTGGAGGGCGGGCTCCTGCGGGGCGGCAGTCGTCATGGCTGGTTCTCGTCCTTCACCGTGGAGTATGGCGGGGCCGGGTGCTGCTGGGACCCGGCTTCCCGTACCGGACGTACTGGAAGTGTTCCCGGGAACCGCACCCACGTTCCACCCGGTGAGACGTTAACGCAGTCGACCGGGATCCCGACAGGCGCGGCCCCTGACCCGCCGAACGACCGATTCGCCGGTCCGGCAGGGGGCACGCGTCGACGGTCCCGGTCGACGAACGTGATGGTGCCGGCGAATCAGCCGGCTACTCGGGCGGCGAGCGCGTCGCCGATCTGCGACGTGCTGCGGGTGCCCAGGCCGGCGCGCTCGGCGAGGTCGGCGTGGACCGCCTCCTCGACCCGGCGGGCCTGGTCGGTCAGGCCCAGGTGCTCCAGGAGCATCGCGACCGAGAGCACGGTGGCGGTGGGGTCGGCCTTGCCCTGGCCGGCGATGTCCGGCGCGGAGCCGTGCACCGGCTCGAACATGGACGGGAACTCGCGGGAGGGGTTGATGTTGCCGCTGGCCGCGAGGCCGATGCCGCCGGCGATGGCGGCGGCGAGGTCGGTGATGATGTCGCCGAACAGGTTGTCGGTGACGATCACGTCGAACCGCTCGGGCTGGGTGACCATGAAGATGGTCGCCGCGTCCACGTGCAGGTAGTCGGTAGTGACGTCGGGGAACTCGGCGGCGACCGCCTCGAAGATCCGGGTCCACAGCCGGCCGGCGAACACGAGCACGTTGTTCTTGTGCACCAGGGTCAGCTTCTTGCGCGGGCGGGCCTGGGCCCGGGCGAACGCGTCGCGCACGACCCGCTCGATGCCGAACGCGGTGTTGACGCTGACCTCGGTGGCGACCTCGTGCTCGGTGCCGGTGCGCAGCGTGCCGCCGTTGCCGGTGTACGGGCCTTCGGTGCCCTCGCGGACCACCACGAAGTCGATCGCCGCGTCCGCGCCCAGCGGCGAGACCACGCCCGGCGCGAGCCGGGCCGGGCGCAGGTTGACGTGGTGGTCGAAGGCGAAGCGGAGCTTGAGCAGCAGGCCGCGCTCCAGGACCCCCGAGGGCACGCTCGGGTCGCCGATGGCGCCGAGCAGGATCGCGTCCTGGCCGCGCAACTCGTCGAGCACGCTGTCGGGCAGCGTCTCTCCGGTGCGGTGGTACAGGCGGGCACCGAGGTCGTACTCGGTGGTCTCGATCTTGATATCGGCGGGAAGTACGGCGCCGAGGACCTTCAGACCCTCCGCGACCACTTCCTGGCCGATGCCGTCACCGGGAACCACTGCGAGACGAATGCTGCGAGACATGCGGTGGACCTTACCTTCCGTCCCAGGGACTGATCATGTGCAGTCCGGATGATGGGACGCAACGGGTGGATCGAGGGTCAGCGGTCCTCGTCGGCGGGCCTGCCGCCGTTGTCGCGACGGTCGAGGGCGCGCTGGAGGGCACGGGCTGCGTTGCGGCGCGTGGTTTCGTCCATGACTGCACTTCCTTCACAAGGCTCGGGTGTCTACACGGTGTGTGACGGACACGTGCAGGGGCCTTGTGGGCGTGCTGAAATTTCCTGCCGTACGGGGATTTCCGGGTACGGAAGGGCCGTCTGCTTTCACGGTAGGCGACGGGTCGCGTCGATGTCTGCAATTTACTCGGAGTTCCTACTATCTGAGATCGACCGTCCGCCACGCGGCGTGGCGAGGGGCCGCGACCACCCGCTCCCGGACATGCCGAAGGCCCGGGAACCACATGGGTCCCCGGGCCTCGTACGGCGTGTCTCGCGCCCGTCGCCGGCCGCGGCCGGCGTCAGTCGTCCAGGTTCACCGAACGCATGAAGACCGCGCCGATCTCCTCCGCGATGTCGGTGAGGATCTGCGGCTCGACGGTGGTGTCGACGGTGAGTGCCACCAGCGCCTCGCCGCCCTTGGCGGCGCGGGCCACCTGCATGCCGGCGATGTTGACGCCCGCCTCGCCGAGGTGCCGGCCGATCACGCCGACCACGCCGGGCTTGTCCGCGTAGCGCAGGAAGACCATGTGCGCGGTGAGCACCAGGTCCACGTCGTACCCGTCCACCTCGACGATCTTCTCGATGTTCTTGGGGCCCGCGAGCGTGCCGGAGACCGAGATCTCGCCGCCGTCGGCGAGCGTGCCGCGCACGGTGACCAGGTTGCGGTGGTCCGGGCTCTCCGAGCTCGTGGTCAGCCGGATCTCCACACCGCGCTCCTGGGCCAGCAGCGGGGCGTTGACGTAGGAGACCGACTCCTCCACGACGTCCGCGAAGACACCCTTGAGCGCCGCGAGCTCCAGCACCTTGACGTCGTGCTGGGTGATCTCGCCGCGCACCTCGACATCGAGTCGGACCGCGACACCGCCCGCGAGGGCGGTGAAGATGCGACCGAGCTTCTCGGCCAGCGGCAGGCCCGGGCGCACGTCCTCGGCGATCACGCCGCCCTGCACGTTGACCGCGTCCGGCACCAGTTCGCCGGCCAGCGCGAGCCGTACCGACCTGGCCACCGCGACGCCGGCCTTCTCCTGCGCCTCGTCGGTGCTCGCGCCCAGGTGCGGCGTGGCCACCACGCTGTCGAACTCGAACAGCGGGCTGTCCGTGCACGGCTCCTTCGAGAACACGTCCAGGCCGGCCCCGGCCACCCGGCCCTCCTTGAGCGCGGACGCCAGCGCGACCTCGTCGACGATCCCGCCGCGCGCGGCGTTGACGATGCGCACCGTCGGCTTGACCTTGCGCAGCGCCTCGTCGCCGATCAGGCCGAGCGTCTCCGGCGTCTTGGGCAGGTGCACGGTGATGAAGTCGGACTGCTCCAGCACCTCGTCCAGGCTGAGCAGTCGCACACCCATCTGCGCGGCGCGGGCCGGCTGCACGTAGGGGTCGTAGGCCACGATGTTCATCCCGAACGCGGACATGCGCTGGGCGACCAGGACGCCGATCCGGCCCAGGCCGACCACACCGAGGGTCTTCTCGGAGAGCTCGACACCGGTGTACTTGCTGCGCTTCCACTCGCCGTTCTTGAGCGCGGCGCTGCCCTGCGGGATGTTGCGCGCGACCGAGATGAGCAGACCGCAGGCGAGCTCGGCGGCGGTGACGATGTTCGAGGTCGGCGCGTTGACGACCATGACGCCGGCCTTGGTGGCGGCCGGGACGTCCACGTTGTCGAGCCCCACACCGGCGCGCGCGACCACCTTGAGGCGGTTCGCGGCGGCGATCGCCTCGGCGTCCACCTTGGTGGCGCTGCGGATCAGGATGGCGTCGACGTCGGCGATCGCGGACAGCAGCTCACCGCGGTTCGCACCATCGCAGTGGCGGATCTCGAAATCGGGTCCGAGGGCATCGACGGTGGCCGGGGACAGCTCTTCGGCGATGAGAACGACGGGCTTGCTCACGGTTTTCCTTCGCGTGCTGCGATGACGGGTGGCCGCGTGGAAGACGCACGACGGGGTGGCCTGACGCGTGGCCGATCCTACCGCCGCCCTTGTGAAGGACTTCACAGATGTCCGATGTGTGGACTCCGGACGGGTGGGGGCAACACTCCTGACCTGTCGTCAGATCAGCGGATGGATCGGCTCGGGATCGATTCGACGCTCAGTCGCCGGCCAGGAACCACCCGATGGTGACCCGGCGCTGCCCGTTCAGGTCCAGGATGACCACCTCGCCGGAGCCGCGGTTGGGCAGCGGCGCGGTGCCGCCGTAGGGCAGCGTGCGGGTCTCGCCGTCGTCCACCTGGACCTCGGCCACCGGCGCGTTCTGCGAGCCGCGCCGCCAGGTGACCCACCACGTCGTGTCGTCGTCGCACTGGAATTCCAGGTGCACCCGGGAGACGAACAGCCAGTCGGCCGGCGTCACGAGATGGCAGCGGGTCGCGTCGCGACCGACCGCCAACGTCGCCCCCGGCCGACTCGGCGCGCTTGCCATCAGCATGGCGACCGTCGCCGCGTCGTCCGCCCCCGAAGTCGACGCCATGTTGAGATCGAGCACCGGTTTCCTCCCCCACGCTCCTGGCCGTCAGTCCATCCACAGTCGATCCCGCGTGCCGGCCCGCCGTGCGGCCGACCCCCCGTGGTTCAGTCGATCGATCCACCGCGACGTGCGCACGGGCACGGTTCGCGTCCCACAATGCCGCAGGTGACCGCCGTCTGGGCGATCAGGTCCCAACCTCCGTGCACATGCGGGGTGGTGTCCAGATAGTCGGGCCCCAGCAAGTGGTTCAATTCCGGGCAAAGTTCCGAGCTGTAGAAGTCCCGGCGCAGTTCCGTCTTGCAGCGCTCGACCGTGGCCTTGGCCATGTAGAGCATCTCGCACAGCTCGTCGGTGGTCTTGGGCCGCTTGGTGGCGCGGCCGTGGATCCAGTCGCAGGACATCGCCGCGAGCACCTCCAGCCGCACCCCGCTCAGCTTGGTGCGCAGTTCCTCCGGACCGATGTCCACCGTGTCCGGAGCGGTCCCGACCAGCGACGCGGACGTACTGGGCCGGACCGGCTGCATCGCCCGCCACGCGAGCACCACGCTGCGCCGCCGGGCCAGGTCGCTGACCAGGATGTTGCCGCTGGTGCGCGCGGGCAGCGGCAGGATCGCGCCGTACGGCATGTCCTGCGAGGTCTCGCCGCGCTTGATCCGAACGATCGCCACCGGCGTGTCCCGCTGTCCGCGCGGCCACTCCACGGTCCAGCCCCGGTCCTCGCTGTACTCGAAGACCAGGTGCTTGCGCGAGACGAACAGCCAGTCGTGCGGCGTCAGCAGCGGCCGGCACACGCTGGGGTCGCGCCCCACGAACACCCGCGTGCCCGCCACCCCGGGCTTTCGCACGCTCTTGGGGCTCGGCAGCGGATCGCGCTCCGCCTCGCGGCCGTCCTCGATCGCGACGAACGACATGTTCAGTTCGAGCATGATCCCCTCGCCCCCTCCCCGGTCCTACCGCTCACCTGGTACCCGCGTGCGGCGCGTCCGCACCACACGGGCACGGACCGCGTCCCGTTATGCCGTGGGTGACCGCGGTCTGCGCTATCAGGTCCCAGCCCCCGTGCACGTGCCGCACGGTGTCGAGGTAGTTCGGACCGAGCAGGGAGTTCAGCTCCGGGCACAGGCCCGAACTGTAGAACTCGCGGCGCAGCTTGGTCTTGTACCGCTCGACCGTGGCCGCGGACAGGTGCAGCAGCTCGCACAGTTCCTTGGTCGACTTGGCCCGCTTGACCGGACGACCGTGCACCCAGTCACAGGACAGCGCGGCCAGCACCTCCATCTCCGTCTCGGAGAGGCGGTTCTGCAACACGAACGGCGCGACGTCCTGGGTCTCGGGGACGCCCACGTCCGGTTCGGTGGGCTCCTCGCCCGGGCGTTGCGGCAGGGAGACCCGCCACTCCACCAGGACCCGTCGCCGTCGGGCCAGGTCGGTGACCACCACCCGGCCCGGGCGCAGCGAACCCAACGGCAGCGTCGCGCCGTAGGGCACCGGTTCCGACACGCCCTCACGATCGATCTGCACCAGCGCGACCGGGCGCGGGTGCGAGCCCTGGAGCCACTCCACGCTCCAGCCGCGCTCCAGGGAGTAGACGAACTCCAGGTGCACACGCGACACGAAGCGCCAGTCCTTGGGCGTGACCAGGCCACACCGCGACGGGTCCCGGCCGATCGCGATCTTCTTGCCGGGCTCGCTTTGCACCTTCACCGTGCGCGGCCGGGCCAGGTCCGACTCCTGCTGGTCGGCGTCGTCCGACGTCGCCACGGTGAGGATCAGTTCGAGCATCGCCATCCGTCCGGTCTCGTGCCCCGCCCTGGGGCATCGCCCATCTTCGCCCGGTGAACCGTCACCAGGCAGTCCCGCCGTCCGACCGTAGGGCCCCGGGGGCACTCGACGCATCCTCCGGTTGTTCCCTGGGGTCGGCGCCGGAGCGATGACCCGCCGGAACCGGCAGTGCGTCGCATTCGACCACGACCGCCGTCGCGTCGTCGTCACCACTCTCGACGGCCGTCCTGGTCAAGGTCGTTGCCGCGTGGAAGGGGTCGCCGTGCACGAGGTCGGCCACCGTCTCGTCGGGCAGGTGGCCGACGCCGTCCGTGGCGAGGACCACACGGTCGCCCGGGTGCAGTTCGATGCGTTGCAGTTCGGGATCGGGGGCCTGGGAGCCGCCCAACGGGGTGGAGGTCAGCAGCCAGGGACGGCCGAATTCGGCCGCGTTGCCCTGTTCGGTCAGCCGGAACGCCCGGCCGCCGCGCACCAGCCAGCACACGCTGTCGCCGCAGCCGGCCAGGTGCAGCCTGCCGTGTTGCAGGACGGCCGCCACCACGGTCGTGCGCATGCCCTCGTACTGCGCGACACCGTGCCGGCGCACCGCCAGGTCGGCGACCGCGATCGCGGCGCTGAGCCGGTCGCTCCAGCCCGCGGCCAGGTCGGCGGCGGCGAGTTCGGCCACCAGCGTGCGCACCGCGACGTCGGCCGCGTACCAACCGGCGGGGTGGCCGCCGAGGCCGTCGGCGACGATGAACACGTCGCCCGTCGCGGCATACCGGTCGTCGTTGTCGCGAGCGGTCAGCTCCGGGCCCAATCCGCGCCGTTCGCGCCGCGCGGCGCGTCGCCGACCGGGGTGCGAGGACGTGGACCACGCGGACGCCTGGACGCCCAGCGGCGGCCCGGTGTCCTCCGGGACGTCGCCCTCGGCCGCGTCGGCCCGACGCAGGCTGTCGCTGCGCGAGGTGGTGGGTACGTCCAACTCGTCCGCCTCCTCGACCGGTTCGGGCACCGGCGGGTCGGCCGGCAGCAGCCGGGTCTGCGGTTCGGGCACCGGCGGCGGCGAAGTGGGCATCGGCGGCACCGAGGGCGGCGGCGGCACCGCGTGCCCGGCGGCGAAGGTGGTGTCGGCGGAGCCGCCGGAGATCGTCGGCGGCGCGGGCACCGGTGGCGGCGCGGCCGGGATGCCGCCCTCCGGGCGGACCGCGCGCGGGGTCACGGTGTGCGGGATCGCGTCGGGCCCGCGCTCCGCCGCGTCCGGCCCGGTCGCGAACGTCTCGGCGGGCCGGGGGGCCTGGTCCCACAACGAACGCGACGCGGCCTCGGGCGCCTCGGCCGGTGCCGCCTCGGCATCGGCCTGCGGCAGGCCGGAATCCGCCGCCGGCGCGGGCGCCGGATCGTCCGCCGGGTCGGCGTCGTACCCCTCGTACGACGTGGCGGCGTCCGCTCGCGGCCGGCCGTCGTCCGGCTCGGGTTCGGCCGCGAACTCGTCGGCCGAGCCGTTCGGCGCGGGCTCCGGGTCGTGCGTCGGCCGCGGCTGCGCCGGCCCGTTCCGCTCGGCCGGCTCGCGGGCGGGCGCGTCCTCGAAGTCGAGGTACAGGTCGCCGAAGATGTCGTCGTCCGCCGCCGGTGCCCGCTGGGCGCGCAATTCGTCCTGCCGCAGCGTCCGTTCCGGGAAGCCACCGCGAGCCGGCACGGTCGTCTCCCGACCCGAGTCCCCTCTGCCCCTCATGTGTCTCACGCTCCACGATGTCGGCCCGGAACGGCAAGTCCGGTGCGGCGATAGCACTGCCTCGTTCAAGCATGCTGCCTCGGATACGGCCCTGGCATGTGATCCGGAAGGCCAATTCCTTCGGGTTTTCCGGGCACAGCCGCGCGGATGAACCCGGATGGACCGCGTCGTGGCCTAGGAGCGTCCGGTCCGGACCGCCTCCGAACCGTCCGCGAGCAGGCCGGCGAGCGCGGCGCGGCCCCGGGACAGGCGGGCCTTGATGGTGCCCTCGGGCGCGCCCTCGTGCGCGGCGATCTCGGCCACCGACAGCCCGCCCATGTGATGCATCACCACCGCACGGCGCTGGGCCTCGGGAATCTGGCGCAACGCGGCGACCAGGGCCACGGATTCGGGGCCAGGCGCGGGCAGATCCCCGTCCGGGCCGTGCCGGATCCAGCTCTTGAGCGCGGTACGCGTGCGCCGCCACCTGCTGACCGCGATACGTTGACCGACCAGGCGGATCCACGCGACGGGGTTCTCGTAGTCGCTGATCCGCTCCCAGTCCTTCCAGGCCCGGATGTAGGTCTCCTGCGCGGCCTCCTGGGCCTCGCCGAAATCTCCGGTCAGCGCGTACAGGTGTGCGACGAGGGCGCCGTGGCTCTCCGCGTAGAACACGTCGAAGTCGGCGCGACCGCCCGTGTCCCGTCCCATCGTTCCCCCGCGTCCCGTCGCGGCGTGTCTGTCCTGCCGTGACCCGGTACTTTATCCGGCCCGGGGCGCGCACCCGATGTCGGTTCAGGTCGCGGAACACCCGCCTCGAGCGTCTCTCCCCCACCCACGCACACGACCGGGTGATCGGTTCCGTGCAACGACCAACCGGAGCCCCGAAACCACCACCACGATCCCGACCCCGACGCAGGCGAGCCGCCGACGCCGACGCCGCGCGATCAACACCCCCAAGGCCGGCCGCCCTCCGTCCGGCCGCTCACCAAGCACACGCCGCACGTCCCGTTCGAACGCGCCGAACGCATCGGAAAGCGCCTCCCCCTCCCCCATGCCACGTCCCCCGTCCCTCCCCGCACCGCCCCACGCGA
Source organism: Embleya sp. NPDC127516 (assembly GCF_044765325.1). NCBI lineage: Bacteria > Bacillati > Actinomycetota > Actinomycetes > Kitasatosporales > Streptomycetaceae > Embleya > Embleya sp. NPDC127516. Next base: position 479,845 of record NZ_JBIWJT010000003.1, on the reverse strand, counting down.
CACCCCCGGTACGGTCCACACGCACCCCACCCCCCACCGGTTGCGCCCAACCCCCGGCGCATCAGCGCCCCCGACCCCAGTAATCAACGCGCGAAGCACGGAAAGCGGCCGAGCCGCAGGCCGGCCTTCGCGCCCCGAAGCAAAGCCCAAACCCCCAGCGCGTCAGCACCCCGACCCACCCCCACCCCAGCGATCGACGCGCGAAGCGCGGACAGCGGCCGAGCCGCAGGCCGGCCTTCGCGCCCCGAAGCGCAGCCCAAACCCCCGGCGCGTCAGCGCCCCCGACCCCCGCCCACCCAAGTGATCGACGCGCGAAGCGCGGAGAGCGGCGGA
>NZ_JBIWJT010000003.1:348056-479414 GCF_044765325.1 Embleya sp. NPDC127516 | reverse complement strand
GAGCCGCAAGTTTTGACTTCGTGCCCCGGAGCGAAGCGGAGGGACACGAAGTCACGAGCGAGGCGCCGCTTTTTTGCGGAGGAGCGAAGCGGGGGAGCAAAAAAGCGGCGCCTCGCGAGCCGGCGACGAAGTCGCCCAAAAAGCAGCACCCCGGACCGATCCCGGCCCGGGGCACTTCACACCGCCGAAGCGGCAGGCAACACGTCGAGTCGAGGATCAGCCCTCGTTCGTCACCCAGCTCATCATCTTGCGGAGCTCCTTGCCGGTGGTCTCCAGCTTGTGCTCGGAGTCCGCCTTCACGTACTCCTTGTACTTCGGCAGACCCGCCTCGTACTCCGCCATCCACGCGGTCGCGAACGAACCGTCCTGGATCTCGGCGAGCACCTTCTTCATCTCGGCCTTGGTGTCGGCCGTGATGATCCGGGGGCCGGTGATGTAGTCGCCCCACTCGGCGGTCTCCGAGATGGACCAGCGCATCTTCTCCAGGCCGCCCTCGTACATGAGGTCGACGATGAGCTTCAGCTCGTGCATGCACTCGAAGTAGGCGATCTCCGGCTGGTAGCCGGCCTCGACCAGGGTCTCGAAGCCCGCCTTGACCAGCGCCGAGGCGCCGCCGCAGAGCACCGCCTGCTCACCGAACAGGTCGGTCTCGGTCTCCTCGGTGAAGGTGGTCTTGATGACGCCGGCACGGGTGCCGCCGATGCCCTTCGCGTAGGAGAGGGCGAGCGCCAGGCCCTGGCCCGACGCGTCCTGCTCGACCGCGACGATGCACGGCACGCCGCGACCCTCTTCGTACTGCCGACGGACCAGGTGGCCGGGGCCCTTGGGGGCGACCATGCACACGTCGACGTTGGCCGGCGGCTTGATGAAGCCGAACCGGATGTTGAAGCCGTGCCCGAAGAACAGCGCGTCGCCGTCCTGCAGGTTGGGCTCCACGGCCTCGGCGTAGACCTTCGCCTGGACCGGGTCCGGGGTCAGGATCATGATGACGCTCGCCTCGGCGGCGGCCTCGGCGGGAGTGACGACCCGCAGGCCCGCCTCCTCGGCCTTGGCGCGGCTCTTCGAGCCCTCCAGCAGACCGACCCGCACGTCGACACCGGAGTCCCGCAGCGACAGCGCGTGGGCGTGACCCTGGCTGCCGTAGCCGAGCACCGCGACCTTGCGGTTCTGAATGATGGACAGGTCGGCGTCGTCGTCGTAGAACAGCTCGGCCACTTCGGGGTTCTCCTTCAAGACTGGGTTTTCGGGGCCACGCCCCGCTCGTCATCTTCGCAAATCACGAACGAACCGCGTGCCGCCGGTTTGAAATGTGGACCATGACGGTCCGTCAGAACCGAGGTCCGGACATATCCGTCAGGCCGAGCGCTCCACCGACCGCAGCGAACGGTCGGTGATCGAGCGTCCGCCGCGGCCGATCGCCACGACGCCGGACTGGACGAGTTCCTTGATGCCGAACGGCTCCAGCATGCGCAACATCGCGGCCAGCTTGTCGGGGCCGCCGGTGGCCTCGACGGTGACCGCCTCGGGCGAGACGTCGACCGTCTTGGCGCGGAAGAGCTGGACGATCTCCACCACTTGCGAACGCGTCTCGTGGTCCGCGCGCACCTTGACCAGCAGGAGCTGGCGCTGCACCGACGCGGGCGGATCCAGCTCGACGATCTTGAGCACGTTGACCAGCTTGTTGAGCTGCTTCGTGACCTGCTCCAGCGGCAGTTCCTCGACCACGCTGACCACGATGGTGATCCGCGAGATGTCCGGATGCTCGGTGGTGCCGACCGCGAGCGAGTCGATGTTGAAGCCCCGACGCGAGAACAGCGCGGTGATCCGGGCGAGGACACCGGGCTTGTTCTCGACAAGGACCGAGAGGGTGTGCTTGGACATGATCGCTGGACTCCTATGCCTTCCTGATGCCCTGTCGGCCTGTCAGTCGTCCGAGTCGCCGAAGTCGGGACGCACGTCGCGCGCGGCCATCACCTCGTCGTTGGAGGAACCCGCCGCGACCATCGGCCACACCATCGCGTCCTGGTGGACGACGAAGTCGATGACCACGGGAGCGTCGTTGATCGACATCGCCTTGTGGATGATCTCGTCCAACTGGTCCGGGCTCTCGCAGCGCAGCCCGACGCAACCCATCGCCTCGGCGAGCTTGACGAAGTCCGGCAGCCGGCGGCTCTGCAGGTCGGTGTTGGAGTAGCGCTCGTTGTAGAAGAGCGTCTGCCACTGGCGGACCATGCCCAGGGTGCCGTTGTTGATGATGGCGACCTTGATCGGGATGTCGTTGACCGCGCAGGTGACCAGTTCCTGATTGGTCATCTGGAAACAACCGTCGCCGTCGATCGCCCACACCGTGGTGTCCGGCATGCCGGCCTTGGCGCCCATCGCGGCGGGCACCGAATAGCCCATGGTCCCGGCGCCGCCGGAGTTGAGCCAGGTGTACGGCTTCTCGTAGCGGATGAACTGCGAGGCCCACATCTGGTGCTGGCCGACGCCGGAGGCGAAGATCGTGTCCGGGCCCGAGATCGCGCCGAGCCGCTCGATCACCAGTTGCGGCGACAGCGAGCCGTCCGCGGGCACGTCGTAGCCCAGCGGGTAGGTCTCGCGCCAGCGGTTCAGCGCGGTCCACCACTCCTGGTAGTCGCCGAACCGGCCCGCCTCGTGCTCGGCCTGGACCGCGACCACCAGGTCGGCGATCACCTCGCGGGCGTCGCCGACGATCGGCACGTCCGCGGTGCGGTTCTTGGAGATCTCGGCCGGGTCGATGTCCGCGTGCACGATGGTGGCGTACGGCGCGAAGGTGTCCAGCTTGCCGGTGACCCGGTCGTCGAAGCGGGCGCCGAGCGCGAAGATCAGGTCCGACTTCTGCAGCGCGGTGACCGCGGCCACCGTGCCGTGCATGCCCGGCATGCCCAGGTGCTGCGGGTGGCTGTCCGGGAACGCGCCCAGCGCCATCAGCGTGGTGACCACCGGCGCGCCGGTCAGCTCGGCGAGGATCTTCAGTTCGGCCGACGCGTGCGCCTTGAGCACCCCGCCGCCGACGTACAGGACCGGGCGCTTGGCCTCGCTGAGCAGCCGCGCGGCCTCGCGGATCTGCTTCGCGTGCGGCCGGGTGACCGGGCGGTAGCCGGGCAGTTCGGGGGTGCCGTTCCAGACGAAGTCGGTGGTCGCCTGGAGCGCGTCCTTGGAGATGTCGACCAGGACCGGGCCGGGCCGGCCGGTGGAGGCGATGTGGAACGCCGCGGCGATCGTCGGCGCGATCTCGGCCGGGTCGGTGACCAGGAAGTTGTGCTTGGTGATCGGCATCGTGATGCCGCAGATGTCCGCCTCCTGGAAGGCGTCCGTACCGATCGCGGCGCTGGCCACCTGACCGGTGATCGCGACGATCGGCACCGAGTCCATGTGCGCGTCGGCGATCGGCGTCACCAGGTTGGTCGCGCCGGGGCCCGACGTGGCCATGCACACCCCGACCTTGCCGGTGGCCTGCGCGTATCCCTCCGCGGCGTGACCCGCGCCCTGCTCGTGCCGGACGAGGATGTGGCGCACCTTCGTCGAGTCCATCATCGGATCGTAGGCGGGAAGAATCGCGCCCCCGGGGATGCCGAAGACCGTGTCCACCCCTGCGGCTTCCAGGGAGCGGATCAGCGCTTGGGCTCCTGTCACCTGATCGGTCATGCTTTCGTCTCTTCTCGATCTGAAGTCGGCATATCGAGTGGGGCGCGAGGCCCGGACCCGTCGGACTGCAACAAAAAACCCCCCGTGCCGTTAGGCAAGCGAGGGGGGCGCGCGAACCGACTCGGTGGTCAGTGCACGCGCTTCTCAAGTACGAGGATGCGGGTCTGCATGCCCGCGACTCTCCCTCCGCGCCCGTGTACGTGTCAAGCCGGCTCTTCACGCGTCTCAGTATTCGAGACTCTTTGTCCAGGACTGACGGGACGTCATGGTTTCGGCCGGCCCCGGTGCCGCCGCGGACACCCCTGCGGTCACCACCTCGGACACCGACCCGGATGCCGGCGCCGCTCGGGGCCCGCCGCGGCCACACTCACAGCTGCGACCTGGGCACCTGGACCGGCAGCGGCGCGCGCGCCTCCGGGAGCGGCTCCGGACGCGGGCCGCGCACCGCGCTGTTGCCCAGCGGCGTCTGGCCGAGCACATCGAAGATCGTGTCCCCGGACACCGCCGGGTGGAACCAGTTGCCCTGCCCCCGCTGACAGCCCATCTCGCGAAGTATGTCGACCTGCGCGTGGCTGTCGATGCCGGCCGCCACCAGGGTCAGTCCGGATTCCAACCCGAGGCGCACGATGGTCGAGGTGAGCACGGTCAGGTGTGGACACGTGCCGACCTCGGCGACGAACGAGCGGTCGATCTTGAGTACGTCCACCGGCAGTCGGCGCAGGTAGGTGAGCGAGGAGTGGCCGGTGCCGAAGTCGTCCAGGGACAACCGCACACCCAACCGGCGCAGCACCGCGATCCGGCTCAGCAGCAGTTCGTCGCCGTCCGGCAGCACGTTGTCGGTGATCTCCAGGGTCAACGCGCCGGCCGGCAGATCGGCACCGCGCAGGGTCTCCTCCAGCACGTCCAGGAAGCCGGGGCCGGTGAGTTGGCGGGCCGCCAGGCCGACCGTGACGCCGATCTCGTGCCCGGCGGCCCGCCAGGTGGTCGCGGCCAGCGCGCTCTCCTCCAGCAGCCTGCGGCCCACCGCCGAGAGTCGGCCGTCCACGCCCGCGGTCAGCCGGACGTGGTCGGCCCGGCCGGGCACCACGCCGTCCTCGACCCGACACAGCGCCGCCTCCACGTCGCGCACCCGACCGGTGTCCAGGTCCACCACCGGTTGGTACGACACGGCCAGCCGGCCGTCCCGGTCCACCCGCCGGCGCCCGGCGGCGCGGGCCGCGCGGCGCTCCACGTCGGCGTCCATGTCGGGGGTGTAGACCTCGACCCGGCCCTTGCCGCCGTCCTTGGCCCGGTACATCGCGGCGTCCGCGTGCCGCATCAGGTCGGCCGGTGCGATGCCGGGCGCGGAGAAGGCGATCCCGATGCTCGCCGCGACGCGTACCTCGCCGTCGGCGATCCGGTACGGCGCGGACAGCGTGGAGAGCAGCCGTTCGGCGATCTCCCGGATCGCCCGCGGGGTGGGGTCGCCGACCAGGAGCGCGGCGAACTCGTCGCCGCCGAACCGGGCCACGGTGTCACCGATCCGAACCGCGTGTTCGAGCCGGCGCGCGGCCTGCACGAGCAGTTCGTCGCCCGCGGTGTGCCCGTAGTTGTCGTTGACGGCCTTGAACCCGTCCAGGTCGACGAACAACACCGCGATGGTGGGGGTGATCCCGCGCCGCTGGGCCAGCGCGTGCTGGATCCGGTCCTCGAACAGGGCCCGGTTGGGCAGGTCGGTGAGCCGGTCGTGGAAGGCGTCGTGCTCCAGTTGGGTCTGCAACTTGATCCGGTCGGTGACGTCGCGGCTGTTGAAGATCAGCCCGTCGCCGTAGCGGTTCACCGCCGATTCGGTGTGCAGCCAGGTGCCGCCGGCCGAGCGGATCCGACATTCCACCCGCACCATCGCGGTGTCCGCCTCGCCCACCGGCACCGCGCCGTCCAAGAACGCGCGTAGTTCGCGCTGTACCCGCGCGCTCTCCTCGGGATGGATGAGCAACTCCAGCCGGGTACCGACCAACTCCTCGGGCTCGAACCCGTACACCCGGCGCACTGCGTGGCTGACGTACTGGAGCACGCCGTCGCTCGCCGCGATCATGATCACATCGCTGGAGCCCTGCACCAGGGACCGGAAGTGGCTCTCCTTCGCCGACAGTTCCTGGGCCATGAACACGTTGTCGACGAGTGTGATGCCCTGCCGCAGGACCAGGGTGACCAGTACGGTCGCGCCGACGCCGAGCACCACCTTGTCCGGCGCGTGGCCGGCCACCGCGCCGCCGAGCACGCCGGCGGTGCACACCGCGGCGGCGATGTAGGGGGTGAGCGCGGACAACATCGAGATGGTGCGGTGTCGGGGACGCTCGTGCGCCTCGACCCGATCGCCGGTCCACGGCGCGATCGCGAGCAGCAGGCTGCCCGCGAACCAGCCCGCGTCCAGCAGTCCGCCCGAGCGGTAGCCACTGTTGAGTCCGGGTGTGGTCCACAGCGCGTCGCTCATCACGGTGACCGCGAGGCCCACCAGCGCCAGGTTCAGTGCCGCGCGATCTCCCGAACCGGCCCGAAAACGCAATCCGAGGACCATGCTGATCATCAGGATGTCGAGCACCGGATAGGCGAGGGTGAGCACGATCTTGAGGATGTCCGAGCGATCCCCGTTGGTACTGCGGGCCAGCGCGAGACTCCAGCCGAGCGTGAACAGCGAGCCCGCGATCAGCCACCCGTCCAGCGCCATGCAGGTCCACGCCGCGATGCCGCGCGGGCGCTGCGCCACCAGGAGCAGGCCAACGATGGTGGGCGGCGCGAACAGCAGGAAGATCACGTCGGTGGGACCGGGCGTGGGCACCGGGACGTCCAGGACGACCTCGTACCAGCCCCAGATCCCGTTGCCGAGCGAGACCATCGTGGCGGAGAAGGCGAACAGCGCCCACGACAACCGGGCCCGACCGGATTCGCGCACGGCCTTGAGCGCGCAGGAGATCGCCGCCACGGCCGCCGCGGCCGCCAGGCCGAAGTCGCCCATCGCCAGCGACAAGGTCGGATTGCCCCAGCCCTGGAGCGCACCGATCGCGTACACGAGACACAGCGGCACGATCAGATACTTCAACTGCCGCTGCGTAGGGGTGTCGGCCAAGATCAGCAGCCGCACCGGGTCGTCGTGGCTCGGCCACTCCGGCAGTGGTCCCCCGGCATTCCGCACTCCCCTCTGCCCGAAGTCGCCGCCACGGCGCTTCATGGCACTGCACCGGCCCTCACACCCCAGCCGTGAGGCGGGGCGGTCGGCGCCGGCGCGACGGGGGTGCGACACCCGACCGTGCGCGTCTCTCAACGCCCCACGACTCGGACGATACACCAACCCGTCACTGTGAGCTTGTCTTACTCAACACAGAGTAACTAATGATGGCCGGCATGGGAGTCCCTTCCCGTGCATTTGTGACAAAGTCCCGACACTGGACGGAAAAAGGGGCTCTGATCAGGGCAAACCTGGGAGTTTCAACGATCGCCCGGCGGCCTTCGCGGGGTCCGGAAGGCGGGCCGAGGCCCCGCCGGGGGCTCGGCAGGGCCTCAGTGCGGCCTCGGTGGGGCCGGATCGGTGGGCACTCGGGGTCGGCAACGCGGTGCGGTCCGGCGACGCGCGCCGGCGACGGAGAACTCGGACGGCCGAGCGTGTGACCGGCGCGGAGGGCGCGGGCGGGTCGCTCGGCCGTGGGCACGGGTGGGCGCTCGACCGCCCTCGGATTTCGTGGCGCCCCCGGTCGGGTGCCCGGTTCAGTCGCGCTTGAGCAGGACCGCGCCCGGTTCGCGCGCCACCTCGGTGAAACCCTGCCCGATCAGGTGCGCGATCCAGTAGCGGGCCCAGTCCTTGTTGTTGCCCCACACCTCGATCGCCGCGTACCCGCGCCCGGGCAGCAGGGTCGGGAAGTCGGTCACCCGCCCCGCCCGCGAGACCAGTTGCGGCGAGAAGCTCATCGTGGCCGACACCGTCGCGCCGTCCGGAACCCGGTCGAGCACCTTGTGCGCCGAGCGCACCCGGTCCGGCACCATATAGGTGCGCTTGTGCAGCAGGTCCATCAGCGGGAAGTCGCGCGCGAACGCCAGCGACACCGCGAGCGGGACGATCGCGGCGTGGACCGCGTACCGGCGCAGCCAATCCACCCGCGACGCGCGCAACCGGACCACACCGTCCACGAACGCCGCGAACACGATCGGCATCAGGACCGCGCTGTAGTGGAAATACGTGCCCCAGTAGTACTCGTTGCTGGAGGTGAACCGCCACAACATCGTCGGCACGATCATCGCCAGGATCGGCGAACGCAGCGCGATGAACCCGGTGGGCAGCAACAGCGTGAACAGCGTCATCCACTTCACGCTGGGCAGCACCATCGACATGGGCAGTTCGATGACCAGCTCGGAGATCGGCACCCGGCCCAACGGCGTGGTGGGATCCGCGTTGCCGGAGCGCTGGCTGGAGTCGAGGTTGCCCCAGAACGCGTACGTGTCGTTGGGGTTGATCGCCGGCAGCAGCACGAAGATCGCCAGCGCGAACGCCGACGCGCCGATCAGCACGTGCGCCGCGGCCATCTTCCAGCGGCGCAGCAGCAACAGCGGTACGGCCGCCGCGGCGAAGGTGAGCCCGAGGTCCTCCTTGACCAGGATCAGCGGCAACCACCAGGCCATCGCCGTGAGGTACCGGCCGAGCAGGAAGCGGTCCAGGCCGAAGGCCAGCAGCGGAACCGCGAACGCGATCTCGTGGAAGTCGAACGAGACGGCCGACTGGATGCCCCAGGACAGGCCGTACGCGATGCCGAGCGCGGCCGTGCCCCACGGGCCGAACGCGCGCGCGGCGATCCGGGTGATCGGCACGACCGAGATCGCCACCAGGAACGCCTGGGCGACCAACAGCGTGCTCGGACCGGGAAAGACCCGGTAGATCGGACCGAGCAGCGCCAGGATCGGGTGGAAGTGCTCGCCGAGCACGTTGAAGTCCGGCGCCCGGATGTCCGACACGGGCGCCTCGAAGTTCGAATACGCCCGGACCACCTGCTCGAACAGACCCAGGTCGTAGGCGTGCGTCTCCATCCGGCGATGCCGCAGCAGCGAGTGCGTCGTGTAGATCACGAAGAACAGCGCGGCAAGCAGGTACGGCAGGGCGCCCGAGCCGATCCGTCGCCTGGCCCGCTCGACGACCGTGCGCAATCCGTGGTCGTGTTCACCCGTTCGGGGAGCGATCACCGCCGGTTCGACAACCGCCGGGGCGGCGGGCGCGGCGGCCGCCTCGGCGGTGTCGAGGGCCTCGAACCGCCTGTGAACAGCGCCGGGCGCCGTCCCCCTGTCTTTCATGTCTCTCCGTCCGGGTCGGCGTGCGCGGGCACACCGTACCGGTGTCGGCCCTTACTCAAAGCAGAGCGCGACCGGACGGTTTTTGTTGCTCAATCGCGCACGACGTTCGCCGGAGTCACCCCTTCGGACCAGCGTTCGAGCTGCTCGCGGATCAGCCGCAGGGCACGTGGGAGGAAGGCGGACGAGCTGCCGCCGACGTGCGGGCTGATCAACGTGCCGGGGGCGAAGCGCAGCGGGTGGTCGGCGGGCAGCGGCTCGGGATCGGTGACGTCCAGCGCCGCGCGCAGGCGGCCGGCGTCCAGTTCGGCGAGCAGCGCTTCGGTGTCCACGACCGGGCCGCGCGCGACGTTGACCACGAGCGCGCCGGCCGGGAGCCGGGCCAGGAAGTCGGCGTCGACGAGGCCGCGGGTGTCCTCGGTGAGCGGAACCGTCACGATCACCACGTCGGCCCGCGGGAGCAGTTCGGGCAGCTCGGCCATCGCCCGGACCGGTCCGTGCGCGCCGGCCCGGGCGCTGCGGGCGACCCGGACCACGTCCACCTCGAAGCCCTGGAGCCGGCGGTCCACCGCTTCGCCGATCGCCCCGTACCCGAGGATCAGCACGCTCTTGTCGGCCAGCGCCGGATAGAACCCCGACCGCCACTCGCCCGCGTCCTGGCCGCGCACGAAGGTCGGGATGTCGCGCAGCGCGGCGAGGGTGAGGGTGATCGCGAGTTCGGCGGTGCTGGTCTCGTGGATGCCTCTGCCGTTGCACAGCAGCACACCGGGCGGCAGGTACGGCAGCACGTGTTCGTAGCCCGCGGTCAGCGTCTGGATCATCCTGAGCCGGGGCATGTCCGCGATCCGGGCGAGCGGTTCGCGGTCGAAGGTGTACGGCAGGACGTACAGCTCGACGTCGGCGGCGGTGTCCGGCACCGCGCCGTCGAAGCCGTCGTAGACGTCGACGATCGAGGAGCCGCCGCCGAGTTTGCCGGGGAGCGGGGCGAGTTGTTCGAGGGTGTACGGAACCCAGATCCTGCCTTCGGTGACCATGGCAGGAACTCTAAATGTCGTGTCGGGCCCCTCCCTCGCGGGCCCGGGCCGCTTAGGGTCGAGGTAACCCGAGAAGGTGGTGTTTCCGGTGCGCACACGCCGTCCCAAGGCTCGTTGGCCCGCCCTGGCGCTCGCCGTCGCGATGGCGGCCGGACTCACCGCGTGTGGTGGTGACGGCGGCTCGTCGGACGGCAAGGCCACACCGGGTGGCTCCTCCGCGCCGGTGGCCGGGACGCAGCCGCCGAACGTGCCGGCCGGGCCGACCGCGGCCAAGGTCGCCGAGCCGGTCGTGGCCGGCGAGTTGGCCCGGGATCTGAACACGCCGTGGGGCGTGGCGGTGCTGCCGGACAAGGACGCGCTGGTGTCCTCGCGCGACACGGGCACGATCACCCGCTTCGGTCCGGGCACACCGACGCCGGTGGTGGTGGGCACGGTGCCGGGTTCGGTGCATCGCGGGGAGGGGGGTCTGCTCGGGATCGCGGTGTCGCCGAGCTTCGCGACCGACCACTTCCTGTACGCGTACCTGACCACGGAACAGGACAACCGGATCGTCCGGATGACGTACGTGCCGGGGCAGCCGTTGGGCGGCCCCGAGGTGCTGGTCTCCGGGATCCCGGCGGGCTCGAACCACAACGGCGGCCGGATCGCGTTCGGCCCCGACGGCATGTTGTACGCGGGCACCGGCGAGGCCGGCCGCAAGGCCCTGGCGCAGGACGTCTCCTCGCTCGGCGGCAAGATCCTGCGACTCACCCCGGACGGCAAGCCGGCGCCCGGCAACCCGTTCCCTGGCTCCCCGGTGTGGAGCCTGGGTCACCGCAACGTCCAGGGCCTGGCCTGGGATTCGACCGGGCGGCTGTGGGCGGGCGAGTTCGGCCAGGACACCTGGGACGAGCTGAACCTGATCCGCTCCGGCGCCAACTACGGCTGGCCGGAGGTCGAGGGCACCGGCGACGACCCGCGGTACATGAACCCGGTCGCCCAGTGGGCCACCGACGACGCCTCCCCGAGCGGCATCGCGATCCTGGGCGACGTCGTCTACCTGGCCGGCCTCAAGGGCGAACGGCTGTGGCAGGCCCCGATCCTGGGCTCCACGGTCGGCACGCCGAAGGCGTACTTCCAGGGCAAGTACGGTCGGCTGCGCACGGTGCTGGTCGTCTCGGGCGAACTGTGGTTGACCACCAGCATGACGGACGGCCGGGGCAGTCCGCGCAAGGGCGACGACCGCGTCCTGCGCCTCGTGTTGAACTGACCGCCGGGGTCAACCGGCGGCGGCCGCGCACAGGTCGGCGAGTTCGGTCAGGGTGCCCTCGAAGTCGGCGGTCAGGCCGGCCAGGATCACCCAGGCCTCCGGGTTGGGGCCGATCCGCTTGCCGAGTCGGGCCAGTGCCGGGCGGGCGCTGCCCGGGGCCCAGTGGTAGGCGTCGATCGCGACCAGGGCCTCGAACGCGTGCCGGGCCGGGCGGGCGTACCGGACGACCTCCTCGGCATCCAGCTCGCCGGAGGTGACCGCGGCGACGAGCCAGGAGTGCCACGGATCGAGCGGGGTGTCGCGAAGCCGGTCGGCGGGTGGCCGGCGGTGCTCGGGTATGGGCGGTTCGGCACGCGGTCCCCGGTCCCAGCGGGCGCGCAACTCCCGTAGCGGGGTCGGGTCCTCGGCGGCCAACGCGGCCTGCGCGGTGACCCTGATCCGCTCCGGGAACAGCTCGCCGTGGCGGCCCAGGATGTCGGCGGTCACGCTCGGGTCGGCGCGCTCCCACAGGCTCAGCACGATGTCGATCCAGTCGATCCGGCGCAGCTTGCGGGCCTCGCAGCCCGGCAGCGCGTGGTCCACCAGCGCGGGATCGCCGGACAGCGCGTACGCCTCGGGCTCGCCGCCGAAGGGCGGCTCGTTGAGCAATTGGGCGCGCAGCTCCGGGTGCATCGGGACGCGGGGGCGGTCGGCCCGGCGGCCGGCGTAGATCTCGCGGCGCAGTTCGGCGGTGACGCCGGAGCGGTTGTCCACCAGGAGTCGGTCGAGCCGGTCGTCGCCGAGGTCCTTGAGCAGGCCGGCGTAGTGTCGGCCGATGCTCTGGTGCTCGGCGAGCGCCGCGAGCAGCGCGTGGTGTTCGCAGCGCAGCGCCGCGTCGGCGACGTTCGGCAGCGGCGGGACGTTGCCCGGGAGCAGCGCGACCGCCGCCGCGTCGTCGAGGTGCGGTATCAGGGTGGTGAGTTCGTCGGCGGTGAGCCGGCGGAGCAGGAAGGCCATGGACGGCCGTACGGCCGCGGGCACCCGGATGGCGGCCTCGCCCGTGTGCGTCCTCGCGTCCGCGAACAGTTCGGGCAGGGTGCCGGCGTGGCGGCCGAGGGTGCGGGCCACGTGCGCCCAGGCGGCGGGGTTGGTGCCGAGCGTGTCGACCACCTCGGGCCGGAGCAGTTCGTGGATGGTGGTCTCGCCGGTGACGTAGGCGTGTTCGCGGGAGACCACGGCGAGCACCTGGGCGGCGACGCGCGCGGGTCGCATGCGGTCCAGGATCTCGCGCGGCGCCAGCACACCGGCACGCAGCGCGGGTCCCACCTGGTCGAGCGCCTCGGTCCGGGTGACGGGCACATCCGGCCGGTGCAACACGCTCACGGACCCGGCGCGGCGAGCGGTGTACGCGAGCAGCGGATGCGCGCGCAACAGCGCGAGCTTGCGCTCCACCGCCACCCCCGCGCGCCGCAACTCCCGGCGCCCCAGGTCGAGTATCTCGTTCGGACCGCCCGGCGGATCGAGGACCTCGTCCTCACCCTCCGGCGGAAACACCCAGGCCACCACCGGATACCCACCGGCCTCGATCAACCGACACAACTGCGCCGCGGTCAGCCGCGGATTACCCGCGGCCCGCACCACCTCTTCGGCACTCCCACACGCGGCGATCGCATCCACCAACGCATCCGACAAACACACCTCACCCCCCACCCAGGCATCCGCCCCCCGCACCCCCACCAACCGCGCGAACACCCCACCCACCTCGTCCGCGCCCAACTCCCGCAACACCAGCCCCAACCCCTGCCCCATGACTCCCCTTCCCTCCGCCCCCACGCTAACCCCCACCACCCCCACCCCCTCCGCCCACCACCACCCCGCCCGCACCGGCGACAGACGCGTGCGCGGGGGACGCGGCGCAGCAGCAGCGGAGGCGGAGGCGGGCCCGGACGCGCCCGCAGACGCCACGACATCGACAGAGCGAGCGGTAGCGGTCGTCGCGGGCGCAACGACGTCGGCGACACACGCGGCAACACCCGGCACGAGAGGTAGCGAACACGAACACAGCACCGGCGGGCGGAGCGGCGACGGTTGGCGCCGTCGCAGCGGACGCGGCCGTCGCGGACGCCACGGCATCGACGGCGCGAGCGATAGCGGTCGTCACGGCCGCAACAACGTTGGCGACACACGCGGCAACACCGGACACGAGAGGCAGCGGACGCGGCCACAGCACCGGCGGGCGGGCGCGACAGGTTTTCAAGGCGGAGTCGTAAATCGGCCCGGCCCCGAGAATCAGTCCAACGCGGCGGGAAGCGCACTGACGCGGCCGTCGCGCGCAATGGTCAAGGTGACCCGCGGCCTACCCCCGAAGCCCAACCCCCAGGCGCGTCAGCGCCCCCGACCCCCGCCCACCCAAGTGATCGACGCGCGAAGCGCGGAGAGCGGCGGAGCCGCAAGTTTTGACTTCGTGCCCCGGAGCGAAGCGGAGGGACACGAAGTCACGAGCGAGGCGCCGCTTTTTTGCGGAGGAGCGAAGCGGGGGAGTAAAAAAGCGGCGCCTCGCGAGCCGGCGACGAAGTCGCCCAACAAACAGCAACGCCGCGGAACACGACTCTGCCCAGCCCACCACGCCCGCCCCCGCGACCCCCGCAACCTGGCCCGGCCTCACCCACGACCCCCACACACCCACCGACCCGCCCCCGCGACCCCCGCACCCCGACCCGGCCTCACCCACGCCCCCCACACACCCACCAACCCACCCCACGACCCCCGCACCCCAGCCGTGCCGAGCCCACCCCGTCTCCCCCGCCGAGCCCACCCCGTCTCCCCCGCCGACGGCAACGCCGCCCCACCCCACCCCCACCCCCACGAATTCACCCGTCCACCAAATGCAGCCGATGTGCCACCGCTGCCGCTTCCCCCCGGCCGGTGACCTCGAGCTTGGCGAGGATGTTGGAGACGTGGACGCTGGCTGTCTTGACGCTGATGTAGAGCTCTTCGGCGATCTGGCGGTTGCTGCGGCCGTCGGCGACCAGTCGCAGGACGTCGATCTCGCGTGGGGTGAGGGTCGGCAGCGGGGTGCCGGGGTCGCCCTGGGGGCTCGGGGCCATCCGGGCGCGGCGAGTGAGCAGGTCGATGACCTCGCGCAGGGCCTTGGCGTCCAGGCGGACGGCCACCTCGGCGGCGGTGGCCAGCGGCGTCGCCGCGGCGTCGCGGTCGCCGGCGGCGAGCAGCGCCTCGGCGTGCCGGAATTGCGCCCAGGCCGTGCGATAGGGCTGCTCGGTCAGCTCCCAGGAGCACACCACCCGGCCCCACTGCTCGGCGTCGTCGGTGCCCGCCGCGCGGGCCAGTTCGGCCTTGACCAGCCCCGCGTACGCCGCGTCGAGCACGCAGTCGACCGCGAGCGAATCCGCCATCGCCGCGATCCGGTCGGCGATGTCCTGGCGGGTCCTGAGCTCGGATTCGCGAGGGCGCACGGTCGAGGTGCGCGCGTCCGCCTCGTTCCCGGCCGCGTCGGCGAGCAGTTGCCACATGTACCGCTGGTGGCCCGGCGGACAGCCGACCCCCTCCAGTGCCGCCACCAGCGCCTCGCGGGACTCGTCCAGTCGCCCCTGGGCCTCGGCCACCCGGATCTCGGCCCGCGCCAGCGGGATCCCGTACTGCGCCTCGACGTAGCGCGATCCCGCGGCCAGTCGGGACCGCTTCAGGTGCGCGGTCGCACCCCGTACGTCACCCCGGGCCAGACACAGGTCGACCAGTTGCAGTTCGAGGTGGCGGGTGGTCTGCGGCCCGGGGTCGAGGTCGAGGGTCTTCTCCACCAGCGTCTCCAGGTCGGCCCAGTCGCCGGCCGAGAGCAGCGACTCGGCGAGGTTGCCCAGCGCGAACGAGCCGGAGGTGCGGGTGAGCCCGCGCTCGGCGGCGAGTTCCATCGCGCGCCGCGCGGCCACCGCGCTCTCCCGGTGCCGGCCCAACCCCTCCAGCAGCGATGCCTTGTTGCTCAGGATGTGCACCAGGCTGTCCGGCTCGCGGCTGCTGATCGCGCCCTGCTCGGCCAGCTCGAGCTGTGCCATGCCCTCCTCGATCCGGCCGATCTGCACCAGACCGCACGCGAGGGTCTTGCGTGCCTCGGCCTCGATGTCGGGGCTGGCCACGGTGCGCGCACGCTCCAGCGCGACCATCGCCTCGGCGATCGCCTCGTCGCCCTCGCCGTCGAGCATCCGGTCCCGCGCGATGTGCGCGAGCACCCGGGCCTGCTCCATCGACGGCGGCAGGCCCTCCAGGATCTCCTTGGCCCGGCGCAGCTCCGGCATGCCCGACGAGCGACACAGGTTGCGCAGGCCCTGGGCCTTCTCCCGCCACAGGAACGCGGCCAACTCCGGCTCGGCGACCGGGTCCACCAACTCGATCGCGCGCTTGCAGAAGTGGATGGTCAACTCGCGCTCGCTGCCCAGCCGGGCCGCGGTGACCGCCTCCATGTAGATGTCGAGCAGCCGTCGACCGCTCAGCTCCTCCGGGTCGGGCACCTGTTCCCACAACAGCAGCGCGCGCTCCAGGAGCCGGGTGCGCTCGTCGAAGGCGTACCGCTCCCGCGCCGCCTCGGCCGCCGCGAGCACCGCCGGCAGCGCCTTGACCGCCTTGCCGGCGTGGAACCAGTACGTGGCGATTCGACCGCGCAACTCGTCGGCGGCCACCAGGTCCGGACAGCGCTCCAGCGCCTCGGCGAAGGTCGCGTACAGCCGGACCCGCTCCCCCGGCATCAGGTCCTCGCGAATCGCGGTGCGCACCAGCGCGTGCCGGAACTGGAACTCGTCCCCGATGGGTACCAGTACGTGTGCCGACACCGCCGTGCGCAGTGCCTCCTCCAAGCGGTCCGGGTCGAGCCAGGACACCTCGGTGAGCAGCCGGTGGCCGACGGTGACCCCGCCGATCGCCGCCAGTCGGATCACCTTCTGGGTGTCCTCGGACAGCTCCTCGATCCGAATCAGCAACAAATCCCGCAAAGTATCCGAAATACCCGTGAGTTGCCCATCCCGAATGGAACAGGCGAGTTCCTCGACGAAGAACGCGTTCCCCTCGGACTTCTGAAAGATCTGACGAATCAGGCGGCGCGGCGGATCCTCGCGCAGGATGCCGCGCAACTGGTCGCCGACCTGGGCGCGGGTGAGCCGGGCCAGGTCTATTCGGGCCACGTTGTGCACCCGGTCCAACTCGGCCAGGAAGGACCGCAGCGGATGCCGCCGCCCGACCGCGTCGGCCCGATACGTCCCGACGATCAGGATCCGGCCGGTACGCAGCAGCCGGAACAGGAAGCCGAGCAGTTCGCGCGTGGACGAGTCGGCCCAGTGCAGGTCCTCGATCGCGATCACGAGGGTGCGGTCGCCGCCGAGCCGCTCCAGCAGACCGAGCATCAGCTCGAACCGCCGGACCCGGTCGAACTCGCCGTCGCGCGCGATCGTGCCCGGCGCGAGGTCGGGCAGCAGCCACGCGAGATCGCGCTCGCGGCCGGCCACGGCCTCGGCCAACTCGGGGCCGATCCGGCGGGAGAGCGTGCGCAGCGCGGCGGAGATGGGCGCGAACGGCAGACTCTCCGCGCCCAACTCCAGACAACCACCGACGGTGGTCACCGCGCCCTGCGCCTCCGCACGCTCCAGGAACTCCTGGAGCAGGCGCGTCTTGCCGACGCCGGCCTCGCCCCCGACGAGCACGACGCCCGGCGTGCCCTCGTCGGCTTCGCGCAAAGCCGTGAGGAACCGCGCCATTTCCACTGACCGGCCTACGAACACGGGAGAAACAGAAGTACTCGCCACAGTGCCGAGCATGTCATGTCCCGCCGGTGCGCAGCCGGGGATTTCTCGCCCGGCGAAACCCGTTTGCGCAGGTCAACCAAGGGGTTTCAGTGGGCGTGTCCGGCGTCACGTACTCACCGGGCGTGCAGGTGGAGGCTTCCGATGCTCCACCCGAATACGCCGCGATCGGAACTGAGACCGCCGGCACCTTGGCCGCTTCGCCGCTCTTCGCGCCGGGCCACCCGCGCGGCCTTGGCCGCACGCCGACCCGCCTTCAGCGCCTCACGGACCATCCGGTCGTGGTCGGCGGTCGCCCGCAGCTCGCGCTCACGGGCCTGGAACAGTTCGTACTCCAACATGGTGTCGACCTCCTGGTCACCGAACCGGTCGCTCCGGCTCGTGGTACGAGCCTCGCGTCCCAGGGGGCCTTCGGGCATCGGTCGGATGCCGCATCCGAGTCGCTCACCTCGTCCACGGCCGATCTAAGGCGTCCGAGAAGAACCCGATAAGGGGGTCGAACAGACCTAGGGAGAACCCCGGCCGAACATCGCCCGGTACCTACGGACACCCCGGCACGCCCCCACGCCCGACGACACACACGCCGAAGGGCCCCCGATCGCAACGCGACCGAAGGCCCTCCTCGACGAACCACGAACACACAAACGGAGAACGGCGAACGGCGAACGGCGAACACGTCGAACACAACGAACCCGCCGAACCCGCCGAACCGCCGAACCGCCGAACACGACGGGTCAGGACACGCCCAGGCGCTCCAGGATCAGCTCCCGTACCCGAGCCGCGTCGGCCTGCCCGCGCGTGGTCTTCATGACCGCGCCGACCAGGGCCCCGACCGCCTGCACCTTGCCCCCGCGGATCTTGTCGGCGATGCCCGCGTTGGCCGCGATCGCCTCGTCCACGGCCGCGCCGAGCGCCGAGTCGTCGGAGACGACCTTGAGCCCGCGCGCCTCGACCACCGCGTCCGGCTCGCCCTCGCCGGCCAGCACGCCGTCGATCACCTGGCGGGCCAGCTTGTCGTTCAGCTCGCCGCCCTTGACCAGCGCGGCCACCCGCGCGACCTGGGCCGCCGTGATCGGCAGCGTGGCCACCTCGACGCCGCGCTCGTTGGCCCGCCGGGACAGCTCGCCCAGCCACCACTTGCGCGCCGCGTCCGAGTCGGCCCCGGCGTCGATCGTGGCCAGGATCACGTCCAGGACACCCGCGTTGACCATCGACTGCATCTCGAAGTCGTTGACGCCCCACTCGGCCTGGAGCCGGGCGCGGCGCAGCGACGGCAGCTCGGGCAGCGTGCAGCGCAGTTCCTCGACCCACTCGCGCGAGGGCGCCACCGGCACCAGGTCGGGCTCCGGGAAGTACCGGTAGTCCTCGGCCTCTTCCTTGATCCGACCGGCGGTGGTGCTGCCGTCGTCCTCGTGGAAGTGCCGGGTCTCCTGCACGATGGTGCCGCCGTCGGTGAGCACCGTGGCGTGCCGCTGGATCTCGAACCGGATGGCCCGCTCGACCGAACGCAGCGAGTTGACGTTCTTGGTCTCGCTGCGGGTGCCGAACTTCTCCCGGCCCTTCGGGCGCAGCGACAGGTTCGCGTCGCAGCGCATCTGGCCGAGTTCCATCCGGGCCTCGGACACCCCGAGCGCGCGGATCAGCTCGCGCAGCTCGGCCACGTACGCCTTGGCCACCAGCGGGGCCAGTTCGCCCGCGCCCTCGATCGGCTTGGTGACGATCTCGATCAGCGGGATGCCGCACCGGTTGTAGTCGAGCAGCGAGTAGTCCGCGCCGTGGATGCGACCGGTCGCGCCGCCCATGTGCAGCGACTTGCCGGTGTCCTCCTCCATGTGCGCGCGCTCGATCTCCACCCGCCAGGTCTTGCCCTCGACCTGGACGTCGAGGTACCCGTCGAACGCGATCGGCTCGTCGTACTGCGAGGTCTGGAAGTTCTTCGGCATGTCCGGATAGAAGTAGTTCTTCCGGGCGAAGCGGCACCACTCGGCGATGTTGCAGTTGAGCGCGAGGCCGATCCGGATCGCCGACTCGACCGCGACCGCGTTGACCACGGGCAGCGCGCCGGGCATGCCCAGACAGGTCGGACAGACCTGGCTGTTGGGCTCCGCGCCGAACTCGGTCGAGCAGCCGCAGAACATCTTGGTCGCGGTGCCCAGCTCGACGTGGACCTCCAGGCCCATCACCGGGTCGTAGGTCTCCAGCGCGTCCTCGTAGGACATCAGGCTGGTGGTACTCACAGGGCGTCGGCCTCCGTCAGCTCTTCCTCGACCTCGCGCATCGCGCGGATCAGCAGCGCGAAGCCGGTGACCACGGCGGCGGCGCTGATCACCGCGTCGGCCAGCTCCAGCTTGTCGTTCTTGCCGCGGGCCTCCTTGATCTGCTTGAGCACGCCGATCGCGCCGAAGAGCTGCATGCCGACGCTGAAGACCTTGGCGACGTTGCTCTTGGGGGCTTTCTTCTTCTTGGCCATATCGACTCCTCGGAAAGTCAGAGCGCGGGTGCGCGGTCGAGCAGCGGGGCACCCCAGCGGGACAGGTAGGCGGCCTCCACGGCGGCGCCCACCCGGTACAGCCGATCGTCGGCCATGGCCGGCGCGATGATCTGGAGGCCGACCGGCAGGCCGTCCTCGTCCGCGAGGCCGCACGGCAGCGACATCGCGGCGTTGCCCGCGAGGTTGGACGGAATGGTGCACAGGTCCGCGAGGTACATCGCCATCGGGTCGTCCGCACGCTCGCCGATCGGGAACGCGGTGGTCGGCGTGGTCGGCGAGATCAGCACGTCCACCTGCCCGAACGCGGCCTCGAAGTCACGCGTGATGAGCGTGCGGACCTTTTGTGCCTGGCCGTAGTAGGCGTCGTAGTAACCGGACGACAGCGCGTACGTACCGAGCATGATCCGGCGCTTGACCTCGGCGCCGAAGCCGGCCTCGCGGGTCAGCGACATGACCTCCTCGGCCGAGTGTTCGCCGTCGTCGCCGACCCGCAGCCCGTAGCGCATCGCGTCGAAGCGGGCCAGGTTGGACGACGCCTCGGAGGGCGCGATCAGGTAGTACGCGGGCATCGCGTAGGTGAAGTTCGGGCAGGAGATCTCGACGATCTCCGCGCCGAGTTCGCGCAGCAGCTCGACCGCGTCGGCGAAGCGCGCCAGCACGCCCGCCTGATAGCCCTCGCCGCCGAACTCCTTGACCACGCCGATCCGCAGGCCGCGGACGCTGCCGCTGCGCGCGGCCTCGACCACGTTCGGCACCGGCGCGTCGATCGAGGTCGAGTCGAGCGGGTCGTGCCCGGCGATCGCCTCGTGCAGCAGCGCGGCGTCGAGCACCGTGCGCGCGCACGGGCCGCCCTGGTCGAGCGAGGACGAGAAGGCCACCAGGCCGTAGCGGGAGACGCCGCCGTAGGTGGGCTTGACGCCGACCGTGCCGGTGAGCGCGGCGGGCTGGCGGATCGAGCCGCCGGTGTCCGTGCCGATCGCCAGCGGCGCCTGGAAGGACGCGATGGCGGCGGCCGAGCCACCGCCGGAGCCGCCCGGGACCCGGGTCGGATCCCACGGGTTGCCGGTCGGGCCGTACGCGGAGTTCTCGGTGGAGGAGCCCATCGCGAACTCGTCCATGTTGGTCTTGCCGAGGATGACCACGCCCGCGTCCTTGAGCCGGCGGGTCAACGTCGCGTCGTACGGCGGCTTCCAGCCCTCGAGCATCTTCGACCCGCAGGTGGTCGGCACGCCCTTGGTGGTGAACACGTCCTTGAGCGCGAGCGGCACACCGGCCAGCGGGCCGAGCTTGTCGCCGCGCGCGCGGGCGTCGTCGACGGCCTTGGCGGCGGCGAGCGCGCCGTCCGCGTCCACGTGCAGGAACGCGTGCACCTTGGCGTCGACGGCCTCGATGCGGTCCAGGTGGGCCTGGGCGACCTCGACGGCGGTGACCTTGCCGTCGGCGATGGCGGAGGCGGTCTCGGCCGCGGTCCAGCGAATGGTCTCGGTCATGGCCGTCACTCCTCTCCCAGGATGCGGGGCACCCGGAAACGCTGCTCTTCGGCGGCCGGCGCACCGGACAGCGCCTCCTCGGCGGTGAGCCCGGGGCGGATGACGTCCGGCCGCATGACGTTGGTCAGCGGCAGCGGGTGCGAGGTCGGCGGGATGTCGTCGGCTGCGACCTCGGCGACGCGGGCGACCGCGCCGATGATGTCGTCGAGCTGCGCGGCGAGGTGATCAAGCTCCTCGGCCCCGAGCTCCAGCCGCGACAGCCGGGCGAGGTGGGCGACCTCCTCGCGCGTGATGCCAGGCATGCAGCGGGTTCCTTCGGTTTGACGGGTGTGATGCAGGCCAGTCTATTGGCCCGATGGCCGACATCGGCGCGGCCCGCCGGCGCCTCGCGACCCGCCCGCCGGCCCCGAGCCGGCGGTACCCCGGGTGCGAATAATTCCGGCCGGATGGCACATCTCGTCGAACAACCCGGAAGTAACTTCACTCAAATGCCAACTTCCGTTACCGACTGGGTAAGAGAACCTTGCGAAGCCACTCTCCGGTCTGCGTCCCCCCGCGTCGATCGGCCCTTCGCACAACTCTTGGGCCCGGCGTCCGAGAGCGCGCTCGTCAAGGACTCGGGGCTTGGGAGGGGACACGATGGCCGCCATCGTGCTGGTACACGGGATCGCGCAGGAATACAGGTCGGCCCACACACTCGAGGAGGAGTGGGTCCCACGTCTGGCCCGGGGAGTGAAGGCAGCGGGGTTTCCCGAGGTCGCGGACCGGCTGTGGAAGTACCGCCACACCCGTCGCGGAATCGACGCGCGGATGGCGTTCTATGGTGACCTGCTCCGCCGGCACCCGTCGCAGGGCGAGATGATCGACGAGGACATCCAGCACGAGGTGACCGCGCGCATAGGTCGCGAATGGCTGGATCGCGCCGCGGTTCGCGGCTCGGTCCCGCCGGAACGACAGCGTGCGGCACGGGAGATCGCCCGCCTGGAGGGCGGGCCGGGGGAGACGGGGCGCACCGTCGTGCTCTCCCCCACTTGCGGACTGGCCGGGCTGCGCTGGTTCGCCGCCGACGGCCCGGGCTCGGCCGGCGGCTTCGTGAACAAGGCGCTGACCCAGCTCACCCGCTACCTGACGGATGATCAGACCCGCAATCGGGTGCTGGATCGGGTCGGCGCCGAGATCGGCTTCGACACCAAGGTGGTGATCGGGCACTCGCTCGGTGCGGTGGTCGCCTACGAACTCGCGCACCGGCTGCGCAGACCACTGCCGCTGTTGATCACGCTCGGGTCGCCGCTGGGCCCGGACACCGTCGTCGACTCGTGGGTGCGACCGCAGCCCGCGCAGCCGCCGGCGTTCGTGGAGAACTGGGTGAACCTGGCCGACCGCGACGACCTCGTGGCGGCCGATCCCACCCTGTCACGGATGTTCCCGGTTCCCGCGGAGGGCGGGCCGGTGCTGCGTGGTGGATACACGGGCGAACACGGCGCGGAGCCGCACAAGGCCTGTTTCTACCTCCAGCGGCGCGAGATAGGTCGAAGTGTGGGGTTGGCCTTCGGAACCTGACGTCGGCGCAGGACGCGGGGCCCGGTCGCACGACGCAGGGCTCGTTCGGGACGGATCCGAGCGGGCCCCGCGTTGTGTCGGCCGAAGCGGCTCGGCGTCGGATCGGCGCCGCCCACCGGTCGGGTCGGTACCGCCCTCGGGCGCGAGTCGCCCGCCCGCTCCGGGATCGTGATCGGGCCGGGAGCGATAGTCGGACGGCTATCATCGCCGGCCATGGACCTGCTCCGACATCTCCGGTACTTCCGGACCGTCGCGGAGGAAGGACATGTCGGCCGGGCCGCCGAGCGCCTGCGCATGGCTCAGCCGTCGTTGTCCCAGCGGATCCAGCGGCTGGAGCGCGAACTCGGCGTGCGCCTGTTCGACCGGAACAGCCGAGGCGTCGTGCTGACCCCGGCGGGCCGGGTCGTGCTGGCCGAGGCGGGCGAGCTGCTCGGCGCCGCCGACCGGCTCGGTGCCGCGGTGGCCGGGCTGCGCGGTGGGACCACCGGTGCGATCCGCGCGGCGGTCCCGCCCGATCTCGGTGGTGCGGCGGTTGCGGCGATCCTGACCGGCTTCCGAGAGCGTTCGCCGGGCGGCGCTTTGGAGTTGCGCGAGCTGACCACCACCCGGCAGTTGCGTGAGTTGGCGGCCGGCACCCTGGACGTCGGCGTGGTCCGGCATCCGTGCGCGGTGGCCGACCTGGAGGTGGGCCCGATGCTGCGTCAACCGCTCGGCGTGCTGTTGGCCGCCGACGATCCGCTCGCGACCCCGACCGAGGTCGCGCTCGCCGACCTGACGGGGTGTGAGTTGGTGCTGTTCCCGCGAGAGTTCGCCCCGGCGCTGTACGACGAGACGCTGACCGCGTGTGCCCGACACGGGTGTACGCCGGCGGTCGTGCACGACGTGCCCGGCGGCGACTTCGCCCGGGCCCTGGTGTTGTCCGGCGCGGCGGTGGCGCTGGTCCCGCAGACCGCGCCCGAGCCGGGCACGGTGTGGCGCCCGTTGGCGGGCGGGCCGCTCGCGTGGCGGACCTCGACGGCGTGGCCGCGGGGCACCGACGGGCCGGCCGTACGCGCGTTCGCCGAGACCGCGCACGCGGCGCTGCGGCGGCATGCCGGTGTCCTGGCCGATCATCCCGGGCGGCCGCTCTTTCCGCGTCCGGCCTCGGAGTTCCCGCTGTGACCCGGCCCGGATCCGCGCCTGGCTCGCACGGCTCGCACGGCGGCCGACGGCGTGCCGCGCGGGCTCGGATCGCCGACGCGTTCGCCGACGCGGGGGTGAGCGGTGTGCTGCACGCGGTCGACATCGACACCGGCGCCGAAGTCGATCTGGGCGCGGACACGCTGTACAGCACGGCGAGCCTGCACAAGCTGTGTCTGGTCACCACGCTGTTCCGGGAGGCGGCGGCCGGTCGGGTCGAGCTGACCGAGCGGATCGAGCTGCCCGCGGGCGCGGCGCGCAGTCCGGGCGGGACCGGCGTGGCCGCGATGCTGGACCCGGTCACCATGTCGCTGCGCGACCTCGCGTCGCTCGCGGTCGCGGTGAGCGACAACGCGGCGGCCGACGCGTTGTGGGACACCCTGGGCCTGGACACGGTCAACGCGACGATGCTCGAACTGGGCCTGACCCGCACGGTGGCGATCGAGCCCCTGCGCGAGATGTACGCCGGTCTGCGGGCGGACGCGGGGCCGGGCGGCCCGGCCGCGCTGGTCGACCCGACCGTGGTGGCCCGGCTGCGGGCGCTGGACCCGAGCCGGTCCAACCGGGGTACGCCGCGTGACCTGACCCGGTTGCTGGGCGCGATCTGGCGGGACGAGGCGTGTACCGGCGAATACGGGGTGGGGCTGCGACGGGTGCTCGGCCTTCAGGCGTGGTCGCATCGGATGGCGTCCGGCTTCCCGTTCGACGACGTGCGGGTGTCCGGGAAGACCGGGACGTTGCCCACGCTGCGGCACGAGGCGGGGGTGGTCGAGTATCCGGACGGCGGCCGGTACGCGATCGCGATCTGCACCCGGTCCGCCGACACGTCCGCGGCACTCCCGGCCGCCGACGCGGTGATCGGAACGGCCGCCAGGATGGCGGTGGACGCACTCCGGCTGGCGCCTCGCGAGGTCGCCTGAGCCGGTTGTCGCCACCACGGGCCGTGACGCGGCTTCGGGCCGCCCTACCGGCCGCGGTAGACGTCGCAGCGATTGCCGACGACCATTACCCATACGATCAGTTGGCCATGTTCGACGGTGTACACGACCCGGTAGTCCCCGACGCGGAGACGCCATCGCGAACTGTGCCCCTGTAGGGCTTTGATGTCGAAGGCCGCGGTGTCCCCCTCGTCCATCGCCCTCTGCAGTTCCGTCAGGCGACGGAGGATCCGCACGGCGTCGGGACGGGGAATCTTGAGCAGATCCCGCTGGGCATGCGGGGTGAACCGCGTGACGTAACCCATGCGGAATCAGCCCTGTTGGGCCCGGAGCAGGGCGGCCATCTCCTCGAGGGAAACCGACCCTTCGACGCCCTCGGATTCCGACTCGTCCGCCAGCGTGTTGAGCCAGGAGTCCTCGACTCGGTCCGCGAGCTGCCGCAGGCGTTGGTACTCGTGGATATCGATCACGATGGCCTCCTCCCTCCCCCGTCGCGTGATGATCGTCGGCGTCTCGTCCCGCCGAGCGCGATCGAGGACGTCCGCGAGGTGGCTGCGGACCTCGGCCATGGAGGCAATCACGGGCTCACTCATGTCACGAATGTATCAGATGTACATGCAGTACATGACGAACCCGTCTCGCGAGGTCAGATGCCCAGGCGGGTGGCGAGGCCGTCGAGGATGCAGTCGAGGGCGGTTTCGAATTGCCAGCGCGGATCGTCCTTGCGCCGGGCGGCCCCGAGGTACGCGTGGAAGGTGGGGTAGCGGCCCGTGTTCATCAGGTAGGTCATCTCCGGGGCGAGCTGCGTTCGCAGTGCGTGGCCGTCGGCGGCGCCCCGCACCTCCATCAGCCGCCGGGTGGCCACCTCGGAAGCGGTGCGGCCCTGAACGAACGCACCGACCGTGTCCACCGCGACCATCAACTCGTCCGGCGGAAGGTCGAGTTCGGCCAGTGCGGCCATCCCCCACTCGACCACCGCCAGCCGGTTCGGGGTGAGCGAGATCGCCGCGCGCGCCGACGGCAACAGC
Source organism: Embleya sp. NPDC127516 (assembly GCF_044765325.1). Classification (NCBI taxonomy): domain Bacteria; kingdom Bacillati; phylum Actinomycetota; class Actinomycetes; order Kitasatosporales; family Streptomycetaceae; genus Embleya; species Embleya sp. NPDC127516. The sequence continues at coordinate 453,686 of NZ_JBIWJT010000003.1, read as the reverse complement.
ACCAGCCACGGATGCCGCAGGACGATGTCGCGGGTGTTCGTCGCGAGCGTCCGCAGCGTCGCCCGCCAGCCCGCGCCGGTCTCGGGCGCGGGCAGTTCGCCGTAGACCCGGTCGACCATCAGCTCCAACAGGTCGTCCTTGCCCGACACGTACCGATAGGCCGCCATCGGCGCGACGCCCAGTTCGGTCGCCAGTCGCCGCATCGTCACCGCGTCGATGCCCTCGGCGTCGGCGATCCCGACCGCGACCTCGGCGATCCGCGCCGGGGTGAGCACGGTGCGCGGCGCGGGACTCGGGTTCTCCAGCCGTTCCCACAGCGAGACCCGGGGTTCGCCGCCCGCGTCCGACGCCGTGTCCGACCCTGCCTCCGGCCCCGCTTCGGCCGGTGCCGCCTTCTTCTTCTGCCCGGCCATGAGCGCGGTCCTCCCGAAGTGCGTGGACGCGGCGATACGGCGGATGCCGCGGATGCACTGCCGCTGTGCGTACAACGTATCAAGAGTGGACGTCGTACACTCTCATGTGTACGTTGTATTTCAACAGATACGTTGTACACAGAACATCGAGGAGCCGGCATGCCCGCCACCACCCCCCTGCGCCTCGCGGTCATCGTCGGCAGCACCCGGGACGGCCGTTTCGCGCCCATCGTGGCCGAGTGGACCCGCGCCCACGCCGCCGGTCGCGACGATCTGACCGTGGACGTCGTCGACCTGATCGAGACCCCGCTGCCCACCGTGTTCCCGGCCTTCGGGCAACCGCCGGCACCCGGCACCGCCGAGTTGCTCGCCGAGGTTTCGCCCCGGCTGGCCGCCGCCGACGCGTTCGTGATCGTCACGCCGGAGTACAACCACAGCTTCCCGGCCGCGCTGAAGAACGCGATCGACTGGCACAACCGGGAGTGGCACGCCAAGCCGGTCGGCTTCGTGTCCTACGGCGGGGTCTCCGGCGGCCTGCGCGCGGTCGAGCAGCTTCGGGTCGTGCTGGCCGAGCTGCACGCGGTCACCGTGCGGGACACGGTCAGCTTCCACGGCCACTGGGACAAGTTCGACGCCGACGGCAAGGCCGTCGACCCGGCCTCGGACGCCGCCGCGAAGACCATGCTCGACCAACTCGTGTGGTGGGCGCACACCCTGCGCGACGCCAAGGCCGTCCGCCCGTACGCGGCCTGACTCCTCCACGGCCTTCGAGCCCGACGACCCTCCCCGAACCCGACGACGCCTTCGAACCCGACCACCCGCCACGAGGGAAGCGCCATGTCACACGAATCCGAGACCCCACCCGGCAAAATCCCGTTCGGCGTCGTCGGCCTGGTCCTCGGCATGTTCCTGGGCATGCTCGACGGCACCATCGTGGGCACCGCGCTGCCCACCATCGTCGGCGACCTCGGCGGCTTGGACCGGCTGTCCTGGGTGGTGACCGCCTACCTGCTCGCCGCCGCCGCGACCACACCGATCTGGGGCAAGCTCGGCGACCTCTACGGTCGCAAGGGCGTGTTCACGGCCTCGATCGGCGTGTTCCTGGTCGGCTCGATGCTCTCCGGGATGGCCCGGGACATGAACGAGTTGATCGCCTTCCGCGCCGTCCAGGGACTGGGCGCGGGCGGACTGATGGTCGGCGCGTTCGCGCTGATCGGCGTGCTCGTACCGCCGCGCGACAGCGGCCGGGTGCAGGCGCTGTTCGGCGCGATCATGCCGATCGCGCTGATCGGCGGGCCGCTGCTGGGCGGCTTCCTCACCGATCACCTGGATTGGCGCTGGGCGTTCTACGTCAACGTGCCGATCGGAGTGCTCGCGCTCGCCATCGTCGGCTTCGGCATCCGGCTCGACACCGTGCGGATCAAGGCCCGGATCGACTACGCCGGCGCCGCGCTGCTGACCATCGGGATCGTCGCGCTGACCCTGCTGGCCGGCTGGGCGGGCACCACGTACGCGTGGACCTCGCCGCAGATCCTCGGCCTGGCCGCGCTCACCGTCGTCACGCTGGCCGCCTTCGTCCCGGTCGAGCGCCGCGCGGCCGAACCGATCATCCCGCCCCGGCTGTTCGCCGATCGCAACTTCGCCGTCGCACAGGTGCTCGGCTTCCTGGTCGGGGCGGTGATGATGGCCGCGAGCAACTACCTCCCGCAGTACATGCAGTTCGTCCGAGGCGCCTCGCCCACGGCGGGCGGGCTGCTGCTCCTGCCGCTGATGTTCGGCATGCTCGGCGTACAGATCACCAGCGGCCGACTGATCAGCCGCACCGGTCGCTACCGGGTGTACCCGATCCTGGGCGGTGCGGTGATGACCGTCGGCGCGCTCGTACTGCTCGGTCTGGGCGTGCACACAAACACGGCCGTGGCCTCGGCGCTGACCCTGGTGATCGGGGTGGGCGTGGGCTTCGTGATGCAGAGCACGATCCTGATCACCATGAACAGCGCCGACCCGCGCGACCTGGGCGCGGCGAGCGGTACCGCGACGCTCGCCCGGACGATCGGCGGCTCGCTCGGCGTCGCGCTGCTCGGCGCGGTGTACGCGCACCGCTTCGAGGCCGGCCTGGGACCGGAGCACGCCGGCGGAGGCGACCCGACCCCCGCCGCGTTGCGCGAGTTGCCCGCCGCCACGCGGGACGCCTTCCACACGGCGGTCACCGGCGGTCTGCACGGCGTGGCGATCGGACTGGCGATCCTGTCCGCGCTCGCGTTCGCCTTGTCCTGGTTCGTCCGCGAGGTCCCGCTGCGCTCGGCCGCCGACGCACCGGCCCGACCCGGCGCGCCGGACACCACACCGGACACCGCCGCGCCGGCCGGCGGCACACGAGCCGCCTCGAACTAAGCTTCCGGGCGTGGACACCCCAGAACGTACTTCTCCCCGGCCACCCGGCAGCGCCACCGGGGTCGGTTCCATGCCCGGCGAGGACATCCGCGAGACCGTCAAGATGGTGCTCGGTCTGCTGACCGACCTGCCGCACCTGCCCGAGCTGCCCGCTCGCGGTCCGGGCGCCGACCTGACCGGCCGCTCGGCCGGGATGCTCGTCGACCTCTACACCGACGTACAGCCCTCCGGGTGGCGCTTCGTGGACCGCCCCGGGCGCGACCACCGCCGGGCCCGCTCGTACCTGGGCCAGGACTTGGACGCCCTGGAGGAGTTCACCCAGGGCTGGACCGGTCCGCTCAAGCTCCAGGTCGCGGGCCCGTGGACGCTCGCCGCCACGATCGAACTGACCTACGGCGACAAGGCGTTGGCCGATCCGGGGGCGTGCCGGGACCTGGCCGTGTCACTCACCGAGGGCATCCGGCTGCACGTGTCGGAGGTGGCCCGGCGGATCCCCGGCGCCGACCTGGTGCTGCAACTGGACGAGCCCGCGCTGCCCGGCGTGATCGCCGGCGACGTGCCGACCGCGAGCGGCTTCGGCCGGCTGCGCGCCGTGGACAAGGCGGTGGTCCGCGACACCCTGCGGGACGTGATCGCGGGCGCGGGTGTGCCGACGATCGTGCACTGCTGCGCGCCCGGCACGCCGATCACGCTGCTGCGCCAGGCCGGCGCGGCGGGCGTCTCGCTCGACGTCTCGCTGCTTCGGCGGTCCCAGGACGAATCGATCGGCGAGGCGGTCGAGGCCGGCTTCCGGCTCTTCGCCGGCGTGGTGCCGAGTCTGCCTCCGGAGAGCGACGCGTCCGAGGTCAAGCCCGGTGTGGGAGCGCGTCCACTGTCCGACCCGCCCGGTACCGTCAGGTCTGTCGGAACGTTGTGGAACAGGCTCGGTTTCCCGCCGGAGTCCCTGGCCGAAGCCGTCGTGGTGACCCCCACGTGTGGCCTCGCCGGTGCCTCTCCGGCGTACGCCCGGGCCGCTCTGTCCCACAGCGTGGCTGCCGGCCGGGTGCTTCGGGACGACCCCGAAGGCGCCATGTAGCGAAACGCGGCGGCGCGCCTCGGCGACCGCCCGCGGGACGCCGCGAACCTCATTCGAACTGGTGGCGCTGGAGGGCGACGACGTGGCTGGTGCGACGACCGGAGTGGACGAGATCCCGGCCGAGGTGCGCGAACGCGCCGCGACCCTCGCCCGTGAGCTGGAGGAGCACCGCTTCCGCTACTACGTGAAGGACGCGCCGGTGGTCAGCGACGGCGAGTTCGACGCGCTGATGCGGGAGCTGGAGGCGATCGAGGAGGAGTATCCGGCGCTGCGCACGCCGGATTCGCCGACCCAGAAGGTGGGCGGCACGTACTCGACCGACTTCACCTCGGTGGACCACCTGGAACGCCTGCTCAGCCTCGACAACGCGATGAACGAGGACGAGCTCGACGAGTGGGACGACCGGCTCACCCGCGAGTTGGGGACGGGGTCGTTCCACTATCTGTGCGAGCTGAAGATCGACGGGTTGGCGATCAACCTCCTGTATGAGAACGGTCGGCTGGTGCGCGCGCTGACGCGCGGCGACGGCCGCACCGGTGAGGACGTCACACCGAACATCCGCACGATCGCCGAGATCCCGACGAGGTTGCGCGACGACGGCGGCCACGACGTACCCGAGTTGGTCGAGATCCGGGGCGAGGTGTTCTTCCCGATCGAGAAGTTCGACGAGCTGAACGCGCGCCTGGTCGAGGCCGGCGAGAAGCCGTTCGCCAACCCGCGCAACGCCGCTGCCGGATCGTTGCGGCAGAAGGACCCCCGGGTGACCGCGTCCCGCCCGCTGCACATGATCGTGCACGGCATCGGCGCCCGTCGGGGCTTCGACATCGACTGTCAGTCGCACGCGTACGAGCGCCTGCACGCGTGGGGGCTGCCGACCGCGCAGCACAACAAGGTGGTCGACACGATCGAGGAAGTGAAGGAGTTCGTCCGCTACTTCGGCGAGCACCGCAACTCGGTCGAGCACGAGATCGACGGCATCGTGATCAAGGTCGACGAGATCCCGATCCAGGGCCGGCTCGGCGCGACGTCGAAGGCTCCCCGGTGGGCGATCGCGTTCAAGTACCCGCCCCAGGAGGTCAACACCAAGCTGCTCGACATCGAGGTGGGCGTCGGCCGCACGGGCCGGGTGACGCCGTACGCGGTGATGGAGCCGGTGGCGGTGGCGGGATCGGTGGTGGCGTACGCGACGCTGCACAACCAGAACGTGGTCAAGGCCAAGGGCGTCTGGATCGGCGACACCGTGGTGCTGCGCAAGGCGGGTGACGTGATCCCGGAGATCCTCGGCCCGGTCGCCGACCTGCGCCCCGCGGACGCCCGCGAGTTCGTGATGCCGACCGAATGTCCGGAGTGCGGCACCGCGTTGCGAGCGATGAAGGAGGGCGACATCGACGTACGTTGCCCGAACGCTCGTTCGTGCCCGGCGCAGTTGCGTGAGCGCCTGTTCTATCTCGCCGGCCGCAAGGCGCTCGACATCGACGGCATGGGCTACGTCGCGGCGACCGCGCTGACCCAACCGTTGGAGCCGGCCGTACCGCCCGTGGTGAACGAGGGCGATCTGTTCTCGCTGACGGTGGAGCAGTTGTTGCCGATCAAGGTGGTCGTCCGCGAACAACGGACCGGCATGCCCAAGATCGACGAGAAGACCGGCGAGCCGAAGGTCGTGACCTTCTTCGCCAACCAGAAGGGCGAACCCAAGCAGACCGTCGCCACGCTGCTCGAGGGTCTGGAGAAGGCCAAGACCCAGCCGCTGTGGCGCATCCTGACGGCACTGTCCATCCGACACGTCAGCGACACCACCGCCCGGGCCATCACCAGCGGCTTCCACGACCTCGATCGGCTCGCGGCGGCCTCCGAGGAGGAGATCGCGGCGGTCGACGGTGTCGGCCCGATCATCGCCAAGGCGGTCACCGAGTGGTTCGCCGAGGAGTGGCACCGCGAGATCATCGAGAAGTGGCGCGCCGCCGGCGTACGGCTCGCCGAGGAGGGTTCGGACGAGGAGAAGGCTCCCGGCCCGCTTGACGGAATTGTGACGGTCGTCACCGGAACGCTTGTCGGATTCACCCGGGACAGCTCCAAGGAGGCCCTGGAGCAGCTCGGCGCCAAGGTGACGGGTTCGGTCTCGAAGAAGACCGACTTCGTGGTTGTCGGCGACAATCCCGGCTCCAAATACGACAAGGCCGTGCAACTGGGGCTGCCGATCCTCGACGACGAGGGCTTCGCGGTGCTCTTGGCCGACGGGCCCGAAGCGGCCCGTGCGTGGGTGGCCGAGCGTGCCGGCTGATAACCCTCCCTAGCGATGCCGGAACGACCTACCCTGGGCGGGAGCTTGCCCACCCGGCGGGCTCGGTGCCCCACAGGCGTACCCGTCCCGGCGCCCGGGATGCCGCCCGACGAGGCCGCAGGGAGCAGGCGCATGGGTCGGATCGGCAGGACGGACCTGTCGCGACTGGCGCGACCACGCGCGTTCTTCATCCACACCGGGTTGGTCGCACTGGTCGGCGTGTTCGCACTCGTCGTACCACCCACGATCGCCCTGGCAGACGGTCACTGTCCGGTCCCGCTGACACCCGGCGTGTGGATCATGCTCGCGTTGGTGTCGATCGACGGCGTGTACACGGCGCTCACGCGCCGGGGGTTGTACATCCCCGGCGCCATGCCGTCGATCGCCATCACGTTCGGCCTGCTGCTCGTGCACGGGTGGCAGGTCGCCGCGCTGTGGCAGGCCGTTCCGGTCCTGGTCTCCGGCCTGCTCAGAGGCGATTCGTGGTGGCGGGTGGGCTACACCATGGGCCACTACGTACTCTCCTTCATCGCCGCCGACGTGGTGCTCGGGCTGTTCGGCATCGAACCCGGTCCGGACGAGGCACGCGGGCTGAGCGTGGTGGACTTTCCCGTGGTCGCGCTGGCCGGACTCGCGATGGCGGCCGTGTCGCAGACGTCCGGGTGGCTGGCCCGGGCGAGTTGGCGCGGGACGAGTGTGTTCACGCTCGTGCGCGCCGAGTTGCGGCAACGGGTGGTCTCGCACGGAGCGCTGATCGGCCTGTCCCCGCTGATCGCCGTCGTGGCCGCGGAACAGCCCTGGCTGCTACCGCTGTTCGTGGTCCCGCTGCACACCCTCTACCGCAGCACGATGGTGCGTTTCGACCGTGAGCAGGAGTCGCGGCACGACGCGCTCACCGGCCTGCCGAACCGGCGGTTGTTGCTGGAGCGCGGCGAGGAGGCGCTGGGCCGGGCCGGCGGCCGAGGTGGCCGGGTCGCCCTGCTCCTGCTCGACCTGCACCGCTTCCACGAGGTCAACGACACGCTCGGACACGTCGCCGGCGACCGGCTGTTGCAGCAGGTCGGCGCGCGCCTGGAAACGCTGGTCCGCCCCGGGGACACGGTGGCCCGCCTCGGCGGCGACGAATTCGCCCTGCTCCTCCCGGGATTGGACATGGGCGCGGATCGGCAGACCGCGCAGGAGGTGGTCCTCGGGCTCGCCCATCGCATCGTCGATCGCCTCGGCGAGCCGTTCGACCTGGACGAGTTGACGCTGGACGTCGAGGCCAGCGTCGGCGTCGCGATCTTCCCGGATCACGCCTCCGACGTGCTGGGACTGCTGCAATTCGCCGACGTGGCGATGTACTTGGCCAAGCGCTCGCGCAGCGGCGTGGAGCTGTACGACGACTCGCGCGACGTGAACACCCGGGACAAGCTGCTGCTGCTCGGTGACCTGCGGCGGGCCCTGGACAACCACGAGGTCGAGTTGCATTACCAGCCGAAGATTCGGCTGGCCGACGGTCGGGTGGACGGCTGCGAGGCGCTGGTGCGCTGGCGGCATCCGACCCGGGGTCAGGTCTCGCCCGAGGAGTTCGTACTACTGGCCGAACAGACCGGGCTGATGCCCCGACTCACCCGCTACGTGGTGGACGTCGCGCTGGACCAGGTGGCGCGTTGGCACGCGGAGGGCATCGACGTCCCGGTCGCGGTGAACATCTCCGCGCGCGACATCCATGTGCCCTCGTTCGCCGACTCGGTGGCGGCCGGGTTGCACGAACACGGGGTCGCGGCGGGCGCGTTGCAGTTGGAGATCACCGAACGGGTGCTCCTGGAGGAACCGCAGCGGGCCGCCGAATCGCTGGACGCGCTGCGCCGGTTGGGTGTGCGGCTGTCTCTGGACGACTTCGGCACCGGCTACTCCTCGCTCGTGCACCTGCGGCACATCCCGGTGAGCGAGATCAAGATCGACCGGTCGTTCGTGGCCCGCCTGACCATGAACGAGGAGGACGCCGCGATCGTCTGCTCGATCGTGCAACTCGCCCACTCGCTGGGTTTGCGCGTGGTCGCCGAGGGCGTCGAAGACGAGGCCACCTACCAGCGTCTGCGCGAACTGGGCTGCGACGCGGCCCAGGGCTGGCTGATGTCCAAGGCGCTGCCGAGCGACGAGGCCACCGCCTGGCTGCTGCGCCACGGCGCGGGCGCGCACGCCACGCCCGCGGTGCCGACCGAGATCCACCACCACCGCCGGGCGGATGTGAGCTGAGTCCTTCGGCGCGGGCTGAGGTCCGGCCTCGCCGGTCCTAGGGATGGCGCGCGTCGGTGCGGCGGCGCGGCGATGCATCGGTGCGGCGGTGCGGCGCCACGACCGGGGGCGCGAAAAGATCCGTCCTCGGCCGAGCAACGATTTCCGGGATCGTCCCGTCAGGAGGGGTGGCCGGGTCGACGATCCGGCCCAAGTCACCTGCTCGGCACGACAATCGGAGCCTTCTGATGACGATGACCTCGACCACGCGGCGAAGCCGCACCCGCATGCTCGTCGCCGCTCTCGGCGCGGCGGCCGTGGTCGCCTTGGGCGGCGTGGCGTTCGCGTCCGGCGACGACACCCCGGCCGATCCGCAGCCGAACCGAGTCGCCGCCGCGCCCGCCGCGCCCGCCGCGCCCGCCGCGCCCCTCGCGTCCTCGTCGGCGCGCGTGGTCGAGCCCGAGGAGCGGATCGACGTCGGCGGCGGCAACTCCACGTGGCTCACCACGGAGGGCTATCACTTCGTCCAGAACGCGGCCCAGCATGGCGCACAGTTCGGCAAGGCCGTCCTCTTCAGGGACTTCCCGGTCGGCACCGTCGACATCCGCGCGTACGAGGGTCGGGGATCCAACCTGTACACCGGTGCATACCGAGGCAACGGCGTGGTCGCCCGCGTGACCGTGGAGGTGGCGGGCCGGACGCTGGAGGCGAAGCTGCTGACCCTCGCGGGCTCCCCGGGCTGGTCCGCGTTCTATGTCGACGGCCCCGTGGTGCCCCTCCCGCAGTCGAAGTGGGACCCCCCGTTCACCGCTCCCGTCAAGGTCTACGCGGCGGACGGCACCGTGCTCGCGAGTCTGTAGAGACGCTCGACCGGACCCCTCGACCGAACGCGCGGGGGTTCGCGCGATGACGTGCCGGTGGTGCGAGGCGAGCGCTCGCCTCGCATACCGGCACGCCGTCCGATCTCCGGCGCGGCCGGGCCATCCAGTTGAGGGAATCGCTTGAACACCACGAAGGACGCGGAGTTCCGGGACTTCATGACCAGCCGCTGGTCGCACCTGCTGCGCACCGCGTTTCTCCTCACCGGCGGCCATCACCACGATGCGGAGGACCTCGCCCAGAGCACGTTGGCCAGGGTCTACGCGAAGTGGGAGCGTGTCCGGCGCACCGAGAACATGGACGGCTACGTCCGGCAGATCATGGTCAACGTGCACACCGATCGGCATCGGCGACACCGCGTCCGGGAGTGGATCACCGCCCGGGTACCGGACGTTGCCGCCTCGGACCGAACCGGCCGGCTCGCCGACCGCGACGTATTGCTGACGGCTCTCGCCCGCCTGCCCGCCCGACAACGCGCCGCGGTGGTGCTGAGCTATTTCGAGGACATGTCGCAGGCGGAGGTCGCCGCGGCTCTCGGGGTCGGACTGGGCACCGCAAAAAGCCAGGTCTCCCGGGGACTGGCGAAGCTGCGCCAGGACGGCGCGTTGCACGGTCTCCGGAACACGGACGCGCTGACGAAGGAAGAAGCCCGGTGAACGAGGACCACGACGTACTGCGCGCGATGCTCGGCGAATCCGCCGCCCGGGCCCCGGTGGTCGTCGCACCGATCGAGGCGACGATGCGCCGCGGCCGAGCGCTGCGCACCCGGCGTCGGGCCGCCGGCCTGGCCGCGACGGTGGCCGCGCTCGGCGTGCTGGGCCTGGGCCTGGGCGGCGTGCTTGGCTCCTCGCCGTCCGCACACCGGTCGGCCGTCGCGCCGGAGCAGACCCGCCGACCGCTCCCGCCACCCACCGTGCAGCCATTCGTGCTGGCCGCCGACCAGCGCGTCGACACCGGCTTCCGGCACAGCATGTGGCTCACCGCGGATGGCTACCACTTCGTGTCGAACGCCGCGCTCACCGGCAGCCAGTACGGAGAGGCGGTCCTGGATCCGAGGTCACACCCCGGTGACGTCGATCTGCGGGTCTTCCAAGGCCCCGACTCGACTCTGTACACCGGTGCCTATCGCGGCGCTGCCCCGGTGGGCCGAGTGTTCGTCACCGTGAACGGTCGGACCCTCGAAGCCCAAACCCTCACCCTCGACGGAAAGCCTGGTTGGTTCGCGTACTACCTCGAAGTACCCACGGCCGAGACCCGCTTCCCGACGAGCACACGCGAAACGCCCGACGGTGCCGACGTCTACACCGCCGACGGTACATTCCTCACCCACACGTCCTTGACCGACCCGACCGTCAACCTGTGACGGGGCTGCGTCGCCCGGAAACGGGCGACGCAGCCGGGTGGTTCGTCAGGCCGGTGGTCGGCGGGGGTCGACCCGAAGGAGCATCGGGGGCCGCCTCACTGCGCTTCGGCCGCCGCCCGCTCTCGTTCCAGCACCGCGACGCGATCCGCCTCGCTCGCCTCGATGCAGAACTCGTTGCCGGCCGGGTCCTCGAAGACCACCCAGCCCCGGCCGTTCGGCTTGCGCCGGTCGTCGACGATCACGCCGCCGAGCGCGAGCACCCGCTCGACCTCCTCCTCGCGCGAACGCCCGGGCTCCAGGTCGAGGTGCACCCGGTTCTTCAGCGTCTTCGCCTCGGGCACCCGCACGAACAGCAGCGTCATCTGTCCGGCGGGCGTGTCCAGGCCGACCTCGTCGTCACCGGGTGAGTCGTCCGCGTCCACCGGAAGATCGAGCACCTGCCCCCAGAACCGCGCGAGTTCATAGGGCTCGTGCGGCGGAGCGCAATCGAAGGTGATGTGCCGGATGGTGGAACCCACGCGATCTCCCAAGGCTGGAGAAGGAACCGGACCGAACACCCCTACCGAACACCAAAGCGAGCAACTCGGCTCGGGAATTTCGCGAGCAACTCGGCTCGACAAATTCGCGGCACCGGCGCCAAGCGGTGGTGACGAGACCGACCGAGAGACGCAGGATCGCGGGTGGGGTGGCCGAGTAGTGACGACCGCACGGCGGGTCACTCCGCCCGAACGCGGCGCGGGCCGGCCGTGCCCGGAGGCCGGCTGGTTGCCCGGAGGCCGGCTGGTTGCCCGGAGGCCGGCTGGTTGCCCGGAGGCCGGCTGGTTGCCCGGCGCTCCGCGCCGGGTTGCCTGTCCGCTCCGCAGCCACGGTCGAGTCGCCGCTCCGCGACGCGACGCACGTCCCCTACGGGGCCGGACGACGTCCGTGCGTTCGACCCTCTGGTCACCGTTGTCCTGGAGTATCCGGGAAGCCGGATCCGCCGACTGACCGCTGCTCGGGGCCGCAACCACAGCAGCGCGCCGAACGCGACAACGCAACCGAACCCCCCAGGCCGGCCACGCCTGAAGACGCCCCGGGCCTGGGGCTCGCCGGTTGCGTTGATTCGTCAGGACTTGCGTACACGGTCCAGCAGGGCCGACCACGAGGCGGGCGCGATGGTGAGGTGACCGAGGGCGGGCGCCTTGCTGTCGCGGACGGGAACGGCCGCGACGCCATCGGCAACCTCGACGCAGTCGCCGCCGTTGTTGCTGCTGTAGCTGCTCTTGCGCCAACAGTTGGGCGTGCTGCCGGACATAGGCTCACGGTTCCTTTCGCGGGCGATCCGGGCTTCGCCGCCTCGAAGTAGGCGGCAAAGCGCGGTGATTCGTCACGCCGGGTACAGAGAAACCAGCAGAGCCGTCCAAGAGGCGGGCGCGATGATGAGGTGACCGAGGGCGGGCGCCTTGCTGTCGCGGACGGGGACGGCCGCGAAGCCGTCGGCGACCTCGACACAGTCGCCGCCGTTGTCGCTGCTGTAGGTGCTCTTGCGCCAATGCTTGGACAAGGGTGCGTCTGTGGTCATGGGATCACAGGTCCTTCAGCACGGAAGCAATCAGATCAATTGATCGTGTGGTCGACAGGGCTTCGGCGGCCAGCAGGTCATGAGTGCGGTGAGCTGTCTTTACGTGCGCCGGTTCAGCGAGGATCTGCCCTCGCAGGAATCCGTCCACGTAGACCACGTCTCGTCCCTCATCCAGCGTCAATGATGCGAACGGCCCGGCGGCCCCGGCGTGACCTCCCGACTCGTAGGGAATCACTTGAATCACGAAGCGAGGGTGCCGGGCAAGCTCAATCAGCCTTTCGAGCTGTTCCCGCATCACGTCACGGCCTCCCCAAACACGACGCAGTACGTTCTCGTCCAGCACCGCGCGGAAGTCTGGAAGCTCCTTACGTTCGAAGATGCGCTGGCGGTGCAGCCGGGCGCTGACCTCCTCTTCCAGTTCCTTCGAGTCCGGGCGTCCAGGTGCCAGGATCGCCCGCGCATATCGCTCCGTCTGCAGCAATCCGGGCACGACCTGCACCTCGAACGACCGAATGATCGCTGCGGCCTCCTCGAATTCGGCGAACGGCCTGAACCAGCTCGGGAACGCATACCGAATCGTCAACGGCCACAGCCGCTGAAACCGGTCGCCCGTACCGAAGAGTTCATCGGCCAGCTTCGAGAGTTCCTCCGTCGGCAGTCGCTTCGCCGACTCAATCTTGTTCAGCAACGACGGAGCCATCCAGGCCCGTTTCGCCATCTCGCGCTGAGTCATCTTGATGCGCTCACGCTCACGCCGGAACTCGGTCGCATAGAACGCTAGTACGGACGCCGAGGGGTCCAATTCGGTGGCAGCGGACACATTGCTCCCGGGGACGTTGAAAACGAACGAAGTCAATCTCCTGCCCCTGCCGATCGTAAATGCCCACTGTCACGCTTGGCGTACAAACAGCTGCATTGAGCTCGTATGCCAAGGAAGGGCACGTCGACATGAGCCACCCCCGCCGGGCGTCCGCCGCATCACAACTCGCCTCCACCGAGGGCGATCCGTTCCCGGAACCGCCCGGCAGCGGCATCGTGATCGCCGTGTACTGGGTGGGGCCGGACGGGACGCGGGTCGTCGTACCGCCCCAACTCCACAAGCGTTCCTCGCGTGACCCGTGGCCGAGTACGAATCCGCCGTGTACGTGCTCGCCGGACTGCCCGATGCGGTGAACGACCCGTCGCCGCAGAGCGCACGACCCGCCGACCGGCCATGGGACCGGTGCGGCGGTCACCGCGCAGGCCGGTTGCCGACGGGCGCCCGGTGCGCGGCAGGGGGTCGGGCCGCTGACGGCGGGCCCGGCCCCCATTCGCCGTCGATGGTCCGGGCTTTCCGGGTATTTCGCGACTAGGGTGCTGTCCAGGGACCGACCCGAAGGGACGGGAACGACATGTTGGTGATCCGAGCCGCACGCGCCTTCGACGGCGAACGAGCGCTTCCCGGACCGGTGTCCGTCTTCGTGAAGGACGGTCGCATCCTCGGGCTGGAGTCCGGCGCATCCCCGATCCCGGACGGCTGGCTCCTGGTCGAACACCCCGCGGCGACCGTGCTCCCCGGCCTGTTCGACCTGCACAGCCACCTAGGCGGGGACAGTCGCGACGGCGCGCTCGACCGGCTGCCGGACTACTCCCCCGAGGAACTCGACGCCGTGATCACCGACTCGCTACGGCGCGAACTGGCCGTCGGGGTGACCGTGGTGCGCGATCTGGGCGACCGCGACTGGTCGGTGCTGCACCGGCGCGATCGGGCGGCGGACGGTCTGCCCACGCCGAGCATCCTGGCCGCCGGGCCGCCGATCACCAGTGCCAAGGGGCACTGTTGGCGCTTCGGCAGCGAGGTCGTCGGGCTCGATCAACTGCGCGCGGCCGTTCGGGAGCGGGCCGAGCGCGGTGTGGACGTGGTCAAGGTCATGGGCAGTGGCGGCACGATGACCCCGGGTACCGACGTGATGCACTGCCAATTCACCTTGCCGGAACTGCGTCTGGTCGTGGACGAGGCACACGCCGCCGGGCTGCCGGTGACCGTGCACGCACACAACCTGCCCGCCGTCGAACAGGCCCTCGCCGCGCACGCCGACGGCATCGAGCACTGCACGTGCCTGACCGATCGGGGTGTGGAGATCTCCGACGACCTGCTGCACCGACTCGCGGCGCGGCGGATCGCCGTGTGTCCCACGCTCGGTACCGATCCGGACGCGCTCCCGCCGCCGGCGGTGCGGGAGTTGCTGGAGCGCATCGGAGCGACCCGCGAGGTCCGACTCGCCCACGTGGCCCGCGCACACCGGGCCGGGGTCCGCATCGTCTCCGGAGCCGACTCGGGGATCACCGCCGCCAAGCCGCACGGGAGCCTGCCGCAGGCGATCGCCGATCTGGTCGTCGGCGGCGTCTCGGCAGCCGAGGCCCTCGCCTCGGCCACCTCCGTCGCCGCCGACGCGGTCGGTCTCGGCGAACGCAAGGGCCGACTCCGCGCCGGCCACGACGCCGACCTCCTGCTGTGCGACGGCGACCCCCTCGACCGCATCGACGCGCTCACCGCCGTCACGGCGGTCATGGTCGGCGGCACCTGGGCGAACCTCGCCTAGGCCGTTCCGCTTTCGACTCGATGATCGGGAACCGCCGCCGGAGCGCCGACCTTCGCCGGATCAGACCGGATCGCCTGACCGCGACCGATTCCCGGATGCCTCCTGGCGCATCCTCGTCGCCAGGGCCACGAAGACCGACAGATTCAGGACCGCCTCCGCAGGGAGCGTGGCCCACGGCTTCCGGTCGCCGCGCCGATGGATCTCCAGCCAACCCTGTTTCACCGTGACCCGGTCGACCTCGCGCCAGTCGAGCCGCTGATCGAGACACCCGACGCCGGCGGGATCGAGATGGGCCCCGAAGAAGTCGACCCGTTCGCCCGCCTTGAGCCGGTCCCTGTCCTGCGGCAGCCGTACCCGCGTGAATGCCTTGTCCAACTCGTCGGCGAACCGGGCGGCGCCCTTGTACACGTCGTTCACTTCGATCTCGTCGCCCTCACGCGGAGACACCCAGAGTTCGTGGATGGTGGCGCTGGTGATCCCGGTCGTCACTTTCGCGCTGCGCCGCCGGATGCCGTCGATCTCGTCCCAGGTGTACGGCTCCGGCACCCGCCCGGCGACCTCCCGGACGATGCCGTGCTCGTAGTGGCCCACCCAGACCGGCGCCTGCCGTCTGGTGAGTGCGAGGAAAAGGAAGTACCCGGCCGCACCGAATATGGCGGCGCCCAGAATGAGCAGCGGCAGCGAGTAGTACCAGGCGCCTTCGGTTCGCTGATCCTCCACGGCGAACGAGATGCCCAGCCAGAGCACCACCAGCCCGACCAGCGCCGGCAGCAGGACCACGATCCACGGGAAGCGCTTTGGTTCGGTCCACACCAGCCCCCGGCGCGGTCCGAGTTCGAAGTCCAGCGCGACTCCGCGCATGGCGGGCGGAACAGGGGTGGGACCACGATCCGACACGAGCCCCCCAAGGCCAGACAGCGAAGTGCCACCCTAGGGGCAGCGGAACTCGCCCAGGAAGAGCGAACCGACGCGTCGCTGACGGGGACAGCCCGACGCCCTGGGCCAGTTCGGAGCGCGGCGGGATCGGCCCAGGTGCGACCCCCGGCCCGGGGGCCGGCTTCGACGCATGGCGTGGCGGTTGCGATTGAGGCGGCTCGGGATGTGTACCCACCCGCTCCACCCGTTGCCTCCGGTGCGAAGGTTGGGGTTTCACAGGCACCGAGAAAGCCTGCTCCGGCCCCGCGGCCCCCGGTGTGGCTGCCCGCAGCTTGGTGCACCGGCTGCGAGAACCAGTCGGGCGCTCCCTGGGTCGCCGAACCCGGTCGCGCCCCGCGGCCCCCGGTGTGGCTGCCCGCAGCTTGGTGGATCGGCTGCGGGAACGAATCGGGCCTTCCCTGAGTCGCCGAACCAGGTCGCGCCCCGGCGCGTCAGCGCCCACGACCCCGGCGAGACCTCGTGATCGACGCGCGAAGCGCGGAGAGCGGCGGAGCCGCAAGTTTGGGCTTCGTGGCCCGGAGCGAAGCGGAGGGACACGAAGCCCCGAGCGAGGGGCCGCTTTTTTCTCGGAGGAGCGAAGCGGGGGAGAGAAAAAAGTGGTCCCTCGCGAGCCGGCGACGAAGTCGCCCAACAAGCAGCAACGCCGCGGGACACGACTCCGGCCACCCCGCCCCGCACCCCCCGCGACCCACCCCCACCCCGCCACCCCCGCGACCCAGCCTCTAAGCCGTCCCGTCGATCGTCGCCGACCCGATCACCCGCGTGCCGTCGTACAGCACCACGGCCTGGCCCGGGGCGATGCCGCGGATCGGCTCGGCCAGCCGCACGCGGATCTCGTCGCCGACCGCTTCCGCGATCGCCGGCGTCTCCTCGCCGTGCGCTCGCACCTGGGCCGTGCAGGCCACCTCGCCGACCGGGACCGGACCGCACCACCTCGGGCGGATGCCCACCAGGCGGTCCACGTCCAGCGCCTCGATCGGGCCGACCGTGACGGTGTTGTTCACCGGTGAGATGTCCAGCACATACCGCGGCTTGCCGTCCGCCGCCGGGTGCCCGATCCGCAGGCCCTTGCGCTGGCCGATGGTGTATCCGTACGCGCCGTCGTGCTCACCGAGCTTGGTGCCGCTCGCGTCCACGATGTCGCCGCGCTCGGTGCCCAGGTGCTTGGCCAGGAAGCCCTGCGTGTCGCCGTCGGCGATGAAGCAGATGTCGTGGCTGTCGGGCTTCTGCGCGACCGCGAGGTCCCGCCGCTCGGCCTCCAGACGTACGTCGCCCTTCGTGTCGCCACCGAGCGGGAACATCGCGTGGGCGAGCTGCTCGGTGTCCAGCACACCCAGCACGTACGACTGGTCCTTGCCCATGTCCACCGAGCGGTGCAGCTCGCGCGAGCCGTCCGGGTGCTCGACGATCTGCGCGTAGTGCCCGGTGCAGACCGCGTCGAAGCCGAGCCCGAGCGCCTTGTCCAGCAGCGCCGCGAACTTGATCTTCTCGTTGCAGCGCAGGCACGGGTTGGGCGTACGGCCCGCCTTGTACTCGGCCACGAAGTCGTCCATGACGTCCTCGCGGAAGCGCTCGGCCATGTCCCACACATAGAACGGGATGCCGATCACGTCCGCGGCCCGCCGCGCGTCCCGCGAGTCCTCGATCGTGCAACAGCCTCGGGCGCCCTCGCGCAGCGTCGCGGGTTTCGCCGAGAGCGCGAGGTGGACACCGACCACGTCGTGTCCGGCCTCGACCGCTCGCGCGGCGGCAACGGCGGAGTCGACCCCGCCGGACATGGCGGCGAGCACCCGAAGGCGGCGGCCGTTGGCAGGGGGAAGCGTGTGATCAGACATAGCGCCTCAAGAGTACGTGGTCACTCCGCCGACCCCCGAGGGGATTACCCGAAGCCGAACCCCCGCCGAACCCGAACCCGAGCCCGAAGCCAACCCGAACCCGAACCCCAGCCCGAAGCCAACCCGATGACACCCCGAACCCGAGCCGACCCCGACCCGACCCGACCCCTGACCCGACCCTGACCCGACCCCCGACCCACTCGCGGCCTTAACGCCGCGACGTCACCGACCCCGCAGAGCGGGCTCGGGTGACCACCGGCAGGATCGCCTCGGCCAGCTCCGCGACCTCGGCCTCGGTGGTGGTGTGCCCCAGGCTGAAGCGCAGCGATCCGCGCGCCCGGGCGCTGTCCGCGCCCATCGCGAGCAGCACGTGGCTCGGCTGCGCGACGCCCGCCGAACAGGCCGAACCGGTCGAGCACTCGATCCCGCGCGCGTCGAGCAGCAGCAACAGCGAGTCGCCCTCGCAGCCCGGGAAGGAGAAGTGCGCGTTGCCGGGCAACCGATGCGCCGGGTCCAGTCGCCGATCGCCGTTGAGCTGCGCGTCCGGCACGGC
Source organism: Embleya sp. NPDC127516 (assembly GCF_044765325.1). Classification (NCBI taxonomy): domain Bacteria; kingdom Bacillati; phylum Actinomycetota; class Actinomycetes; order Kitasatosporales; family Streptomycetaceae; genus Embleya; species Embleya sp. NPDC127516. The sequence continues at coordinate 435,594 of NZ_JBIWJT010000003.1, read as the reverse complement.
CGCGACGATCCGGCGCACCAGTTCGTCCCGCAGCGCACCCACCCGCCGTGCGTATTGGGCCTGTTCGCGCACCGACTCCTCGGCCGCCACCGCGAGCGCGGCGATCGACGCGGTGTCCAGCGTGCCCGAGCGCACATCGCGCTCCTGGCCGCCGCCGTGCAGTACCGGTACCGGGGTGATGCCGCGCCCGAGCACGAGCGCGCCGCAGTTGCCCGGGCCGCCGAGCTTGTGTCCGGTGACCGTCATCGCGTCCAGCCCGGTCTTCGCGAAGTCGACCGGGATCTGGCCGACCGCCTGGACCGCGTCCGAGTGGAACGGGATGCCGAACTCGTGCGCGATCTCGACCAGCTCGGCGATCGGCTCGACCGTGCCGACCTCGTTGTTGGCCCACATCACCGACACCAGGGCCACCGACGCGGGATCGCGCTCTATGGCCGCCCGCAGCGTCTCCGGCTGCACCCGCCCGTCGCCGTCCACGTCCAGCCACTCGACCACCGCACCCCCGGCCGACTCCAGCCACAGCACCGGGTCGAGCACGGCGTGGTGCTCCACCGGGCTCACCAGTATCCGCCGCCGCGCCGGGTCCGCCGCGATCCGGGACCAGTAGATCCCCTTGATCGCGAGGTTGTCGGCCTCGGTGCCGCCCGCCGTGAAGACGATCTCGCTCGGTCGCGCGCCCAGCGCATGGGCCAGCGACTCGCGGGATTCCTCCACCGTGCGGCGCGCGCGCCGCCCGGACGCGTGCAACGAGGACGGATTCCCGAGGTGGGCAAGCTGTACGGTCATCGCCCGGATTGCCGAAAGGCGCATCGGGGTGGTCGCCGCGTGATCGAAGTAGGCCATCGCACTGCGCAGCTTAGTCGGGTACGCGTGGGCGCCGGCGCGGGCGGCCGTACACCCGTCCGTAGCGCGGCCCTCCGGGCAGGAATCGGCCGAGCCACAGGCGCCAGGTCGGCCGCGCGGCGCGCAGGTACGCGACGAGTCGCCGACGCCGGCTCCCCTCCTTCGGGTCTGGTTGTCTCGGCCGGTGGTCGTAGGTCAACGGCTGCTGGATCTCCCACACATCCTGGTGCAACGCGTGCCGGGGCCGGTTGGGCACGGTCCACTCTTATGAGTGGTGGCTTTCCGCCTGCCTGCCTACCGAGCCGCCGGGCCCCGGTCGGCGAAGCCGTCCCGGTCCCGGAGACGGGGACACGACCGGGTGTAGGCAGCCCGGCGGGACAGCCCGGCATTACGCAGCCCGGCTTACGCGGCCCGGCAAGCACAGCCCGGCGTTACGCGGCTCGGCGGCCACAACCGGGCGGACCCCGCCGCGCGGACCGCCGTGGGATCAACTCTCGTCGGCGCTGGTGCCCGAGTTCCGGCGCCACGCGCGCGGCGCCCGCCAGCCGCGCCGGAGCGCGAGTACCCGGAGCAGGAACGCGAAGGTCACCGCCGCCGTGGCGGTGACCGGCCCGAACAGGTCGAACTCGATCAGCGCGGCGGTGATCCCCGCGCCGAGCAGCGCCGGGAAGGTGTAGATCTCCTTGTCCCAGCGCAGCAGCGTGGGTACTTCACGGGCCAGTACGTCGCGCATCGCGCCGCCGCCGACGGCGGTGGTCACTCCGAGCGCCGCCGCCGGGATCGGATTCAGACCGTACGCGTACGCCTTCGCGGTGCCGGTGACGCAGAACAGGCCGAGCCCGGCCGCGTCCAGCACGTCGATCGCGGACATGATCCGCTCGACCTGCGGATGCAGGAAGAAGACCAGTCCGGCGGCGAGCAGCGGCGTGGAGAAGTACCCCAGATCCGTGAACGCCGCCGGGGGCACCGCGCCGATGATCACGTCCCGGATCACCCCGCCGCCGAGGGCGGTCACCTCGGCGAGCAGGACGATCCCGATGACATCGAAATTCTTCCGAACGGCCATCAGCGCGCCGGCCGCCGCGAACACGAAGATGCCGATCAGGTCCAGGACCTGTTGGAGCGTGTGATGGAAGATCTCTGGCGGCACCTCGGGCGACATACCGGATGTTCTACACCGCCCGGGACGAGCCGATACTCATGGGGCCGGTGTGGGCGGTGTGTCCTTCCCGTCGGGCTCATCCGCCGCCTCGGAAGCCGCCTTCGGAGCCGCGTCGGAACCCTCGCCCGGACCCGCCTCCGAACCCGCCTCCGCCCCAGCCTCCGAAGAAGCCGCCTCCGCCGCCTCGGGCGCCGCGCCCTCCCCCTCCGGAGCGGCCTCCGAAGAGGCGGCCTCCACCGGCTCGCGCGCCGCAGGCACCGACACCACGGGCTCGGTCGCCGCCGGCTTCACCAGCTCCACCGCCTCGCCCGCACCCTCCCCCGTCGGCGTGTTCTCCGGGAAGTGGCAGGCCACCTGGTGCCGCCCGGCCACCTCGGCCAACGGTGGCTCCCGGGTCTTGCAGATGTCCCGCACCTTCCAGCACCGGGTGTGGAACCGGCAAGCCGGCGGCGGGTCCATCGGGCTGGGCACGTCGCCCTTGAGCAGAATGCGCTCGCGGGTCTCCCGCCGGGCCGGGTCCGGAACCGGTACGGCCGACATCAGCGCGACCGTGTACGGGTGCTTGGGCGAGCTGTACAGGTCCTCGCGGTCGGCGATCTCGACGATCTTGCCGAGGTACATCACCGCGACCCGGTCGCTGGTGTGTCGCACCACCGACAGGTCGTGCGCGATGATCAGATAGGTCAGGCCGAACTCGTTCTGCAGGTCGTCCAGCAGGTTGACCACCTGCGCCTGGATCGACACGTCCAGCGCGGAGACCGGTTCGTCGGCGACCACCAGCTTGGGCCGCAGCGCCAGCGCGCGGGCGATGCCGATGCGTTGCCGCTGGCCGCCGGAGAACTCGTGCGGATAGCGGTTGTAGTGCTCGGGGCTGAGCCCGACCAGCTCCAACAACTCCTGCACGGCCTTCTTGATCCCACCCTCGGGGGTGACCTTCTGCAACCGGAACGGCAGTCCGACGATGGTGCCGACGGTGTGCCGGGGGTTCAGCGAGGACTGCGGATCCTGGAAGATCATCTGGAAGTCGCGTCGCAGCGGGCGCAGTTGCCCGCGGGAGAGGCCGGTGAGGTCGCGTCCGCCGAACTCGATGGTGCCCTCGGAGGGTTCGAGCAGCCGCATCACCATCCGCCCGGTGGTCGACTTCCCGCAGCCCGACTCGCCGACCAGGCCGAGGGTCTCGCCCTCGCGGATGTCGAAGTCGAGCCCGTCCACCGCCTTGACCGTGCCGGCCCGGCGTCGGGTCATCCCGGATCGGATCGGGAAGTGCTTGCGCAGCCCGCGCACGCGCACCAGCACATCCCGCTCCCGCGCGTCCGGGGACGCGGCTCCCGCCTCGACGGCCTGCGCAGCTTTCACGTCGTCTCCCGCTCGGGCGCCCTCGGTCACTTCAGCGTTCCCGTTCCCTGTCCCACCCATGTGGCCGGCCACGTGCCCATCCGGTTTCGCGTTCGCCGTCCCGCTCACAGGCGCGGCCTGATGTCCTCGGTCCAGATCCGCTCGCGCTCCCCGAGGTCCAGGTGACACGCGGTGCGGTGGCCCGGCTCGATCTCCACGAGCTGCGGGACCTCGGTCTTCTCCCGCCCGTCGTTGTGGTCCGCGTACGGGCAGCGGGTGCGGAACGCACAGCCCGAGGGCAGCGAGATCAGGCTCGGCGGGCTGCCCTTGATCGGCATCAGCCGTGCCTGACGCTCCCGGTCGAGCCGGGTCAGCGAACCCAACAGGCCCCAGGTGTACGGGTGTCGAGGCTGCTCGAACAGGGTCCGCGAGGGTCCGTGCTCGACCGCCCGACCGGCGTACATCACCAACACGTCGTCGGCGAGTTCGGCGACCACGCCCAGGTCGTGCGTGATCATCACCACGGCGGAGTCGAACTCCCGCTGCAGGTCCCGGATCAGGTCCAGGATCTGGGCCTGCACGGTGACGTCCAGCGCGGTGGTCGGCTCGTCCGCGATCAACAGCTCCGGGTCGCAGCTCAGCGCCATCGCGATCATCGCGCGCTGGCGCATGCCTCCGGAGAACTGGTGCGGATAGTCGTCCACCCGCCGGTCCGGACGCGGGATGCCCACCCGGCCCAGCAGTTCCACCGCGTGCGCGCGGGCCTGCTTGCCGGTCACCTCGTTGTGCACCTGGTATGCCTCGATGATCTGGTGGCCCACCGTGTAGTACGGGTGCATCGAGGACATCGGATCCTGGAAGATCATCGCCATCCGGCGACCGCGCATCAGTCGCACCTGCTCGGCGGTGGAGCGCACCAACTCCTGCCCGTCCAGCCAGATCTCGCCGCCGATCCGGGCACTGGTGTTGCCGTGCAGGCCCATGATCGCCAGCGACGTGACGCTCTTGCCGGAGCCGGATTCGCCGACGATGCCCAGCGTGCGCCCGCGCTGGAGCGCGAAGTCGACGCCGTCGACGCTGCGTACCAGGCCGTCGTCGGTGGGGAAGTGCACGGTCAGGCCGCGCACTTCGAGAAAGTTCTCGGGGGCCGGCGGTGGTCCGGCCGGGGCGAGCTTGACGGTTTCGGCCGCGGAGTCCCGCTTGCGGCGCGGTAGCAGACGGGGCATCAGGTCCTCACCCGGGGATCGACGACCGCGTAGAGCAGGTCCACGACGAGATTGGCCAGGATCACGAAGATGGCGGCGATCATCGTCACGCCGAGCACTTCGGGCAGATCCTGTTGCGTGATCGCCTCGACGGCGAACTTGCCGATGCCGTCCAGCGAATAGACCTGTTCGGTCAGGATCGCACCACCGAGCAGCAGACCGACGTCCATGCCGAAGATGGTCAGGATCGGCGTGAGCGCCGCGCGCAGCCCGTGTTTGACGATGACGTCCCGCTCCCGCAGGCCCTTGGCTCTCGCGGTGCGGATGTAGTCCTCGCTCATCGTTTCGAGCATGCCGGCCCGGGTGAGCCGGGCGTACAGGGCCGCGTACAGGAACGCCAGGGTCAGCCAGGGCAGGACCAGGTTCCAGGCCCAGCTTCCCGGATTGTCGAAGAACGGCACGTAGTGCACGCCCTTGAAGATGGGCCATTGATAACTGAACAACGCCAGGGCCACCAGGCCGGTGAAGAACGGTGGCAGCGACACGCCCGCGAGCGCGAAGCCCATCGAGAAGCGGTCCCACAGGGTTCCGCGTTTGAGCGCCGAGACCACGCCGATGGACACGCCGACGACCAACCAGATCACCGCGGCGCCGGCGGCCAGCGACAGGGTGACCGGGATCCGGTCCTGTAGGCGTGGCCACACCTCGAGGTTGTTGCGGAAGGAGAAGCCCAGGCACGGCGGCGCGCAGTGCACCTTGCGGACACCGGTGTCGTAGTCCTTGCCGGCGATCATGCCCTTGACGAACCTGCCGTATTGCTCGGGCACCGACTTATCCAGCCCGAGGCTGTGCTTGACCTGCGAAATCGCTTCCGGGCTGGGCGACTTGCCGACATACCGCGCGGCGAGTTGGTCGCTTGTGGCGCCTCCCAGACGCGGTATCAGGAAGAAGATGGCGAAGACCGCCATGGTGACGATCAACAGGAGCACCACCGCTCCCGCCAGCCGCCTGAGCAGATAGAAAATCATGAGCCGGCGACCCGGTCCGGTGCGGGGAGCGGGATCACCACTCCCCGCACCGGAACTGACGGGCCTTCACCTCTCCTTCGGGCTACTGACCTCGTCGCAGGCTTACTGGATACCGATGTTGAGGTAGTCGTACATCCCGGAGTACGCGGGGGTGACGACCAGGTTGGTCACGTTCGGCGGGCGGTAGAGCAGCGACTTGGTCCAGGCGAACGGGACCATCACCGCCGACTCCATGACCTTCTGGTCCAGTTGCTGCCAGATGGCCGCGCTCGCGTTCGGGTCGATCGTCCGCGTGGCCTGGTCGATCAGACCGTTGACCGCCGGGTCGTTCAGCTCGGACAGGTTCGTGCCACCGGCGGGCTTGATCGCCCGGCCGTCCACGATCTGCTGGAAGAAGCCGAACTGGGTGGGGAAGTCGGGACCCCACTGCATGAACATGATGCCGACCTTGTTGTCCGCCACCCACTTGGGCACACCGGCGAACTGGGTGAAGTAGTCACCCGAGGGGTACTGGCGGATCTCGATCTTGATGCCGACCTTGGCGAGCGCGTTCTGCACCGACGTGGCGCCCGCGACCTCCTTGGGCCGGTTGCTGCGCGCGGTGAGCACGGTGCTGAAGCCGTCCGGCTTGCCGCACTGCTTGAGCTCGTCCTTGGCCTTGGCCACGTCACCGGTGTGCTTGGCGCCGTTGGGGTACATGTCGGCGACCTTGGAGCCGGCCAGCGTCGGCGGCATCAGGTTGGTCGCGATGTCCGCGCCGACCTCACCGCCGACCGCGCGCTGCATCTGCGACTTGTTCACCGCGTACTGCACGGCGCGCCGGCAGTGCACGTTGTCGAACGGCGGGGTCTTCGAGCTGATCGCCAGGTAGGCGAGCGCGCCGGATACCGCGTCGTCCGAGTTCTGGGCCAGCTTCTGGTCGGTGAGGATCTTGTTCTGCGCGGCGGCCTGGACACCGGTGCCGACCACGTCCAGTTGCGCCGTGTTGGCGAACAGGCGGTTGTCGACGTCGTTCGCGTCCTGCTTCTCCAGGAGCTCGATCCGGTCCGGCAGCGCCTTGCGCAGCGGGTCGGTGCTCGGGTCCCAGTTCGGGTTGCGGACCAGGTTGACCGCCTTGCCGGGCTCGTACTGGCCGTCGACCATGTACGCGCCGGACGCGAGGGGGTGCTTGACGTACTCCTTGCCGGTGTCCTTGGCGCGCGGCACCGGCGCGGTCTGCGGGAGCGCGGCGAGGTAGTTGAAGTCCGCGAACGGCTCCTTCATCTTGAAGATGATGGTGTAGTCGTCCGGCGTCTCGATCGCGCTCAGACCCTGCTTGTCCGCGGAGTCCTTGTACGGGCCCTTGTAGGTGCCGTCCGGGTCCAGGTACTGGGTGAAGTACGCCGGGCCGTTGGGCAGGATCTCCTTGTCGAAGGTCCGCTCCACCGCGTACTTGACGTCCGCGGCCTTGACCTCGGTGCCGTCCTCGTACTTGACGCCCTTGCGCAGGTGGTACGTCCAGGTCTTGCCGCCGTCGTCGGTCTTGCCCACCTCGGTGGCCAGGTCCGGCGCGAACTCGTAGCTCGCGTTGCCCGGGGCGGGCCTGAAGGTCAGCAGCGGACGGGCCATCAGCCGGGAGAAGTTCCAGGCCGAGGCGTAGTACATGTCGCCCGGGTCGAGCGAGTCGAACTTGTCCGAGCTGACCAGCTTGAGCGTGCCGCCCTTCTTGGTCGACTGGTTGACGACCTCGGTGATGGCCTTGTTGCTCGGCGAGTACTTCTTCTTCGAGCCGCCGCCACCACCGCCACACGCGGTTGCGGCCAACGCGGTGACCGCAACGATGCCGATCAGCGCCTGGGCCCTGCGCCTGCGAGTTACCGGGTGTTTCATCGCTGGTCGTGCCTCCTCGTGGGGACTTGCCGGATATTCAGCGGCTGCGTGGGTCCAGGGCGTCTCGAAGCCCGTCGCCGAGCAGGTTGAACGCGAGCACGGTGATGAAGATCGTGACTCCGGGGACGACCATGAACATCGGGGCGTCCTCGTACCGCGGGACGGCGCGCGCGAGCATGCCGCCCCACGAGGCGGTGGGTTCCTGTACGCCGACCCCGAGGAAAGAAAGGGCGGCCTCGAACAGGATGTTCGTGGGAATGAGCAGCGTGGCGTACACCAGGATCGGGCCGACCAGGTTCGGCATCAGTTCCTTGAAGATGATGTGCCGGTCGGTGGCCCCGAGGCTGCGCGCCGCCTCGACGAACTCGCGTTCGCGCAGCGACAACGTCTGGCCGCGCACGATGCGGGCGATGTAGGGCCAGCTGAAGAACCCGATCACGAAGATCAGGACGGTGACCCGGAGTGTGTCGCCCTTGAGGCCGAACGCCTCGCCCTGGAGGCTGCTGCCGATCGCGATCGCGAACAGGAGCAGCGGGAAGGCCAGGAAGACGTCCATGGCGCGGCTGATCAGCGCGTCGACCCAGCCGCCGAAGTAGCCCGCGGCGGTGCCCAGTACGACGCCGATCACCACGGACAGGAGCGTGGCCAGGAAGGCCACCAGCATCGAGATCCGGGCGCCGTAGACGATGCGCGAGAAGATGTCCCGGCCGTTGACCGGTTCCAGTCCCAGGGGGTGGTCCCAACTGGCGCCGCCGAAGCTGCCGTTGGGGATGTTCAGCACCGGGTCGAGCAGGTCGTCGTGGTACTCGGTGGGGTCCCCGCCGATGACCGAGGTGATCAAGGGTGCGAAGATCGCTACGAGTACCATGAAGACGATCACCACGCCACCGGCCATCGCGACCTTGTCGCGACGGAATCGGGCCCACGCGATCTGACCCAGGGAACGACCCTCGATGCGTACGCCGGAGGATTCGGCGATCGCTTCGGGGTGCGCCTCTCGGGCCACACCGGTGGTCTCGATCGGTGCCGTCATGGATCGACCCTCCCCGCTCACGGATGCGACGGCGGCTCGGGATCGCCGATCCCGTCGCCGTACCCGGCATTGCGATCCCGATGATCTTCGGGATCTGTCGTCCGGGTGAGACTCCTCCGTGACGCGGGTCACCAACAGGGGTCGCGGAATACCTTTACTGAACCGTGATTACGTCGACACGATTCACTGGTTGATCCGCGTAGATCGGTCACGAAATCACAACAAGGCAGCGGTTGATGACGTGACGTCAGTTTTTTGGGGGCATCAGTGCCTGTTGCCCGCGATCGCCACTGTGTGCCGATCGTCGATCACCGCGTGTCGCGGGCGGCCTCGTCGAGCATGTCGATGCCGATGAAGGGGCGCGTGTGGTCGCGCATCCACGCGGCCACCGGATCGAACGGGTCGTCCAACGCGACCGAGGACAAAGTGAGTCCGGCCGGCGCCGCGGCCGAGGCGCGGGCCATCGCGTCCCGCATCCGCTGCATCGTGGCGGGCTGATTGTCCGTCAGGCGCAGCCCGATCACGAGGCGTTCGGGTCCGACCGCGGGTCGCACCCAGGCCCGGTGGGCGGCGCGCACGACCTGGGTCTGGAACAGTTGGCCGCCGAGCAGCGCGTAGAACGCCGGGTCCCACAACGTGGGTTCGCCGACCTCCAGCGGTCCGGCCATCAACCGGTCCGGGCCGCCGACGATGCGCCGCAGGTCGAGATAGGGCACGCCGACGCCGCCGCCCTGGGCGTGCGGATTCAGCCACAGGCCCCAGCGGTCGGTGTACAGCGAGGACGCGATCTCGGTGACCGGACAGACCTCGAACGAGCGGTCCCAGCCACTGAGACGCAGCTGTTCCTCGGACGTGAACGCCGGGGCGTAGCGCCACCCGGCCACGTCCATGTTCCCGTACTGCGCGTCCGGACTGCCCGGTTGCCCCTGCCACAACAACATCCACACGTGGGCGCCGGTGAGCGCTTCGAGCAACCGCTCGTAGGCGTCGTAACGCCCGGGTGCCACCTGGCTCAAGGCCTGCTCGACCTGGTTCACGACGTCCTCCCCGAATCCGAACCGATGTACCGATGCACCGATGTGCCGATGTCGCGCTGTCCGACGCGGGCTCAGCGCTGGTCGACGCGCAGGTAGAACGGCTGGGTCCGCTCCAGCATCCAGTCCCCCACAGGATCCTGTGCCACGTCCAGGAGCACCACGTTCACCGGCCAGGGACACGGGGCCCGGCCGAGCGCGCGCTCCAGGGCGCCGACCGCGGCCAGTCGGTCCTCCTCCTGCCAGCGGTCCAACTCGACGCCGATGAACAGGCACGGCGGGTCGTTCTCGATCACGCCCAGGCCGCGGCGGGCACTGAGCACGACCGGTACGTGGGTGAACTCGGCGGCGGCCGCGATCAGGAAGTCCATCGGCTCCTGCTCCGGCTCGTACAGCCGCACGCGCGCGCCGCGCGGGCCCGAGCCGGGCGGTCGGGCCAGCTCCAGCACGCCGGGCGGCGGGATCGGGATGCCCACCTCGCCGCCGGGGTTGACCGCGATGCCCACGTGCGGCGGCATGCCGCGGGCGAACTCGCGCATCGGCGCGACGGTGCACGCCATCGGTCCGGCGATCCGCCGGAACTCCTCCTCCGAGGAGAACACCGGGACGTACGGCCGGCCGTCGATCTCGGTGGTGGGCAGGGTCAGTTCGCTGTCGGCCGGGTTGCCGCCCTCGGGCAGCGGCACCCATACGTCCGCCTCGGCCAAAGCCTCGAAGAGGGCCTCGGCCCGGGACGGATCGCGCATCGCCGCGACGAGCGCGCTCTCCACGGGATTGGCCGGGAACGGCATGGTGGTGCTCCTCTGGTGTCCGCCGCAGTTTACTTCTCGCCCGATTGCCGTCGCCGGGACTGTCCCGGTACGGGGTCTGCGAAAACGATCCGGCCCAGGTGCCCGGCGGCCGATCGGTCGAGCAGCACGCACGAGGTGAAGCCGCCCGGAGCCGAAGCCAGGGTGGGTCCCGCGTCCAGCCACGGCGACAGCCGGCCGAGCAACTCGCGCCATTCGCGGTGGTGCCGGGCGAACACCGGTGTGGACACCCCGCGCCCGCGTTCGCGCTGGCCGGAAAGCGCCTGTCGGGCGGTCACGTCCAGGAGCAGCGCGTGCGCGGAGCTGCCGCGCCGACGGGCCGCGAGCACCAGCACCCGGCGCAGGATCGGGTTGCGGCCGCTGTCGTGCACGACCACCGCACCGGGGCCGCGCAGTGCCCGGGCCACCTCGCCGTAGTGGGAGAGCCGCACCAGCGGCCGGTAGATCCGGTAGGGGATCCGCCCCGCCCGTACCGCCCAGCGGGCCCGGACCAGATCGGCGTCCAGGACGGCGACCCCGGCCCCGGGCGTGACCACGCGCGCGAGCAGCGTGCTCTTGCCGGCTCCCGGCAGGCCGGTGACCACGAGCACGCACGATGCCGGATAGGCCAGGACGTCCACGATCCGGTCGCCGATCCCCTCCCCCGCCCGATCACGCTCCTCCCGGAGGTCGTGCACGGACCGGGGGGTCAACACGCCGCCCGTCGCGGCGCCGGTATGCGCCCCCGCCGAGTCCGTCTCCACGAGTCCTCCCCTTGTCACAACCGTCATGCCCTGCGCATGGTGTCGCACCCATGGGTGCGCGCGCGTCCCGGTGATCCCTCGGACTCCGCGGGGCCCGGTCCCGGCGAGGTCCCGGTCCCGGCGGGGGATTGACGTCACGCGCTAGCATGCCGGGCACAACCTCATAACGGCCGTCGACCCCACGCGGAAGAGTCCTCGCCCACGAGCGGGGCGCCGAAGGAGCAACTCCTCCCCGGAATCTCTCAGGCACCGATACCGCATGGGTCAGGCACTTCTGGAAAGCAACCACACCGCAGGTGTGGTTCACCCACGGTGCAAATCGCGAGTTCGACGCGATGAAGCTCTCAGGTTCCGATGACAGAAGGGGAGGGCACCCCACTTTTCGACCGACTCTGGTCGAAAAGGGCTGAAAGCCGTGGCAGGGAGCCCCCTTTGTTGTCGTATTCGCCGCAGTACCCGTCACCTTCCGCGCCGGCCGAGCGCGCGGCCGTTCGCCATGCCCGCGACCGGCCCGCGCCCTTGGCGTGTTCCCGCCGGCGCCCCCTCGAAGGAGCCTTCGCATGACCACCGACCGCCGGACCCCGCTCGACGCCGTGCACGACGCGCTCGGGGCCACGATGACCGACTTCGCCGGTTGGCGGATGCCGCTCCGGTACGGGAGCGAGCGCGACGAGCACACCGCGGTGCGCACCACGGCCGGTCTGTTCGACCTCACCCACATGGGCGAGATCGAGGTCACCGGCCCGGACGCCGCCCGCGCGCTCGACCACGCCCTGGTCGGTTTCGTGTCGAAGATCGGGATCGACCGCGCCCGGTACACGATGATCTGCACCGAAGAGGGCGGCATCGTCGACGACCTGATCGTCTACCGGCTGGGCGACGAGCACTTCGTGGTGGTGGCCAACGCGTCCAACGCCGACGTGGTCGCGGGCAGCCTGGCGTACCGCTCGGAGAAGTTCGACGCCACCGTGCGCGACGCGTCCGAGGAGTACACGCTGCTCGCCGTGCAGGGCCCCACGTCGACCGCGATCGTCGGCTCGCTCACCGACGCCGACCTGCCCGCGCTCAAGTACTACGCGATCCTGCGCACCGAGGTCGCCGGCGTGCCCGTACTGCTCGCGCGCACCGGCTACACCGGCGAGGACGGCTTCGAGCTGTTCGCCGCGCCCGGCGACGCGGTCGCGCTGTGGGAGGCCCTGCTGACCGCCGGCAAGCCGCACGGCCTGGTGCCGGCCGGCCTGTCCTGCCGCGACACGCTGCGCCTGGAGGCGGGCATGCCGCTGTACGGCCACGAGTTGACCCGGGACACCACCCCGTACGAGGCCAACCTGGGCCGGGTGGTCCGGCTGGACAAGCCCGAGGACTTCGTCGGGCGCGACGCGCTGGCCGCCGCGCAGGAGGACGTGCGCCGCACGCTGGTCGGTCTCACCTCGCCGGGCAAGCGGGTCCCGCGTGCGGGCTACCCGGTGGTGGACGCGGAGACCGGCGAGAAGGTTGGCGAGGTCACCTCCGGCGCACCCTCGCCCACGCTCGGCGTGCCGATCGCGATGGCGTACGTGAGCACGGACCGGGCCGAACCGGGCACACGCCTGGCCGTGGACATCCGCGGCAAGGCCGAGCCGGTCGAGGTGGTCGCACTGCCGTTCTACAAGCGGGGCTGAGGTCGGCCGACCCGCCGACCGGAACAAACCATCACAAAAACACCTGAGGGACAGACCCTCCGCATTCGAATGGAGAATGGACCCGTGCACGCACCCCAGCACCTGCGCTACAGCAAGGAACACGAGTGGCTCGACGAGGCGGCCTCCCCCGCCCTCGTCGGCATCACCCAGCACGCGGCCGACGCGCTCGGCGACGTGGTGTTCGTCCAGCTTCCCGAGGTCGGCCAAGCGGTCGTCGCCGGTGAGCCGTGTGGCGAGTTGGAGTCCACGAAGTCGGTCAGCGACATGTACGCGCCGGTCTCCGGCGAGGTCGTCGAGATCAACGACGCGGTCGCCGAGGACCCCGCCCTCGTGAACTCCGACCCCTTCGGGACGGGCTGGTTGTTCAAGGTGCGCATCGACGGCGAGGCCGAGGGCCTGCTGTCGGCCGACGAATACGCCGCGTTCTGCGGCGAATGATCGAGATCGACCCGATCGAGGAGCTGACAACCGTGACGATCCTGGACCGTCCGCTGAGCGAGGTGGACCCGCAGGTCGCCGCCGCCGTCACCGACGAGCTGCACCGCCAGCAGAACACCCTGGAGATGATCGCCTCCGAGAACTTCGCCCCCGTGGCGGTGCTGGAGGCGCAGGGTTCCGTCCTGACCAACAAGTACGCCGAGGGCTACCCCGGCCGGCGCTACTACGGCGGCTGCGAGCACGTCGACGTCGTCGAGCAGCTCGCCATCGACCGGGTCAAGGAGCTCTTCGGCGCCGAGGCCGCCAACGTGCAGCCGCACTCGGGCGCGTCCGCGAACGCCGCCGCGATGTTCGCGCTGCTCACCCCCGGCGACACGATCCTGGGCCTGGACCTGGCCCACGGCGGCCACCTCACCCACGGCATGCGGATCAACTTCTCCGGCAAGCTCTACAACGTGGTCGCCTACCACGTCGACGAGAAGGCCCACCGGGTCGACATGGAGGAGGTCGAGCGCCTGGCCAAGGAGCACCGGCCGAAGATGATCATCGCGGGCTGGTCGGCCTACCCGCGGCAGCTCGACTTCGCCGAGTTCCGCCGGATCGCCGACGAGGTCGGTGCCTACCTCATGGTGGACATGGCGCACTTCGCGGGCCTGGTCGCCGCGGGTCTGCACCCCAGCCCCGTGCCCTACGCGGACGTGGTCACCACCACGACGCACAAGACCTTGGGCGGCCCGCGCGGCGGCGTCATCCTGTCCAAGGCGGAGTACGCCAAGAAGATCAACTCTGCGGTCTTCCCGGGCCAGCAGGGCGGCCCCCTGGAGCACGTGATCGCGGCCAAGGCGGTGGCCTTCAAGGTCGCCGCCTCCGACGACTTCAAGGACCGCCAGCGGCGCACCCTGGAGGGCTCGGCCATCCTCGCCGACCGGCTCACCCGCAAGGACGTCACCGACGCGGGCATCACCGTGCTCACCGGCGGCACCGACGTGCACCTGGTCCTGGTCGACCTGCGCGACTCGGAGCTCAACGGTCAGCAGGGCGAGGACCGACTGCACGAGATCGGCATCACGGTCAACCGCAACGCGGTCCCGTTCGACCCGCGCCCGGCGATGGTCACCTCCGGTCTGCGGATCGGCACGCCGGCGCTGGCCACCCGCGGCTTCGACAAGGCGGACTTCGAGGAGGTCTCCGACATCATCGCCGAGGCCCTCCTCCCCGGCTTCGACGACGCCCGCAGGGCGGCCCTGGCCACGCGCGTCACGGCCCTGGCGAAGAAGCACCCGCTGTACCCGAACCTCTGACCCACGACCTCACGGCGTCAGGTTCACGAGCACGGCCGCGGGGCCGGCAGGGCGATCCCCTGCCGGCCCCGCGGCCGTTCACCCAACCGCTTCCCGCGTCCGGTTGCGCGGTTTCGGCCGCGGGTGGGCCGAACAGGTGACGGAACCGCATCAACTCGTGAGTGTGGCCCGCGTGATCGGGTTCGGCGCGTTGGGATGGAGCCGCGGGGGTCCGCCACGACCCGATGAAGGTGCAGTCCCATGAACGACTCGCCGAACCACTCGTCCGACCCGACCGGCAACCCGTACGCTCCACGCCTGGTCGCCGCCGGCCAGACCTTCGACGTGATCGAGGTCGACGCGCGGCTGGGGCGCGAGGCGGTGAAGCAGTTGCGCGCGGCGGGAGTTCGGGTCGGCCCGGTGATCCACGACCGGCGCTGCGCCAAGATGGGCTTCCTGGTCCCGGTCACCTCCCCGGCCCGCACGCGCCTGCGCGACCAGCGCGGCCCGAGCCGACACGGCCTGGGCGCCTGGGTCACCTTCCCGCCCGCGCGCGGCGAGAGCGGCCCGCTGGTCTGGTACATCGCCCCGACCGAGAACCCGATCCCCACCCCGCTCGCCCCACTCGACTCCGCCATCGCCCGCGCCGCCGCGACCCTGATCGATCACACCTGACCCACCACCACCCTCGCCGGCCCCCGAACACGGCGCCACGACGCGGGCTCCAACCCACCGCCCCGACCGAAAAACCCGCCCCCCCACCCCCACCCCACTCGCGCGTCAGGCCCCCGAGCACACCCCCACACGATGCGGGCTCCGGTTCACCACCCCACCCGCCCCCGCACCACCCGCCCCGCCGCGACCCTGATCGATCACACCCGACCCACCACCACCCTCGTCACACCCCCGAGCACGCCCATACGATGCGGGCTCCGGTCTGGTGATGGGGGCGACGGATGGGTGTGGTGGGACGCAAGGTCGGGGAGTTACGCGGCGAGGTGGTCGGGCACCTCTGGGTGCGGCGGCGGATCCGGCAGTGGATCTCGATCGGGTTCGTACTCGGGCTGATGCTCGGCGCGGCGGCAGCCGCGGGCGTGGCGGCGTTGTACTGGCCGGAGCAGGACAAGCCGCTGAAGATGACGATGCGCGAGGGGGAGATACCGGTCAAGGCGCCGGCCGTGCTCAGCGGTCCGGCCACGCTCACCGCTCAGGGGCTCACCTGCGGCATCGAGTGGATCACCGGCACCCACGCCGAACACTTCGCCCAGGGCCGGTTGTGCCGGGTCAAGGTCTCCATCGCCAACAACTCGCTGGCCACGGTGCAGATCGCCAACCTGGAGCAGCGCCTGGTCCTGCCCGACGGCACCCAACTGGCCATGGACCTGGAATCGATGGAGATCAAGCGCCAACTCCGCGAGTTCACCCTCGGCGCCTCCGACACCCTGGTCGAGGACCTCTGGTTCGACCTCCCCAAGAACGTCACCCCCACCGCCATCCTCCTGCGCGCCAACCCCGAAACCCCCCAGGGCCGCGCCGAACTCCCACAAAAGGACTGGTCGAGGAAATGAGGAAATAACGAGCCTGAGGCGCCCACATTCGGGCGTCATCCCCGGTGCGGCGGGATCGGTGGGCAACTCCTCGGCGAGGGCCTGGCGTTCGGCCTGATCATGGCGCCGGCGGGTGGTTCGGCGAGGGAAAGCCGGCCGATCGTGGACGCGTTGCGGGTCGTGGTGCAGGCTCTGGGCGATGCCGACACCCCCTACCATCGGGGCGTGTCGGCGCCTGTACGGGGGCGCGTCGTCCAGAAAGGCGCACTTGTGACGCAGTCCTTCCACCCGCCCGGATCCCCCGGAGTAGACCGGAAGCCGATGTTCGCCTTCGGTTGGATTCCGCTGCCCAAGCGGGTCGCCGAGCGCTACTTCGTGCCCGACTACCGGCTGATCGGGCGCGACGTGACCCTGGAGCGGGTGCGCGTGATCCGGTCCTGGCTCGGCCTGGGCGTGCTGGTGTGGATCGCGGCCACCTACGGCGGCGGCGAGGACGCCGCCCAGGGCCTGATGACCAGCTTCGTCGCGTCCGTGTTCGTCGCGATCATCGCGTGCCCGATCGCGGTGGCCATCATCGTCGCCCTGACCCGCGCGGACGTACGCACCGAGACGCGCAAGAGCCTGATGTTGCCGCTGCGTTCGCTCGCGCTGTTCGTGCTCGTCTCGGTGGCCACGCTCGGCGGCCTGACCGCGCTGGCGTACGGGTCCAAGGGGGTCAACGCCGGCGCCAGCGTGGCCTCTTTCTTCATCACGGCGCTCGGCCTGGCCGTGTCGCTGTGGGTGCTGCGCTTTTGGATCCTCGCCGTGCGCGCGATCCCGCAACACCTGTTCCGCGCCGTGGACGGGCACCCGCTGCTGCCCGCGGTGATCGCGCCCTGGCTGTCGTGGTGTGGCGCGCTGATCGACCTCGGCGACGACGGCGGCAAGGGCGCGCTGCCGGTCGGCGTGCGGCTGGTCGGCACGCTGGGTGGCCCGGTCACCATCACCGTCATGTCGTTGTGGGAGATCCGCCGGGTTCGCAGCCGCTACGGCGTCACCTTCCGCGGCGGACCGCACCCCACCCGCAGGCCCGATCCGATCATGCCGCCGATGCCGCCGTTCCCGAGCCAGGCCAACCCGTGGCAGCAAACTCCGCAGCCGCAGGGCCTCTTCCAACAGGGGCCGTTCCCGCCCACCCCGCCACAGGGGCCCCACTCGCAACAACACCCGGCCTGGCGGCAGCAGCCCGGATACCACCAGCCCCCGCCGCCCCCGTGGGGCCCGCCGCGCGGCTGACCCCACCCGTCGCCGGGGGTGGCGACCGATCCGGCCCACCCCCGGACGCGCCGGCGGATGCCCGGTCCGTCGAAGACCTCAGTCCGTCGACAACCGCTCACGCAACCGCGCGACCTGCGCGTCGGTCACCCCCAGGCCGTCCCGCACATAGCCCTCGACCGACCCGTACAGCTCCTCCGCCGTAGAGAACGCCGTGTTCAGATAGTCCTCGTGCACATCGAAGACCGGCTTGAGATGCGCGGGGTCGAAGCCGCGCTCGGCGATGTGCCGCAGGATCTCGCCGTTCTTGTCCTTGAGGTGCTCGGTGCTGGCCAGGTAGTCCTCGAACACGGTCGCCCGGGGCACTCCGAGCAGGGTGAGCAGCACCGCCGAGGTCCACCCGGTGCGGTCCTTGCCCTGCGAGCAGTGGAACACCGTCGGCACGTCGACGGCCGCCATCCGCGCGAACACCTCGCGGTAGGCGGCCCGGGCGCCCTCGGTGGTCACGAACCGTCGGTACACCTCGCACATCAGCTCGCGCCCGGCGGTGCCGCCGAGCAGTTCGCCCGCGCGATCCGGGTCGGCGAACACCTCGCCGAACAGCTCGTCGTTCTGCCGCCCCATCACGTCCGCGATCAACAGCTCCGCGCCCTGCGGCACCCGGTCCGGCTCGCGGTCGCGCTCGGTGTCCGAACGCAGGTCGATCACCAGGCCGATGCCCAGCCGCAGCAGCGTCGCGGCGTCCGCGGTGTCCACCTCGCCGAGGCCGTCGGAGCGGTACACGAGCCCCGTGCGCACCTTGCGGCCGTCCGCGGTGGCATGCCCACCCGCGTCACGGAAGTTCGGGGCGGTGACCAGGATCGGCGTCGGGGACGTCATGGTGCGCGGTCCTTCGCTTCGAGGAGATGCCGGGCGAGCAGATACCGAACGGGCGGCTGCCGAGTGAGTACCACCACCCTACGTGAGCGTACGGCGGGTTCACCCGGGACCCGCGCCCCCGGCCGCGCCCGCGCTCGCGCCCCGCTACGTGGGTGCCCACACCGCGTGCTCGACCCGCAACAACATGGCCGACCGCCCCGCCAGTCGCAGTCCGCTGCCACCCGCGACCGGCTCGCTGTACCGCGCCATCGGGTCGCCCTCCAGCGCCGTGTCCAGGACCACCTCGTAGCTGTGCGCCCACGGCTCGTCCGGCAGCGTGAACCGCATCGGCTGCGAGGACGCGTGCAGGATGAACAGGAAGCTGTCGTCCACGATGCGTTCGCCGCGCGGTCCCCGGCGGTCGATGTCCAGGCCGGACAGGTACATGCCCAGCGTCGCGGTCGGCGCGAACCAGTCCTTGCGGGTCATCTCCCGCCCGCCGGGAGTGAACCAGGCGAGATCGCGCAGCCCGTCCGGCGCGACCGGGCGGCCCGAGTAGAAGGCCCGCCGACACAACACCGGATGCGCGCGCCGCAGGCGGATCAGCCGGGCGGTCAGGTCGAGCAGCGGACGCCACTCCGGCGAGTCCAGCGCCGACCAGTCCAGCCAGGACATCTCGTTGTCCTGGCAGTAGGCGTTGTTGTTGCCCGCCTGGGTGCGGCCCATCTCGTCGCCCGAGGTGATCATCGGGACGCCGGTGGACAGCAGCAGGGTGGTCATCAGATTGCGGATCTGCCGCTTGCGCAGCGACACCACGTTCGAGTCCGACGTCTCGCCCTCGTAGCCGTGGTTCCAGGACCGGTTGTTGTCGGTGCCGTCGCGGTTGTCCTCGCCGTTCGCCTCGTTGCGCTTGCGCTCGTAGGTGACCAGGTCGCGCATCGTGAAGCCGTCGTGCGCGGTGACGAAGTTGATCGAGGCGTACGGGTTGCGGCCGTCGCGCTGGTACAGGTCGGACGAGCCGGACAGCCGGTACGCCAGTCCACGCACGTCCGGGCGGGCACCTCGCCAGAAGTCTCGGACCGCGTCCCGATACTGGTCGTTCCACTCGGTCCACAGCGGCGGGAACGCGCCCACCTGGTAGCCGCCCGCGCCCAGGTCCCACGGCTCGGCGATCAACTTCACCCGGGACAACACCGGGTCCTGGGAAATCACGGTCAGGAACGAGGACAGCCGGTCCACGTCGTGCAGCGAGCGGGCGAGGGCCGCGGCCAGGTCGAAGCGGAAGCCGTCCACGCCCATCTCGGTCACCCAGTAGCGCAGCGAGTCGGTGATCAGCTGGAGCACGTGCGGCTGGACCACGTTGAGCGTGTTCCCGCACCCGGTGTAGTCGGTGTAGTGCCGGCCGTCGTCGGCCATCCGGTAGTAGCCGGCGTTGTCGATGCCGCGAAAGCACAGTGTGGGTCCGGCCGGGCCGCCCTCGCCGGTGTGGTTGTAGACCACGTCCAGGATCACCTCGAGCCCGGCCGCGTGCAGCGCGTGCACCATGTCCCGGAACTCGTGCACCTGGCCACCGCGCCCGCCCGCCGAACTGTAGCCGGCGTGCGGCGCGAAGAAGCCCACCGTGTTGTAGCCCCAGTGGTTGGTCCGCCCACCGCGCAACAGGTGTTCCTCGGACACGAACTGGTGCACCGGCAACAGCTCGACTGCGGTCACCCCGAGCCGGACCAGGTGGTCGATCGCGGCCGGATGGGCCAGGCCCGCGTAGGTGCCGCGCAGGTGGTCCGGGACGCGCGGGTGGCGCGCGGTGAAGCCCTTGACGTGCAGTTCGTAGATGACACTCTCGGCCCACGGAATCTTCGGCCGGCGATCCTGCGACCAGTCGGCGTCGTCCGCGACGACCACCGACTTGGGTACGTACGCGGCCGAGTCGCGATCGTCGCGCACCGTGTCGTCCCGGCCGCGCACGTGCCCGAACACCGCGTCGTGCAGCACGAAGTCGCCGTCCACGGCCCGCGCGTACGGGTCCAGGAGCAACTTGGCCGGATTCCACCGGGCGCCGCGGCCGGGCTCCCAGCGTCCGTGTACGCGGTAGCCGTAGCGCTGGCCCGGCCGCACGCCGGGCACGTAGCCGTGCCACACCCGGAAGGTCTGCTCGCGCAGCGGCAACCGGGTCTCGCGCGCCGTCCCGTCCGGGCCGTCCTCGAACAGGCACAGCTCGACCGCGTCGGCGTCGCCCGCCCACAGCGCGAAGTTGGTGCCCGCACCGTCGAAGCGCGCGCCCAGCGGCAACCGGCGGCCCGGCCAGGGCGGCGGCACGTGGCCGTTGGCCGTGGCGAAACCGCCGAGCGCGCCACGCGCGTCGACCCCGGGGTCCGTCGATTCCCACTCGAGCGTCACGGCCCGCCTCCCCATCCCGCTCCCCAGGATGTTCCCGCCGTGCCCCCACGCCTACACGCCCACGCACCCATGCGTGTAAGCCGCCGCGGCGGCATCCCCCGAGGGATGCCGCCGCGGCGGGCAACGATCGGCCGGGTCGGGGCGGCCGATCGGGTCTGCTCAGAACCAGGGGTGCCAGTGGTGGATCGCGGTCGAGGTCTCGGCGATGTTGGCGTTGTCCTGGTCGATCACCACGACGCCCGAGTTGCCGTTCACGCCCGCGGTGTTGTTCTGGTTCGAGGCACCCGCGCCGGTCGCGCTCTGCTGCGTGGCGTTGTAGTTGCCGTCGACACCGCCGAGCACGTTCCCGCTGCCACTGTTGGTGGTGGTGGAGGTCGTGGTCGACGCGTTCGAGCCGTTGTCGCCGACGGTGCCGTTGCCGCCGTCCGCGGCGGCGGCACCCGCGCCCAGGAAGAGCAGGCCGGCGGCGAGGGGAGCTACGGCGAGGGTGCCGAGCTTGCGGTTCATGGGGATCCTCCGTGTATCGCGGATCCGGGCGGGGCCCGGGCGTCATCAGGTACGGCATCAGGTGGTGCACGGGCCGTCGCGGAGGGCGAACGATCCGACCCCGGAGACGACTTCGTGTGACCAAGCTGTCGCAAACAGTGACAACAAATCCAGTCATCCGGCCCGGCTTCGCTCGGGAGAGTGACATGGGAGCCCCGAAACCCCAACGAGCGCCGGTACGGAGGGTTGCGATCTCAACAGGATTTCCACCGATTCGGCGTAGAATTTCGGCCATTCTGGCCGAATTTCATGGCTTTGTCGATGAACGGTGAGTGACCGCACCGCAGTTCCCTACCGGCCGAGCGCGGAAGAGCGCCTCAAGTCGTCGCGTGGGGCCCCATCGGGGGGCGCGCACTCCCGTCTTCACGCGAGCTTCACGAATACCGGGTTTGAGTTAGGTTGCCGGCATGCCTGTCGTCGTCACCGGAGCCGACCAGCCCCTCGGTCGCGCCGTCGCGTTCGAACTCGCCGCCTCGGGGGCCGAGGTGCGGGTCACCGTCCGGGATCCGGGCGCGGTCGGCGCGCTGCGCGCGGCCGGCCTGCGCGTCTCGGTCGGCGACCTGTCCGACCCGCTGCGACTGGGCGCCGTGCTGGAGGGCGCGCACACCGTGCTGCACCTGGATCGCGGCGCGGACGGAGCCGGCTCGCCGGGTGACACGTGGGAGTGGTTGCTGGAGGCCGCCGAGGGTACGGATCTCCAGCGGATCGTCACGGTCCTGCCCCAACCTCCGACCCGTTCCCTCGTACGGGGGTACGAATTGATCATCCGTCGGTTGCCCGCCGGCGACGCCGAGGGGCCCGGATACCCGGATCCGGCGCTGGTCCGCGAGTTGGTCGAGGCCGATCGTCGGGCCCGGTGAGGGACGTCGGCGCGGGCGGGCGACGCGAGAGCGACGCCGATCGTCCGGGAGGATGGCCTTGATCACCGCATTTGCCCGTTCATGACCGGGAATTCGGAACCGCGGTGGATGTTCGATTCGTCGAATGGGTTGTGGGATGTGGCTCTCGGCTCCGGCCGGGCCGCGGCTCGGCCCCGGATGAAGGGACTACCCGTACATGTCAGCAGGATCGAAGCCGCTCTCGTCGAGGCGGTCCGGGGCCCGATGGCGCGTGGTGCCCGCACTGATACTCGGCGTGCTCCTGCTCGTGTCGGGCTGCTCCGACGACGGCGGTGACGGCGGCAGGAAGACCGACGGCGGGAACACCGCGACCGCCAAGGGCGACCAGAAGAAGGGCGCCGATCCGGCGGCGATCACGCTGACCCCGGCCGACGGCGCGACCGCGATCGACCCGCAGGCCCCGATCACGATCGCGGTCAACGGGGGCAGGCTCGGCCAGGTCAAGGTCGTCAACGCGCGGAACGAGCCGGTCGACGGCACGCTCGACCCGGACGGCAAGACCTGGAAGCCCAAGGTCGCCTTCACCCTCGGCGGCAAGTACACGGTCGACGCGACCGCCACCAACGCCGACAACACACCCACCACCGCGCGCGCGACGTTCAGCACGGTGTCCGCCGACAAGAAGGTCACCGCGAGGTTCAGCCCCGAGGACGGCGCCACCGTCGGCGTCGGCTTCCCGGTGTCGCTGACCTTCGACTACCCGGTCCGGAACAGGGCCGCCGTGGAGAAGGCGCTGTCCGTCGACGTCGAGCCCAAGGTCGAGGGCGCCTGGCACTGGTTCGACGACACCCGGGTGGACTATCGGCCCAGGGACTACTGGGCGCCCGGCACGAACGTGAAGGTCAACCTGAACCTGCGCGGGGTCGACGTCGGAAACGGCGCGATCGCCAACCAGTTCAAGAGCTACAGCTTCAAGGTGGCCGCCACCAAGCGGATCGCGATGGTGGACGTGAAGGCCCACACGATGAAGGTGTACGAGAACGATCAGTTGATCAAGACCATCCCGATCACGGCCGGCAAGTCGCCGAAGTACAGCACGTGGAACGGGAAGATGGCGATCACCGAGAAATTCGAGAAGACCCGGATGAACTCGCAGACCGTGGGTCTGGGCAGCGAGTACGACATCGACGACGTGCCGTTCGCGATGCGGATCACCACGTCGGGCACCTTCGTGCACGGCAACTACTGGGCCGACCCGAGCGTCTTCGGCAGCGAGAACACCAGCCACGGCTGCGTCTCGATGACGAAGGAGAACGCCAAGTGGCTGTACGACCGGGTGATCCCGGGCGACGTGGTGGACATCTCCGGCTCCGACGAGCGCGTGGTGGACCCGGACAACGGCTTCGGCGACTGGAACGTGCCGTGGGACAAGTGGGTCGCGGGCGCGACTCCGGGCAGCGGCGCACCGACGACCACGACGCCGACGCACTGACGACCGCTCCGACGACCACGACGCCCGAGCGCCGACTCGACGCGCTTGACCCGGGGCCGCGACCCACGCGGTGGCGGCCCCGCTCGCGGCCTCGCCCGGTGCCGGCGCCTAAGGTCGGGTCGAACCCATCAGGGCTGACCGAAGGAGAGCGTCATGGGCGAATTCGTGAACCTGGAAGTGGCCGACGGCGTCGGCACGATCCGGCTGAGCCGGCCGCCGATGAACGCGCTGAACCGGCAACTCCAGGAGGAGTTGCGGGCGGCGGCGCAGGAGGCGGGCGAGCGGGCCGACGTGCGCGCGGTCGTGCTGTACGGCGGTGAGAAGGTGTTCGCGGCGGGCGCGGACATCAAGGAGATGGCCGACATGTCCTACGTCGACATGGCCGACCGGGGCGCCGCGCTTCAATCCTCGTTCACCGCGGTCGCCGAGATCCCCAAGCCGGTGGTCGCCGCGATCACCGGCTTCGCGCTCGGCGGCGGTTGCGAACTCGCGCTGTGCGCGGACGTCCGGGTATGCGCCGACACCGCGAAGCTGGGCCAGCCGGAGATCACCCTCGGCATCATCCCGGGCGCGGGCGGCACCCAGCGGCTGCCCCGGCTGATCGGCCCCGCCAAGGCCAAGGACCTGATCTTCACCGGCCGCTTCGTCGCCGCCGACGAGGCGCTCGCGATCGGCCTGGTGGACCGGGTGGTCCCGGCCGAGGACGTGTACGCCGAGGCGGTGAAGTGGGCGGCCCGATTCGCCAACGGCCCGGCCTACGCGCTGCGCGCGGCGAAGGAGGCGATCGACCGCGGCCTCGACGTCGACCTGGACACCGGCCTGGAACTGGAACGACTGCAGTTCACCGCGCTGTTCGCCACCGAGGACCGCGACACCGGCATGCGCGCCTTCATCGCCAAGGAAAAGCCCGAGTTCACCGGCCGCTGACCACCGCGCGACTCGAACCGACCGCACCCGCGGAGCCGGTGCCGCCGCCCCCCGGCGCCACCGGCCCCCGGGCTCGGCGCTACGGCGTCCGGCCCGCCTGGACCACGCCGGATTCGTAGGCGAAGACGACGGCCTGGGCACGGTCGCGGACGCCGAGTTTGGCGAACAGGCCCGTGGCGTGGTTCTTGACCGTCTGGACGCCGATGCTCATCGACGCGGCGATCTCGGCGTTGTCCAGGCCGGCCGCGATCAGCCGCAGCACCTCCACCTCGCGCGGGGTCAGGTCGCGCAGGGCGGTCGACGAGGGCTGCGGGGCCGACGGGGCCTTGACGAAGGACTCGATCAGCCGGGTGAGCAGTCGTGGCGCGACCGCGGCCTCGCCCAGGTGCACGGTGTAGACCGCCGCGATCAGATCCTCGGGCGACACGTCCTTGGGCAGGAAGCCGATCGCGCCCGCGCGCAACGCGCCGACCACGTATTCGTCCATGTCGAACGTGCTCAGCGCGAGCACCCGGCACTCGGGCAGTTCCTCGGACAGCCGCGCGGTGGCCTTGACGCCGTCGAGCACGGGCATCCGGATGTCCATCAGGATCACGTCCGGGTGCAGCCGATGTGCGGCCTCGACGGCCTGCGCGCCGTCGCCGACCTCGCCGATCACCTCGATGCCGGGGTCCGAGCGCAGAATCAGGGCCAGACCCCGACGCACGAGCGGCTGATCATCCGCCAGCAGCACGGTGATCGGGGGTGCGTCCAGGCTCATCTCGGTTCCAGTCCTCTCCAGGCTCCGCCGGCGGCAGCGGCACCAGCGCCGTCACACGGTAGCCGCCTTCCGGGCGCCTGCCCGCCACCAGCGTCCCGCCGTGCACCGCGACGCGCTCGCGCATACCCAGGAGACCGTACCCACCGCCCACCATCGCCGACCCACCGCCGTCGCCGTCGTCGCAGATCTCCACCAGGACCCGATCCGGTCGGTACTCCAACCGGACGAAGGCGCGCGCGTTCCCCGCGTGTTTGCGCGCGTTCGTGAGCGCCTCCTGCACGACCCGGTACAGCGTGAGCCCGGTGGCCGGCGGCAGCGACCGCGGCGCGCCGAGCACCTCGTACTCGGTGGGCAAACCCGCCGCGCACGAGTCGGTGATCAGCCGGTCGATCTCCGCGATCCCCGGCTGCGGCGCCGAGGGCGCCTCCTCGACGACGTCGGCGCCGCGCAGCACACCGAGCAGTTGGCGCATCTCGCGCATCGCGGTACGGCCGGACGACTCCAGTGTCACCAGCGCGGCCTTGGCGGTCTCCGGGTCGCGATCGAGGGTGGAGCGCGCGCCGCCGGACATCAGGTACATCGTGGTGATGTGGTGCGCGACGATGTCGTGCAGCTCGCGCGCGATCCGCCGGCGCTCGTCGGCCACCGCGCGATCCGCCAACAGCCGTCGGTTCAGCGCCACCTGGTCCTGCCAGCTGCGCACCCCGACGCCGACCGCGATCAGCAGGCAGATCGTCATCAGGTTGGGGAGCATCGCGAACGGCACCGACCAGCCGATCAGGACGTCGCGCGTCACCTGAGTCGCGAGCACCGCGGCGCCGGCGATACCGGCGACTCGGTACGAACAGAACCGGGCCACCGTGTACAGCCCGACCGCGGGGGCCAGGCCGAAGTTGTGCGTCGCCGGATCGGCGGCCCACACCGGCACCGGTTGCACCGCGATCACCGCGGCCAGTACCGGCACCGGATGCCGACGTCGCACGATCATCAGCACACCGCCGGCCGCGAGCAGCAGCACCGCGAGCACCGACATGTGCGGGCCGGCGCGGTGGCCGGTCGTGAGGTACGCGGCGACGTCGGCCCCCACACACGCGAGCGCGATCAGCAGGTCGTTCCGGGTCCACGGGAAGGCCCGGACCCGGCGCCGGACCAGCCGCAGCAGGCCCTTCGGCGGCCCGGGATCGGGCGCCTCCGGGTCCGGCTTGCTCGCCGGCGCCGAAGCGCCCGGCGCGACGACGAGGTTCATGCACCCATTCCATCCTCTTCGACCCTGTTCCTGAACCTCATCGCAGACGATCCGCACCCCCGGACCCGAGTCCTGGTTGTGCGGTACTCCCGGACCGAGGTCCCGGTCCATTCCCCTTCCGCCGGTCGATGTCCGAAGGGGAGTACGCGTGATGACATTGAGCCAATCCGGAGTTCCCGCATCGAGCTCCCGCGTTTCGATCCGACGGCGGAGAAGGAAAATGATCCGTAGAACAACCGCGTTCGCCACACGTCATCGATGGATGACCATCATCGTCTGGGCGGTTTTCGGTCTCGCCTTGACCGCCGTCGGAACACCGTTGATGAACAGCGTCACCGATTCCTCGACCGGTGACTTCCTGCCGAAGAAATACGACTCCGCGGCGGCCATTCAGATCGCCGAGAAGAAATTCGACGAGAAGCCCGACCCGAACGCGGTGACCGTGCTGGTCGCCCGTGCCGACGGTGCCAAGATCGGCCCGCAGGACCAGAAGAAGATCGCCGACACCACGGCCGCGCTGGCCAAGAAGCCGATCGAGGCGAAGCCCGAGCAGTTCGCCAAGGACTTCTCGCAGACGCCGAGCTACGCCGTGGGTGTGGTCGCCCCGGACGGGACGTTCCAACTGGTCTCGTTGTCGCTGGACGGCAATATGAACGACGTCGGTCTCCAGGACGTCTACCGGGACGCCCGTGATCTGGCGAAGACCGATTACGAGGCCGCCGGATTCCGGGTCGGATTCACCGGTGGTATCGCGAACACGGTCGACAACCTGGACGAGGAAGAGGACACCCAGGCGCTCGTCGGAATTTTGACGATGGGCCTTATCGTCCTGCTCAACGTATTGGTCTTCCGCAGTGTCCTGGCCGCGATATTGCCGCTGCTCGCGGTGACGTTCATCGGCGGTGTGGCGACCGGCGCGGTGGCCGGCAGCGCGAAGCTCCTGGACATCAAGCTCGACCCGTCCGTGCCGTCCCTGATCACCGTCGTGCTCCTGGGCATCGGCATCGACTACTTCCTCTTCCTGATGTTCCGCTTCCGCGAGCAACTGCGCGCCAACCCCGATCAGGACAAGCGCGAGGCCGCCGCGATCACCGCCGGCAAGGTGGGCAACGCGATCACCTGCGCGGCACTGACCATCGTGGCCGCGTTCGCGACCCTGGGCATCGCGAGCTTCGGTCAGTTCAAGGTGCTCGGCCCGGCCATCGCGGTCTCGGTCCTGGTGTGCCTGCTGGGCAGCCTGACCCTGATGCCCGCGCTGCTCGCGGTGTGCGGTCGCGGGATGTTCTGGCCGGCCCGGGCGTGGAAGAAGGAGCGTCCGGCGGGCTTCGCCGCCCGTCTGGGCGAGAAGGTCAGCGCGCGTCCGGTGCGCTACCTGGCCGGCAGCCTGGTCCTGCTCGGCGTGCTCGGCGCCGGTGCGGTGGGCGTCAAGATGAGCTACGACCAGGAGGGTCAGCCCACCACCAACGCGACCAGGACCGCCGACGAGATCTCCCGCTCGCTTCCGGCGGGCGTGTCGGACCCGCACACGGTCTACGTGCAGACCAAGGCCGGCGGCAAGCTCGACGAACGTTCGCTCACCGGGCTGACCGGTGCGCTGGGCAAGGTCGAGGGCGTGGGCCAGGTCGCCAAGCCGGTGCTCAACCCGGACGGTTCGGCCGCTCGGATCGATGTGTTCCTGGCCGCGAAGGCCGACACCCAGAAGGCGCGGGAGTTGATCACCGGCCCGGTCCGGGGCACCATCTCGAAGCACACTCCGGACGGCGCCGAGGCGCACATCACCGGAACGGCGGCCATCTTCGCCGACGTCTCGGACGCGGTGGACAAGGACCTCAAGCTGGTCTTCCCGGTCGCCGCGATCCTGATCGCGCTGATCCTGTTCCTGCTGCTGCGCTCGCTGCTCGCGCCGCTCGTGCTGATGCTCGCGGTCGGCCTCGGCTTCGTGGCCACGCTCGGCGCCGGAACGCTGGTCTTCCAGCACATGCTCGACCGACCCGGCGTGTCCTTCACGCTGCCGCTGGTGCTGTTCCTGTTCGTGGTCGCGCTGGGCACCGACTACAACATCCTGATGAGCGACCGGCTGCGGGAGGAGATGGACAAGCCGGTCCCGGCCCGCAAGGCGGTGGCCATGGCGGTCGAGCACACCGCGCCCGCGATCGCCACGGCCGGTCTCGTACTGGCCGGATCCTTCGCCAGCCTGGCGGCCAGCCCCGCGACCGCGGAGATCGGCTTCGCCACCGCGGTGGGCATCCTGCTCTCCTCGATGCTGCTCTCGATCGTGCTGGTGCCCGCGATCGCCGCGATCCTGGGTCGGGGCCTGTGGTGGCCGCGCCGGAGCGGCAAGGCCAAAGGGCACGGCGGCGGCACCGGCGCGCAGGACGCGTACGGCCACCCGGACTCGGACCGCACGCTCGTGACCGAGCCGCAGATGGCCGGCGGCTACGGGCCCGCGCCGTACCAGGGCGGGCAGCCGTACCAGGCTCAGCCCCACCAGGGACAGCCCTACCAGGGACACCCGTACCAGGGACAACACCAGCAGCCCTACCCGCCGTACCGCCCGGACCAGCCGCACGGCTGACCGAGCGATACCGCCGCGGAGAAAGCACGTTCGGGCCCCGCCGTCGACAAGGACGGCGGGGCCCGAACGGTCGAGCGAGTGCGGTCAGCGCAGCGCGATGCCCTCCGCGAAGCCCTCACTCTCCGGCGGCGCCGCGATCAGGCCCAGTTCGGCCGGACCCGCGAGCAGCGGATGGGTCGGCATCACCCGGACGGTGTAGCCGAACGGACCGGTCCGATCCAGGGCCAACGAGCCCTCGTAGAACCGGCGACCGTGCTCGTCCCGGTGCCCCGCCTTGAGCGGCGCCACCGTGCTCTCCACGATCCGGTCCGCGTCGTCGACCCGGCCGTGCACGACCTGGACCTCGACGTCGGCGGGCGCGAGTTCGCCCAGGGAGACGAAGACCCGCAGGTTCAGCGTGTTGCCGACCTCGGGGGCGTCCCCTATCCCGCCCGACTCCACGTGATCGACCCGGACGCCCGCCCAGGACCTCCGCACGTGCGCCTTCCACTCCGCCAACTCGCGCGCGGCCGCGCCGGTGATCGCCCGACCGGACAACGCCGCCGGCGCGTACAGCACGTCGACGTAGTCCTTGACCATCCGGTCCGCGAGCACCTTCGGGCCGAGCGTGGCCAGCGTGTGCCGGACCATTTCCAGCCACCGGGTGGGCAGGCCCTCGGGCCCCCGGTCGTAGAACCTGGCCGCGACCGAGTTCTCGATCAGGTCGTACAGGGCCCCGGCCTCGAGGTCGTCCCGGCGGTCCACGTCGGTGATCCCGTCGGCGGTCGGAATCGCCCAACCGTTCGAACCGTCGTACCACTCGTCCCACCACCCGTCCAGGATGGACAGGTTCAGGCAGCCGTTCAGCGCGGCCTTCATCCCCGAGGTGCCACACGCCTCCAGCGGGCGCAGCGGGTTGTTCAGCCACACGTCGCACCCGGGGTACAGGTGCTGGGCCATCGCGATGTCGTAGTCCGGCAGGAAGACGATCCGGTGTCGCACGTCCTCGCGGTCGGCGAACCTCACCAGTTCCTGGATCAGTCGTTTGCCGCCCTCGTCGGCCGGGTGCGACTTGCCCGCGATGACGATCTGCACCGGCCGTTCCGGGTGCAGCAACATCCCGCGCAACCTGGCCGGATCCCGCAGCATCAGGGTGAGCCGCTTGTAGGAGGGCACCCGGCGGGCGAACCCGATGGTCAACACGTCCGGATCGAGCACGCCCTCGATCCAGCCCAATTCCGCGTCGCCCGCGCCGCGTTGCTTCCAGGACGCGCGCAGCCGCAGCCGCGCCTCGGCGACCAGCTTCGCGCGCAGCCCCCGGCGCAGCTCCCACAAGGAGCCGGCCGAGAGCCGATCGATGGCCGCCCACGCCGAGGGGTCCTCGGTGAGTTCGACGCCCGCCTCGCGGCCGGCCAGGTCCAGCACATCGGCGTCCACCCACGTGGGCGCGTGTACGCCGTTCGTGATCGAGGTAATCGGTACCTCGGTGGTGTCGAAGCCTGGCCACAGGCCGTCGAACATGCCCCGGCTGACCCGTCCGTGCAGCTTGCTCACGCCATTGGCCCGTTGGGCGAGCCGCAGGCCCATCACGGCCATGTTGAACACGCCCGGATCGCCGTCCGGGTAGGTCTCCGCGCCGAGCGCGAGGACCCGGTCCACCGGAACCCCCGGACAAGCGAGGTCGCCGCCGAAATGCCGCTGGATCTGATCGCGCCCGAACCGGTCGATCCCGGCCGGCACGGGGGTGTGCGTGGTGAACACCGTGCCCGCGCGGGCGGCTTCGAGGGCCGCGTCGAAGTCCAGCCCCTCGGTCTGGGTGAACTCGCGGATGCGCTCGATGCCCAGGAAGCCGGCGTGGCCCTCGTTGGTGTGGAAGACCTCGGGCGCCGGATGACCGGTGATCTCGCAAAATGCCCGCAAAGCCCGTACCCCGCCGATGCCGAGCAGCATCTCCTGATGCAAGCGGTGTTCGCTCGTGCCGCCGTACAGCCGGTCGGTCACCTCGCGTTCGGCGGGCTCGTTCTCCTCGATGTCCGAGTCCAACAGCAGCAGTGGCACCCGACCGACCTGGGCCTTCCAGATCCGCGCGTGCAACTCACCCGTCGGGAGTCCGATGACCACTCGTGTGGGTGCACCGTCGGCACCCCGAAGGAGCGTCAGTGGCAACTCGTTGGGGTCCAGGAGGGGGTAGCGCTCCTGTTGCCACCCGTCCCGGGACAACGACTGCCGGAAGTACCCGTGGCGGTACATCAGGCCGACTCCGACGATCGGGACACCCAGGTCGCTCGCGGCCTTCAGATGGTCGCCCGCGAGGATGCCCAAACCGCCGCTGTACTGCGGAAGTGCCGCGGTGATGCCGTACTCCGGCGAGAAGTACGCGATCGCCGCCGGTGGCGCGTCGGGGCCGGGAGCAGCCTCCGACAGGGTTTGGTA
Organism: Embleya sp. NPDC127516; assembly: GCF_044765325.1. Lineage (NCBI taxonomy): Bacteria > Bacillati > Actinomycetota > Actinomycetes > Kitasatosporales > Streptomycetaceae > Embleya > Embleya sp. NPDC127516. Next base: position 404,280 of record NZ_JBIWJT010000003.1, on the reverse strand, counting down.
CCAACGAGGTCCGGTCAGGTATTCGTGCAGGTCTTCGGCCGCCACCCGCAGTCGGGCGAGGAAGCGGCGGTCGTCGGCGAGGGCGCCGAGTTTGTCGTTCGGCACGGTGCCGAGCAGGCGGACGGGGTCTCGGCCGACCGAGGCCCAGGTGTCCGGATCGATCGACTCGAACAGGTCGCGGGTCTCCGCGTGCCAGGACCAGCGGAGGTTCATCGCCAGTTCACCCAGTGGCTCCAGCGGAGCGGGCAGAACCGTACGCACGGTGAATCTGCGGATTGCTCTCACGCTGCGACCCTAGCCGGAAGGCGGCAGAACTTGCGACAGTGGATGCAGTGCGCTTGCAAAGCCGGCAAGATCTTGCGGATGGGTCTGGGGGCGTTTTTACACCATATGGACCGTGCCCCGAGCGACTTGACGATCGTTGAACAGCCGGGTCCTTCCGTCCCGCCGTATCGCGGACACACCAGACATCCACCGTCCACGATCGCGGGCCGGGCCCCACCCGGTCCCCGCCTGGTGGTCGCGTCACGAGCAATGGCCGCCGCGCAGCGGTGAGAGGTGGACCCGAGCGATCCCACCGGTCGCCGCCGGGTCGGTTTTCCGCCACTCCCGGGTCCGGCAATCGGGGTATCGAGTGGGTTTCCGTACGGGTGTATCGCGCGCGACGCGCACGGGATGCCCGTCCGTGGGTACAGGAGTTCGGCATGACCAGTTCGGCTGAGAAGGACCCCGGGGGCGCCCGCGCACCCCGGGCGGGGCAGGTCGCGGCCGACAAGGCCGCGGCACGGAAGACGACCGCCGGGAAGTCGAGGGCCGCGCGGCCCGAACCGACGTCGGCCACCGGGCCGGCGCCCGGTGCGACGACGAAGCCGGCACCCGAGGCGAGCGCGACGAAGGCGAGCACCGTGCGGCCCGAGCCGGCGCGGCCCCTTGCCGCGCAACCCGACGCGCCGCCCGCCGCGGCCAAGTCACCCGCGCGCGCCGGGAGATCGGCCAAACCGGTGACGCCGCGGATCGGGCGCATCCCGATCCTGGACGTCGAGCCCGCCGTCGACGGCGGCACCCGGCCGGCCCGGGCGATCCCGGGCGAGACGTTCCCCGTGGCCGCCACGGTCTTTCGCGAGGGCCACGACGCGGTGGCCGCGGGCGTGGTGCTGCGTGACCCGCGCGGCCGGGCCGGCGCGCTCACCCCGATGCTTCCGGGCGCGCCCGGGACCGACCGGGTGCACGCGAGCGTCACGCCGACCACCGAGGGCCTGTGGTCCTACGCCGTCGAGGCGTGGGGCGACCCGATCGCCTCCTGGCGGCACGCGGCCGGCATCAAGGTCCCGGCCGGCCTGGAGGTCGACCTGGTGCTGGAGGAGGGCGCGCAGTTGCTGGAGCGGGCCGCCGCCGGCGTGCCCAAGAAGGACGGCCTGCGGGCGGTCGTGCTGGCCGCGGTGGACGCGGTCCGGGACGAGACGCGCAGCCCCACCGAACGACTCGCCGCGGCACGGTCGAGCGTGCTGGACGAAGTGCTGGCCAGGTATCCGCTGCGGGAGTTGCTCACCAGCTCGGCGCGCCATCCGCTGCGGGTCGAGCGCGAGCGCGCGTTGTACGGGTCCTGGTACGAGTTCTTCCCGCGTTCCGAGGGCGCGGTGGTGGACCCCGCCGGCAATCACCCGCCGCGCGGCGGCACCTTCCGGACCGCGATGGAACGCCTGCCGCAGATCGCCGCGATGGGCTTCGACGTGGTCTACCTGCCACCGATTCACCCGATCGGCCGGGCGTTCCGCAAGGGGCCCAACAACTCGCTCGAGGCCGGCGAGCACGATCCCGGGTCGCCGTGGGCGATCGGCTCGCCCGAGGGCGGGCACGACGCGATCCACCCCGACCTGGGCACGATCGAGGACTTCGACGCGTTCGTGGCCCGGGCCCGCGAGTTGCGGATGGAGGTGGCGCTCGACTTCGCGCTCCAGGTCTCCCCCGACCACCCGTGGGTCGAGAAGCACCCGGAGTGGTTCCGGCACCGGGCCGACGGCACCATCGCCTACGCGGAGAACCCGCCGAAGAAGTACCAGGACATCTACCCGATCGACTTCGACGCCGACTTCGAGGGTCTGGTCGCCGAGACGTTGCGGGTGTTGCGGCACTGGATGGCGCACGGCGTGCGGATCTTCCGGGTGGACAACCCGCACACCAAGCCGGTGATGTTCTGGGAGGAGGTGATCGCCACGATCAACGCGACCGACCCGGACGTGATCTTCCTGGCCGAGGCGTTCACCCGACCGGCGATGATGCGCACGCTGGCCAAGGTCGGCTTCCAGCAGTCGTACACGTACTTCACCTGGCGCAACGGCAAGGACGAACTTCAGGAGTACCTCACCGAGTTGACCACCGGCGAGGCGTCCTCCTACATGCGGCCGAACTTCTTCGTGAACACCCCGGACATCCTGCACGCCTACCTGCAGTACGGCGGGCCCGCCGCGTTCAAGATCCGGGCCCTGCTCGCCGCCACGCTTTCCCCGACGTGGGGCGTCTACTCGGGCTTCGAGCTGTTCGAGCACCGCGCGGTCAAGGCGGGCAGCGAGGAGTACCACGACTCGGAGAAGTACCAGTTCCGCCCGCGCGACTGGGCCGGGGCCGAGCGCGAGGGACGCTCGCTGGCGCCGTACATCACCACGCTGAACCGGATGCGCCGACGCCACCCGAGTCTGCAACGTCTGCGAAACCTGACCTTCCATCACGTGGACGACGATGCGGTCATGGCCTTCTCCAAGCGCACCCGTGTGGGTGATGTCGACGACCTGGTCCTGGTGGTGGTGAACCTGGATCCGCACCACACGCACGAGGCCACCGTCGCCCTGGACCTGCCCGCCCTCGGGTCGGACTGGCAGGACACCTTCGCGGTGCAGGACGAGTTCACCGGAGCCGGCTATCGCTGGGGTCGGCACAACTACGTGCGGCTGGATCCGGCGCACGAGCCCGCGCATCTCTTCTCGGTCCGGAGGAACAGCCCGTGATCGTCAACGAACCCGTCCGCGACACCTTCGACGACACCCCGTCGCGGGATCGCGATCCCCTGTGGTTCAAGCGAGCCGTCTTCTACGAGGTCCTCGTGCGGTCCTTCCAGGACAGCAACGGGGACGGGGTGGGCGACCTGAAGGGCCTGACCCAGAAGCTGGACTATCTCCAGTGGCTCGGCGTCGACTGCCTGTGGTTGCCGCCGTTCTTCGCGTCGCCGCTGCGCGACGGCGGCTACGACGTGGCCGACTACACCGCGGTGCTGCCCGAGTTCGGCGACCTCGCCGACTTCGTCGAGTTCGTCGACTCGGCGCACAAGCGCGGCATGCGGGTGGTGATCGACTTCGTGATGAACCACACGAGCGATCAACACATGTGGTTCCAGGAGTCGCGGAACAACCCGGACGGGCCGTACGGCGACTACTACATGTGGGCCGACGACGACAAGGCGTACGGCGACGCCCGGATCATCTTCGTCGACACCGAGTCCTCCAACTGGACCTACGACCCGGTGCGCAAGCAGTACTTCTTCCACCGCTTCTTCAGCCACCAGCCGGACCTCAACTACGAGAACCCGCGCGTGCAGGAGGAGATGCTGGCCGGGCTGCGGTTCTGGCTGGACCTGGGCATCGACGGGTTCCGACTGGACGCGGTGCCGTACCTGTTCGCGCAGGAGGGCACCAACTGCGAGAACCTGCCCGCGACCCACGAGTTCCTCAAGCGGGTGCGCAAGGAGATCGACGACAAGTACCCGGACACCGTGCTCCTGGCCGAGGCCAACCAGTGGCCCGAGGACGTGGTGGACTACTTCGGCGACGGCGACGAGTGCCACATGGCGTTCCACTTCCCGGTGATGCCGCGCATCTTCATGGCGGTCCGCCGCGAATCGCGTTACCCGGTCTCGGAGATTCTGGCCGGGACCCCGTCCATCCCGGACAACTGCCAGTGGGGCATCTTCCTGCGCAACCACGACGAGCTCACCCTCGAGATGGTCACGGACGAAGAACGCGACTACATGTACAAGGAGTACGCGAAGGACCCGCGGATGCGGGCCAACGTGGGCATCCGCCGTCGGCTCGCGCCGTTGCTGGACAACGACCGCAACCAGATCGAGCTGTTCACGGCGCTGCTGCTGTCGCTGCCGGGCTCGCCCGTCCTGTACTACGGCGACGAGATCGGCATGGGGGACAACATCTGGCTCGGCGACCGCGACGGTGTGCGCACGCCGATGCAGTGGACGCCGGACCGCAACGCGGGCTTCTCCACGTGCGATCCGGGTCGGCTGTACCTGCCGAACATCATGGACCCGGTCTACGGCTACCAGGTCACCAACGTCGAGGCGCAGATGTCCAACGCCTCCTCGCTGCTGCACTGGACCCGCCGGATGATCGAGGTGCGCAAGCAGAACCCGGCCTTCGGGCTCGGTGTGTACAACGAGCTGACCTCGTCCAATCCCAGCGTGCTGGCGTTCCTTCGCGAATACGAGGACGACATCGTGCTGTGTGTTCACAACTTCTCGCGCTTCGCCCAGCCCACCGAGCTGGACCTGCGGCAGTTCGAGACGTACGAACCGGTCGAGTTGCTCGGGGGGGTGACGTTCCCCGCGATCGGCGAGCTGCCGTATCTGCTCACCCTCGCGGGGCACGGTTTCTATTGGTTCCGCCTCACCCGTGGAGAAATGACGCTGTGACGGATTCCACCCGACCCCACGATCCGACTGCCTCCGCCGTGATCGCCGTGCTGCGCGACTGGCTGCCGCAGCAGAGATGGTTCGCCGGCAAGGGCCGACCTCTTCGTGGGGTCGGCGTGGTCCACAGTCTCGAAGTGGTCTCCGGCGATCCCGCGCTGCACCACGTGCTGCTGCGGGTCGAGCACGGTGCCACGCCCGAGCACTACCAACTCCTGCTCGGGGTTCGGGGCACCCTGCCGGACCGGCTGGCGCACGCGGCCATCGGCCGGTTGCCCAACGGCAGCAGCCTCTACGACGCGGTACACGACGCCGAGCTGACCCGGTGGTTGCCGGAACGGTTCGTCGCCGCGGACACCGTCGGCTCCCTGGCCTTCCACCGGCCCGGCGCGCAGGCCCCCGACCCCGAACACGTCGGCCTGGTGATCGGCGCCGAGCAGTCGAACACGTCGATCATCTTCGGCGACGACGTGATCCTCAAGCTGTTCCGGCGCGTGGTGCCCGGCGTCAATCCGGACCTGGAGGTCTCGCTCGCGCTGGCGGGCGCGGGCTCGCGGCGGATCCCGGCGCCGATCGCCTGGTTCGACATGCCGTTCCCGGACACCGACGCCGAACCGACCACGCTCGGCCTGCTCCAGGAATACCTGCGCACCGGCACCGACGGCTGGGAGTTGGCCAAGACCTCGGTCCGCGACCTGTACGCCGGCCAGGAGGTGCGCGGCGCCGGTCCGCACGCGCACGAGACCGGCGGCGACTTCGCCGGCGAGTCCTTCCGACTCGGCGCGGCCACCGCCGAGGTGCACGCCGACCTGGCCCGCTCGCTGCCCACCTCGGTGGCGGGCGAGGCGGAGTTGGCCGCGATCGCGCAGGACATGGAGCGCCGATTGCACGCGGCGGCCGAGGCGGTGCCGGAGTTGGCGCCGTTCACCGACCGGCTGCGCGAGGCGTATCAGGACCTGGAGACGCTGGGTCGGGACGGGCATCCGGTCCCGTTGCAGCGCATCCACGGCGACTTCCACCTCGGTCAGGTGATGCGCACCGCCACCCGGTGGGTGCTGCTCGACTTCGAGGGCGAGCCCGCCCGGCCGCTGAGCGAACGACGCTCGCTGCACTCGCCGCTGCGCGACATCGCGGCGATGTTGCGCTCGTTCGACTACGCGGCCCGGCACCTGCTCGCCGGCGGTGGCGGGTTCTGGGGTCGCGGGGCGCCCGCACCGCACCTGGTGCGCCGCGCGGAGGAATGGGCGACCCGCAACCGGGAAGCCTTCTGTGCGGGGTACGCCGACGCGGGTTCGTTCGACCCGCACTCCGAGCCCGTGTTGTTGCGGGCCTTCGAGACCGACAAGGCCGTGTACGAGGTCATGTACGAGTCGGGCAACCGACCCTCGTGGCTGCCGGTGCCGATGTCGGCGATCCGGCGGCTGGCCGAACGCGCACCGCAGCCGCACTGACGACCTGTCGATTCCGTTTCAGCACCCACGTCTCAGGAGGTCCCATCCGTGACGGCCCGTCCGCACAGCACCGCGTCATCCGAGGGCGGCGGGGTCGCCGGCCGTCCCGCTCCGCGTCGGAGCACGCGCAGCCGCACCCGCCCGGCCGGCACCCCGGTGGTACCGCCGCTGGCCGCCGACGAGTTGCGCCGGCTCGTGGAAGGCGGTCATCACGATCCGCACGGGCTGCTCGGCCCGCACCCGGACGTACCCGGCGTCGACGGCGTGGTGGTGCGGGTGCTGCGGCCGTGGGCCCGTGAGGTGATCGTGGTCACCGGCGAGCACCGGGTCGAGCTGACCCACGAGGCCGAGGGCCTGTTCACCGGTCTGTTGCCCGGCTCGACGGTGCCCGACTACCGGCTGGAGGTCCGCTACGAGGGCACCGAGCTGCACACCGACGACCCGTACCGGTTCCTGCCCACCCTGGGCGAGTTCGACCTGCACCTGATCTCCGAGGGTCGGCACGAGCGGCTGTGGGAGGTGCTCGGCGCGCACGTGCGCTCCTTCGAGACCGCGAACGGACCCGTCGCCGGCACCTCCTTCGCGGTCTGGGCGCCGAACGCGCGCGGTGTGCGGGTGGTCGGCGACTTCAACTACTGGGACGGCATCGCGCACCCGATGCGTTCGCTCGGCTCGTCCGGGGTCTGGGAGCTGTTCGTTCCCGACGTCGGCGACGGCACCAAGTACAAGTACGAGATCCTCGGCCGCGACGGGGTGTCCCGGCAGAAGGCCGACCCGCTGGCCTTCGCCACCGAACTGCCGCCCTCCACCGCGTCGGTCGTGCACACCTCGACCTACTCCTGGGCGGACAAGGAGTGGTTGGAAAAGCGCGCCGAGGTCACCCACCACACCTCGGCGATGAGCGTGTACGAGATCCACCTGGGCTCGTGGCGGCCGGGCCTGAGCTACCTCGAACTCGCCGAGCAGTTGCCCGCCTACGTCACCGAGATGGGCTTCACCCACGTCGAGCTACTGCCGGTGGCCGAACACCCGTACGGGCCGTCGTGGGGCTACCAGGTGTCCTCGTACTACGCGCCCACGTCGCGCTTCGGCAGCCCCGACGAGTTCCGCCACCTCGTCGACGCGCTGCACCGCGCGGGCATCGGCGTGCTGGTGGACTGGGTGCCGGCGCACTTCCCCAAGGACGCGTGGGCGCTGGCGCGGTTCGACGGCACACCGCTGTACGAGCACCCGGATCCGCGCCGGGGCGAACATCCGGACTGGGGCACGCTGGTCTTCGACTACGGCCGGCACGAGGTGCGCAACTTCCTGGTCGCCAACGCGGTCTACTGGTGCGAGGAGTTCCACATCGACGGCCTGCGGGTGGACGCGGTCGCCTCGATGCTCTACCTGGACTACTCGCGCGAGCACGGTCAGTGGGCGCCGAACCAGCACGGCGGCCGGGAGAACCTGGACGCGGTCGCCTTCCTCCAGGAGATGAACGCGACGCTGTACCGGCGGGTGCCGGGGGTGTTGACCATCGCCGAGGAGTCCACCGCGTGGGACGGGGTGACCCGCCCCACCGACGGCGGCGGGCTCGGCTTCGGCTTCAAGTGGAACATGGGGTGGATGCACGACTCGCTGGAGTACATCCAGAAGGAGCCGATCCACCGCCAACACCACCACAACGAGATCACCTTCTCGCTGATGTACGCCTGGAGCGAGAACTACATCCTGCCGATCAGTCACGACGAGGTGGTGCACGGCAAGCGCTCGCTGGTGGACAAGATGCCGGGCGACCGCTGGCAGCAGATGGCCAACGTGCGCGCCTATCTCGCCTTCATGTGGGCCCATCCGGGCAAGCAGTTGTTGTTCATGGGCTCGGAGTTCGGCCACGGCGCGGAGTGGTCCGAGGCGCGGGGTCTGGACTGGTGGCTGCTCGACCACGCCGAACACCAGGGCATCCAGCGGCTGGTCCGCGACCTGAACACGGTGTACCGGGGCAGGTCCGCGCTGTGGACCCAGGACACCCGGCCGGAGGGCTTCTCCTGGATCGACGGCGGCGACGCGGCGTCCAACGTGCTGTCCTTCATCCGGATCGGCGCGGCCGGTGAGCAGTTGGTCTGCGTGTGCAACTTCTCCCCGGTGGTCCGCGAGGACTTCCGGGTGGGTCTGCCGCACGCGGGCCGCTGGCGCGAGGTGCTCAACACCGACGCCGGCGGCTACGGCGGCGCCAACGTCGGGAACCAGGGCGAGATCACGGCCGAGGAGTCGGAGTGGCACGGCCGCCCGGCCTCGGCGACGATGACGCTGCCCCCGCTGGCCACGGTGTGGTTCGTGCCCGAATAGCACTCGACGCGCCCCGGAACCGCGTGGGTCCCGGGGCGCGTCGCGTGGCGCGCCGGCCGGCGGACTACTTGATCCCGGCCTTGTTGATGCCGTAGCCGGGGATGTGCAGCCTGCCGCCCAACTGGGCGTACATCGAGCTCTCCACGTTCGTGAAGAACACGATCGGGATGTTGATCGGCGGCGGACTCTCGGGCGTGAACGTGATCGGGACGATCCCGAAGATGTTGCCCTTGAGGTACTTCACGTACATCGTCGTCGGGATGTCCGCGTCCATCCAGGACTTGCTGCCCTCGTCGGACGAGATGACGATGTCCTTGCCGCCCTCCTCCTTCACCGTCATCGACATGTTCCAGATGTCGATGCCCTTGGACACGGTGAACTTGAGCGCGTTCTCCTCCGTCCCGGTGTGCGTCTTCACCTTGACCACGCCCTCGTAGTTCAGCCCGGCCATGGCCAGCAGGCTGGACTTCAGGACCAGCGGATCCACCGCTACCGGTGGGAGTCCGCCGCCGCTCTTGGCGTTCACGGGGCCCTGCACCGGGCACGGGAAGGGCGACTTGCCGTCCTTGGGCACGGCCGAGGACGACGTGGCCGACGGCTTGGCCGACGTCGTCGAGGGCTTCGCCGAGGACTTGACCGACGGCTTCGCGGAGGCCGTCGGTGTGGTCGACGCCGAGCCGACCGGCGCGACCGGGGCCGCCGGGACAGCCGGAGCAGCCGGAGCAGACGACGCCGCGGACGGCAGCTTGATTCCGGGCAGTCCGAGTCCGGGCAACCCGGGCAGGTTCAGCTCGGGCAGCTCGAGTTCCGGCAGTTTCAGCTCCGGCAGTTTCAGTTCCGGCGCCTTGCTCGTCGGCGCCGCCGTGCTCTGCGCCGGCGTCGGCATGACGGGCGTGGCTTCGCCCGCCGGACCCTGCGCCGCCGTCGGCCGAGCCGCCTTGCCGGCGGGCACCGAGGTCGACGACTTGCCGGCACTCGGCGCCGCGCTCGACTCGGCCGGCGATGCCGACGCCGAACCCGACGCACTCGTGGAGGCCGTGGCACTCGCGGGTACGCACGGCCCGTCCGCGTACGGGTTGTCCGGCAGCGGATCGCTGGGGGACGCGTGGGCAATGCCCACCACGCCCACCACACCGACCATCGCGGTGACGATCGCGGTCAGCGCGACGCGGGGCGAGGTCATCGCCCTGGAGGGTTCACCGGGCCGGTCGGTCGTCACCGACCCGGTGGGTGCTTCCCCCGAGGCATCAGGGGCCTTCCCGTGGAGCGCCTGGGCCAGGAAGCCGTCCTCGACGAGGGTGTCGCCGTGGTCGTCCCCGTCCGGCCCGGGCCGTCCGTCGTCGTCGCCGTCCCGGTCGTCGTCGGCCGGGGACTCGGCCTCCTCCGCGTCGCTCGGCGGTTCGGCGTACGCCCACGACACCGCGAGCATCCCGCCGATCAGACCGAACAACATGCCCAGCCCGAAGCCACCGAAGGTGGCCACGATGAAGGACACCAGCGACACGATGATGGTGAAGACGCCGAGGTAGATCCGTACCTTCGGATTGAGCCAGGTGGCGATGCCGAGCATGATCAGGATCACGCCGATGAACAGCGCCGAGATACCGCTGTGTTGCTTGAGCTGGACGGTCACGTCGCCGGCCTTGAGCGACGCGTACGGCGCCCACAGGATGGGCCCGGCGGCCAGCATGGTGAACAGCCCGGCCCAGAACGGCCGAACGCGCCGCCACCTCCCGAACGCCCGCCACCGGCGCACGAGCGCGTTGGGCTGCGGCTGTGCTGCGGTCACGAATCACTCCCTGAGGTGTTGCTCCGGTATGGCGGACCGGCCGCGAGCAGGGAGACCCGCTCGCGGCCGACGGCACATCAGAAGCAGACCTTGTCCTTGCCGCCGACCTTCAGGTGCAGGCCGTTGAGCTTGAAGTTGGTCGCCGTGACCAGCCAGGCCGACTGCTTGACGTTGGTGAACGTGGCCTTGGTCGCCTGCTGGCCGAACATGCCCGGCGCGCCGTTGCCGATCGCCGCCGGCCCCTTGGCCCACGGCGATTCCGGGGTGCCCTTGGCCATCCGGGAAGCGTCGACACCGATGTCGATGTTCTCGAACTCGGCATCACCGTCGAGCGCGTCCATCGCGAGCGTCATGTTCTTCGCGGTCGCCGGCGAACCGTCGCCACCCGCCTCGATGCGCAGGACCACACCGATGCCGGGGACCTCGACCGACTGACACAGCTTGGTGATCCTGGCGTCGCCGATCGCGGCCACGGCCACCGGCTTCTGACCACCCGGGCTCTTGACGAAATTGCCGTACTGGGAGAACTCGTTCGCCTGCAGCTCCGCGGCGCTGACCTTGAAACTTCCCCCGGACACCGCGATGTCGACCGGAATGGCACCGTTCGCGACGCCCGCGAACATACCGACGGTCATCGCCGCGACCGGGACGAGCACGATGCCGAATCGCTTCCAGCGGGTCTTGCCGCTACCCGCCTGAACCTTCTTGTCCATGGTCCTCCTCGGGACAGAGTCCCCTCCTCATGCGGACCAGGGCCGCACGTGGCGGGGCATGGAGGGAGGGCCTGCCTGTCCTGGGACGGACCGGCACGGCCTGGATGGGGAGGTCCGCGTCCGAGCCACCGACCGGCTGCCGGGGCGAATGGGACACGGATCGAGCGGCCCGATCATCTTTCACGACCGGGTCGGCACACAAGAGGTTCGTTACCGGTGAGTAACGCGGACCTTCGAACGACACCCGCCACCGGATCACAGCGCGGTATCGACACCGACGTCGAGTGATCCGATTTCGTGGCAAAGGTCCGTTAGCGGATCACGCGGAGATCACCAAATGCCACGCAGGGCTAGGGAAATTGCCCCGAGTCAAAGATGGGTAAAGACGAAGCCCCGATCGCTCTCGACCACGAGAACGACCGGGGCTTCATCGACAAAGCGAGCGCCTGACGCAGGATCAGAAGAGCACGCCCGCAAGGGCCATCCGGGCCTTGGGCACCCTCGGGTCGTCCGCGCCGACGATCTCGAACAGGTCGAGCAGGTGCAGTCGCGCGGTGTTGCGCTCCTCGCCCGAGGTCCGCCGCACGGTCTCCACGAGCCGCGCGAAGGCCTCGTCCGCCCGGCCGTCCAGGATGTCCAGGTCGGCCGCGAGCGTCTGCGCCGCGACGTCGTCCGGATGCTCGGCGGCGTCCGCGCGAGCCTTCTCCGGGTCCACCTCCTGGGTACGCCGCAGGAGTTCGGTGTTGATCAGGCCGAGCTTGGCCTCGGCGTGGGCGGGGTGGTCGGAGAGCACGTTGCGGAACGCCTGTGCCGCGCCGTCCAGATCACCGAGCTCCAGCGCCTCGTCCGCCGCCGCGAGCAGCGGATCCCCGGCGGGCTCCTCCTCGTCGTCGGCGGGGGCCGCGGCGGGCTCACCGTCGACCGCGACACCGGTCAGGCCGAACCGCTCCTCGCCGAGCTGGACGAGCTGGTCCAGCACCTGCCGCGCCTGCGCCTCGGGCACCACGCCCTGGAACAGCGGCGCGAGCTGACCACCGACGACCGCCATCACGGCGGGAATGCCCTGGATGCCGAACTCCTGGGCCAGACGCGGGTTCGCGTCCACATCGATCTTGGCGAGCACGAAGCGGCCGGCGTACTCCTCGGCCAGGCGCTCCAGCAGCGGGCTCAGCTGTTTGCACGGCTGGCACCACTCGGCCCAGAAGTCGATCACGACGGGGGCCTGTTGGGAGAGCGCGAGCACATCGGTCTCGAAGGTGGCCTCGGTGACGTCGATGACGACCCGTTGGGCACCGGACGCGGCGGCGGGCTTCCCGGCCGGCGCGGCCGCACGCTTGGCGGCGTTGTCGGCGGCGGCCTTGACCGCGCCGAGGTCGACTACTCCGCGCATGGACATGTTCCGTGGCTGCATGTAGACATCTTCCCCCGAGAGCAAGCCGAACGATGCACGGGGCGACCCACCGGCGCACGTTCGAAGCCTCGTCGCGTCCCGGTCCCCGCAGGATGCGGGCCCCGGGACGGACGACGACCCTTGACAGGTCGTCAGTCGCGATCGTGTGCTCGAATCCCCATCCAGGCACCGCGATTCGCTACGGCTCGTAGCGTAAGGGGAGCGCCGGGGGGAATGCGACCGTGGCATCGCGAATGGCGGATGTGAGTTGCGCCACCGCCCCGCACGGTACCAGCCGGTAACATGACCGCCCGTGTACGACGAATCGGCGGGAGTGCCCCTACAGCGCAAGGGACGCCCACGCAGCGCCACCGCGGACGACGCGATCCTGGACGCGGCGCGAGCGCTGCTGGCCGACGGCGGATGGGCGGGCCTGACCATGGGCGACGTCGCCGCGCGCGCGGGCGTGGCCAAAACCACGCTGTACCGCCGCTGGCACTCCAAGCACGATCTGGCCATCGCCGCGGTCGCCGAGATGCTCGACACCCTCGACCTGCCGGACCAGGGTCCGGACCTGCGCGCGGACATCGAGGACGTGGTCCGCCGCTTCGCCGCGCTCCTGGGCCGCCCGGAGATGCGCACCGCCCTGATGGGCCTGGTCGCCGACTCCACCAGCGACCCGGCCCTGCGGCGGCGCATCCGCGAAGAGGTCGTCGACCCGCAAAAGCGCCTCGTCGTCGAGGGCCGAGCCCGAGCCAAGGCCCGAGGCGAGATCTCCGCCCCGGGCGACATAGACGTGGACCTGATCTTCGACGTCATCGCCGGCACGGTGGTCCAACACGTCCTGGTAAGCGCGGAACCCGCCTCCGACGCCTGGGTCCAACGCTTCACCACCTTCGTGGTCACCGGCCTCCTACCCACCAGCCCCGAGCCGATCAGCCCAGCCGGCGTTTGAAGCCGATCAGCCCGACCGGCGCTCGAGGCCACCCCAGCCACCCCGACGCCCCACGTAAGCCGAACTCAATCCAGCCCGGCCGGCGCATGAGGCCACCCCAGCGACCCCGACGCCCCACGTAAGCCGAACTCAATCCAGCCCGGCCGGCGCATGAGGCCACCCCAGCGACCCCGACGCCCCACGTGAGCCGAACTCATCCAGCCCGGCCGGCGCATGAGGCCAAGCAGCCCGGCCGGCGCTTGAGGCCAATGCGAGGCCGAAGGCGAGCCCACCCAAAATCAGAACCGCGCCGGCTCCGTGTACGTCCCCCACTCCTCCCGAAGAACATCACAGATCTCCCCGAGCGTCGCCTCCACCCGAGCCGCCGCCAACATCGGCGGCACCAGGTTCACCGACCCCCGCGCGGCAACCCGCATCTCCCCCAGAGCCGCGTCCACCGCCGCCTGATCCCGCGCGCCCCGCCGCACCCCCAGCGCCGAGACCTGATCCCGCTCCACCTCGTGGCTGACCCGCATGATCTCCAGGTCACCCGTCACCGAGCCCTCGTGGCAGTTGACCCCGACCACCCGCTTGTCACCCTTCTCCACCGCCCGCTGGTAGCGGAACGCGGATTCGGCGATCTCCCCGGTGAACCACCCGTCCTCGATGCCGCGCAGGATGCCCGATGTCATCGGCCCGATCGGGTGCGGCGACGTCTCGCCCAGCTCGCGGATCCGCGCGAACGTCGCCTCCGCCTCCGCCTCCAGCCGATCCGTGAGCGCCTCGACGTACCACGACCCGCCGAGCGGGTCGGCCACCGCCGCGACCCCGGTCTCCTCCATCAGCACCTGCTGGGTGCGCAGCGCGATCTCCGCGGCCTGCTCGCTGGGCAGCGCGAGCGTCTCGTCCAGCGCGTTGGTGTGCAGCGAGTTGGTGCCGCCGAGCACCGCCGCGAGCGCCTCGACCGCGGTGCGCACCACGTTGTTGTACGGCTGCTGCGCGGTCAGCGAGACGCCGGCCGTCTGGGTGTGGAAGCGCAGCCATTGCGCCTTGGCGGTCTTGGCGCCGTACACGTCGCGCATCCACCGCGCCCAGATCCGGCGCGCCGCGCGGAACTTGGCGATCTCCTCGAAGAAGTCCACGTGCGCGTCGAAGAAGAACGACAGGCCCGGCGCGAACACGTCCACGTCCATGCCGCGCGACAACCCCAGCTCGACGTAGCCGAAGCCGTTGGCCAGCGTGTACGCGAGTTCCTGCGCGGCCGTCGCCCCGGCCTCGCGGATGTGGTAGCCGGACACCGAGAGCGGCTTGTACGCCGGGATCTCGGCGGCGCAGTACTCCATCAGGTCGCCGATCAGCCGCAGGTGCGGCTCGGGAGCGAACAGCCACTCCTTCTGCGCGATGTACTCCTTGAAGATGTCGGTCTGCAGCGTGCCGTTGAGCGTGCCGATGTCCACACCCTGACGCTCGGCCGCCACCAGGTACATGCAGAACGCCGGCACCGCCGGGCCCGAGATGGTCATCGACGTGGTCACGTCGCCGAGCGGGATGTCGCGGAAGAGCACGTCCATGTCGGCCGCCGAGTCCACCGCGACACCGCAGTGCCCGACCTCGCCGAGCGAACGCTCGTCGTCGCTGTCGCGGCCCATCAGGGTCGGCATGTCGAACGCGACGGAGAGCCCGCCGCCGCCGTTCGCCAGGATCATCCGGTAGCGCTCGTTGGTCTGTTCGGCGTTGCCGAAACCGGCGAACTGCCGGATGGTCCACGCCCGCCCGCGATAGCCGGTCGCGTACAGACCGCGGGTGTAGGGAAATTCGCCCGGCCAGCCGATCCGTTCGAAGCCCTCGTAGGGCTGATCGGCCGGTGGTCCGTAGACCGGCTCTACCTCGAGTTCGGAGAGCGTGGTGCGGCGCATCCCGTCGTTGCGGACCTTGTCGTACCGGTCCTGCCAGCGCCGCCGACCCGCTTCGATGTCCTCGGTGTTCACGTGGCTCCTGTCCGCTGCCGTCGTCGTAGGACCCATTCCCGCGCGGCACGAGAAAATTACTAGGACGTCCTAGTAAATGTCCACGACCCGGAAAACGCCAAAACCCCCGACGGGACGTCGGGGGCTCGGGATGCACTCGAAGCCGGGCACGCGGCCCGGGGGCGGCGACCGCTCAGGCGGTGGCGGGCGCGGCGGTCGGCTCGACCAGCTTGTGCTTCATCTTGTGGTCGAAGACGAACGGGCCGAACGGCGGGATCGCCGCGATGAACGCGAGCAGCGTGGTCTTGTTGTCCCACGACAGTTTGGTCCGCACGTCCATCATGGCCAGCAGGTACAGGATGAACATGACCGCGTGCAGCAGGCCCAGCGGCATGACCAGGTTGATGTCCGAGATCCGGCTCAGCAGCGAACCGAAGACGAGCAGGAGCAGGAACGACGTGCCCTCGGCGATGGAGATCACCTTGAAGCGGCCGACAGCGGTGGAAAGCATGGGGATCCTCGGGGGAAGCGGGTTCGAAACGGGCTGACCCGAGCCGACCGACACATGCCGGGCCGGCCTCGGACGGGGCGAACGGCTCAGGCGGTGGCGGCGGCGGGCTCGCGCTCGCGGACCGCCTCGACGGCCTTGCGCTCGGCGTAGAACGACGCGAGCGGGATCGTGCCGGCGACCATCATCAGCAGCATGCGCTCGAACTTCCACTTCATCTTGCTGCTGAGGTCGAAGGTGACGACGAGGTAGACCATGAACAACAAGCCGTGGGCCTGGCTGACGTACAGCGTCGCCTTCTCGCCCGTGTCGAACCCGTACTTCAGGACCATGCACAGGCACAGGACCAGGAGCATGCACCCGGTGATCCAGGCCATCACCCGGTAACGGGTCAATACGACAGGCTTCACGGCGGCACCTTCGGTAACGGCGGCATCGACGACCTCGTCGACCGCTTTTCACAATGGCGCATGCAGCTTACGTCGCCGGCACCGGGGTCCCCGAATCCGCCCCCTCCCCACCGATATGTGCCCGCTACGCGCCCGCCGTGTCGCGCACCGAACCGGCCGGCGCCTGCGCCGATGCCGCCTCACTCCCGGCCGGCGTCTCCTCGACACGGAAGTCGCCCGCGTCCACCCGCAGCACCCGCAGCAGGTCGAAGAGCTGGGCGCACTGTTCGGGGGTGTACGCGCCGAGCCCGAACTCGCGCGCGGTCAGGTCCCGGGTGGCCCGCTCGGTGACGTCGCGGCCCTTGTCGGTGATCACCGCGAGCACCCCCCGCCCGTCGCGCGGGTTGGGCCGGCGGGCGACCAACTCGGCCTGCTCCAGGCGGTCGATCGTGTTGGTCACACTCGTGGGATGGACCATCAGCCGCTCGCCGATCCGGGACAGCGGCAGCGAGCCGGTCCGGCTGAAGGTGAGCAGTACCAGCGCCTCGTAGCGGGCGAAGGTCAGCCCGTACGGCTTGAGCACCGCGTCGGCGCCCGCGAGCAGGATCTGCTGGGCGCGCATGATCGAGGTGATCGCGACCATCGGCGGGCACTCCCCCCAGCGCTCTCGCCAGTGCTCGTCGGCACGCGTGATCGGATCGAAGGGGAGATTCAGTGGCTTCGGCACGGGCCGAGCGTAGTGGAGGTTACCCATCGGTCACGTGGCTGTCTCACGTCTTGCGCATACCCCCGCGTGTATACGCGGGCGCGGCTCGCACACCCGCCCGCGCGGCGCGCCGGGGACCCGCGCACAACCAACAGGTCATTCAAGTTTCAACTATCTTCGGTATTCTCGTTACATGACCGAAGCCGAGCCCAGGTGGCTGAGCGATGAAGACCAGTGCGTGTGGCGCCAGATCATCGCCGTGATCAACATGCTGCCGCCGCGGCTGGAGCGCGAGCTCCAGCGCGAGCACGGGTTGTCCCTGCACGACTACCAGATCCTGGTCCGGCTCTCCGAGCACCCGGACCGGGAGGTACGGCTGAGCGATCTCGCCGAGGCGACCCAGCAATCGAAGAGCCGGCTCTCGCACCAGATGACCCGGATGGAGAACGCCGGCCTGGTCGCGCGCCGCAACTGTCCGACCGACCGGCGCGGCGCCTTCGCGGTCCTCACCGACCAGGGTTGGCGCGTGCTCGAGGCCGCGGCACCCACCCATGTGGAGAGCGTCCGCGAGCACCTGATGGACGTGATGACCGCCGATCAGAAGCGGATCGTCGGCGAGGCGTTCGGCGCGGTGGCCGAAAAGCTCCGCCCGGCCGCCCGCGCCACGGCCTGTCCATCCCCGAAGCAACCCTGAACCACCCCCGGCCCGCCGAACACCCAAGCCGAGCCCGCACCGAAAACGGCACCACATCCGGCCCGTCCGGCGTTCGAGGACGACGCTCCGAGCCCGGCCGACCCCACGCTCGGGGCCGACCCATCAGCCCGTCCGGCGTTCGAGGACGACAAGCCGAGGTCGGCCCACAGCGCCTCAGGCCCCCAGCCCCGCGATCAACTCGTCCGCGGCCGCGTACGGATCCAGATCCCCGGAGAGCACTCGCGCCGCGAGCGCGTCGAGCCGAAGGCCGTCCCGCAGATCGCCGATCCGCGACCGCAGCGCGGTGACCGCGATCGCCTCGACCTCGTCCGCCACCCGGCGCCGTCGGCGCCGGGTCAGCTCGCCACCGGCCTCCATCCAGGCGCGGTGCTTCTCCAGCGCCTCGACCACCTCGTCCACGCCCTCGCCGCGCGAGGCCACCGTCTTGACGATCGGCGGACGCCAGTCCCCCGGCCCGCGCGCCTCGCCCAGCGACAACATGTGCCCGAGTTCGCGCGCCGTGGTCGCCGCGCCGTCCCGGTCCGCCTTGTTGACCACATACAGGTCGCCGATCTCCAGGATCCCGGCCTTGGCCGCCTGGATCCCGTCCCCCATCCCGGGCGCGAGCAGCACCACCGTGCTGTCCGCCATCGAGGCGATCTCCACCTCCGACTGGCCCACGCCGACGGTCTCCACGATCACCACGTCACAGCCCGCCGCGTCCAACACGCGCAGTGCCTGCGGGGTGGACCAGGACAGCCCGCCCAGATGCCCGCGCGAGGCCATCGAGCGGATGTACACCCCGGGGTCGGTCGCGTGGTCCTGCATCCGCACCCGGTCGCCCAGCAGCGCGCCGCCGGAGAACGGCGAGGACGGGTCCACCGCGAGCACCCCGACCCGCCGGCCCAACCTGCGGTAGGCACTCACCAGCGCGGTGGTGGACGTCGACTTGCCCACGCCGGGCGATCCGGTCAGCCCGATCACGTACGCGTTGCCGGCCAACGGCGCCAACGCGGCCATCACCTCGCGCAGCTTCGGCGACGCGTCCTCGACCAGCGAGATCAACCGGGCGACCGCCCGGGGCCGACCCTCTCGGGCCTGGGCCACCAACGTCGCGACATCCATCCCCGACCTCATGCGCCACCGCTTCCCTGCTCGGATATGCCGAAACGACCCCGGAGTCGGCGCGGCCGCACACCGGGGTGCGGGCCACGCGACTCCGAGATCGTTTCAGGTGGGTGGGGCGTCGTGAACCGCCCGGTCGCCCGCGTCGCCTCGGCCCCCGCCCGCGCCCGGCACGGCGACCGCTGGGCTCAGTTGCCCGGGACCGTCAGGATCAGCGCGTCGCCCTGGCCGCCACCGCCGCACAGCGCCGCCGCGCCGGTGCCGCCGCCGCGTCGCTTGAGCTCCAGCGCCAGGTGCAGCACCACGCGGGCGCCGGACATCCCGATCGGGTGGCCCAGCGCGATCGCGCCGCCGTTGACGTTGACCTTGTCGGTGCCCACCCCGAGGTCGCGCATCGACTGCACGGCCACCGCGGCGAACGCCTCGTTGATCTCGATCAGGTCCAGGTCGTCGACGGTCAGGCCCTGCTTGCCCAGCGCGTGCTTGATCGCGTTCGAGGGCTGCGACTGCAGCGAGTTGTCCGGGCCCGCGACGTTGCCGTGCGCGCCGATCTCGGCCAGCCACTCCAGACCCAACTCCTGGGCCTTGGCCTTGCTCATCACCACGACGGCGGCGGCGCCGTCGGAGATCTGCGAGGCCGACCCCGCGGTGATGGTGCCGTCCTTGGTGAACGCCGGCCGCAGCTTGCCCAGCGACTCCGCGGTGGTGTCCGGGCGGACCCCCTCGTCGGTGGCGAACACGACCGGCTCGCCGCGTCGCTGCGGGATCTGCACCGGCACGATCTCGGCGTCGAAGACCCCGTTCTTCGCGGCGGCGGCGGCCCGCTGGTGCGACAGCGCGGCCACCTCGTCCTGCTCCTGGCGGGAGATGTCGAGCTTGCCGTTGTGGTGCTCGGTCGACTCGCCCATCGGGATGTTCTCGAACGCGTCGGTCAGGCCGTCGTAGGCCATCGCGTCGAGCATCTCGATCGCGCCGTACTTGAAGCCCTCACGGGATTTCGGCAGCAGGTGCGGGGCGTTGGTCATCGACTCCATGCCGCCCGCGACCACGATGTCGAACTCGCCGGCGCGAATCAGCTGGTCGGCCAGCGCGATCGCGTCCAGGCCGGAGAGACAGACCTTGTTGATCGTGAGCGAGGGCACGTTCATCGGGATGCCGGCCTTCACCGATGCCTGCCGGGCGGGCATCTGCCCCGCGCCGGCCTGGAGCACCTGACCCATGATCACGTACTGGACCTGGTCCCCGGTGACGCCCGCGCGCTCGAGCGCGGACTTGATCGCGATGGCGCCGAGGTCGGTGCCGGAGAAGCCCTTGAGGGATCCGAGCAGACGGCCCATGGGGGTGCGGGCCCCCGCGACGATGACAGAACCGGCCATGAGGGTGGCCTCCACAACTTGATGGTCGGGGTGCCATCGCCAGGCGGCCCGGGCGACGTGCGGCATCCCCGCGACGGACGTGAGGTTGTTCCGGAACCTACCCGCAAGGGCCGCGACCACGGCAGGGGGCTCCGATGTGACGGAACCCACCATCTCGGGCCACCCATACCGGGTGTGCTCTCACCCATAGTCTCGTTTCGACGGACCGGGTATCTACCCGCAGGTAACCCGGTTACTTCCCAGAGGCCTTTGGAGGCCATGGTGCTCACACGTATCGACCACATCGGCATCGCCTGCCACAACCTCGACGAGACGGTGGCGTTCTATCGGGCGACCTACGGCTTCGAGGTGTTCCACACCGAGGTCAACGAGGAGCAGGGCGTTCGCGAGGCGATGCTCAAGATCAACGAGACCTCGGACGGCGGCGCGTCCTATCTCCAGCTCCTGGAGCCCATCCGCGAGGACTCCACCGTCGCGAAGTGGCTCGCCAAGAACGGCGAGGGCGTGCACCACATCGCCTTCGGCACCGCCGACGTGGACGCCGACGCGGCCGCGATCAAGGACAAGGGCGTCCGGGTGCTGTACGACGAGCCGCGCCGTGGTTCCATGGGTTCGCGCATCACCTTCCTGCACCCCAAGGACTGTCACGGTGTGCTCACCGAGCTGGTGACCTCGGCCGCGAACCCCGCCGCGGAGCACTGACCGCCCACGTCACCGCACCGAGCGCCCGGCCCGCGCCATCGCGCCCGGCCCCGCCGCCTTCCCGGGCACCCGCCCGACCACTGCGACCCTTCGTGAACCGACACATCGTCAAACGAGTGGCGGAGTTCCTGCGACTCCGCCTCTTGTCGGCTTTGTGCCGACCGCCTAACGTTACCAGCGGGTAAGTTCAGCGAAGTTCAGCAATCCCTCATGTTGTCTCATGCTTCAACCGCCGACCCATGGAGGCCGACGATGAAGGAGATCCTCGACGCCATCCTCGCGGGGGACACCCCCAAGGAGGCGTACGCAGCGCTCCCGCTTCCCGACTCGTACCGCGCCGTCACCGTCCACAAGGACGAGGAGACGATGTTCGAGGGCATGGAATCGCGGGACAAGGATCCGCGTCAGTCGCTGCACGTCGAAGACGTGCCGCTGCCCGAACTCGGCCCCGGCGAAGCCCTCGTCGCCGTGATGGCCAGTGCGATCAACTACAACACCGTGTGGACCTCGCTCTTCGAGCCGGTCTCCACCTTCCGCTTCCTGGAGAAGTACGGCCGCAACTCGGACCTGACCAAGCGGCACGACCTGCCCTACCACGTGGTCGGCTCCGACCTCGCGGGTGTCGTGCTGCGCACCGGCGCGGGCGTGAACGCCTGGAAGCCCGGCGACGAGGTGGTCGCGCACTGCCTGTCGGTCGAGCTGGAGAGCGCGGACGGGCACGCGGACACCATGCTCGACCCCGAGCAGCGCATCTGGGGCTTCGAGACCAACTTCGGCGGTCTCGCGCACATCGCGCTGGTCAAGAGCAACCAGTTGATGCCCAAGCCGGCACACCTGTCGTGGGAAGAGGCCGCCTCGCCGGGCCTGGTCAACTCGACGGCGTACCGCCAGCTCGTCTCGCGCAACGGCGCGGGCATGAAGCAGGGCGACAACGTGCTGATCTGGGGCGCCTCCGGCGGCCTGGGCTCGTACGCGACCCAGTTCGCCCTGGCCGGCGGCGCGACGCCGATCTGCGTGGTGTCCTCCGAGGACAAGGCGCAACTGTGCCGGGACATGGGCGCAGAGCTGGTGATCGACCGCCGGGCCGAGGACTTCCGGTTCTGGAAGGACGAGCGCACCCAGGACCCGCGCGAGTGGAACCGGCTCGGCAAGCGCATCCGCGAACTCACCGGCGGCGAGGACGTGGACATCGTCTTCGAGCACCCGGGCCGGGAGACCTTCGGCGCGTCCGTGTACGTCACCCGCAAGGGCGGCACCATCGTGACCTGCGCGTCGACGTCGGGTTACATGCACGAGTACGACAACCGTTATCTGTGGATGAGCCTGAAGCGCATCGTCGGCTCGCACTTCGCCAACTATCGGGAGGCGTGGGAGGCGAACCGTCTGGTGGCCAAGGGTAAGATTCACCCGACGTTGTCGCGCACCTACGCTCTGGAAGAGACCGGCCAGGCGGCCCGGGACGTCCACCGGAACCTGCACCAGGGCAAGGTGGGCGTACTGTGTCTCGCACCGGAGGAGGGCCTGGGGGTTCGGGACGCCGAGATGCGATCGCGGCATATCGACGCCATCAACCGCTTTCGTAACGTCTGACGGCGGTCCCTGGATCTGAGACCATTCTCCCTGGTAGTCAATGCGGTACGGGCGGTTCCGGATGTACATACGGGGTCGTGTCGTCACCAACCGGTCGGAAACGGCCGATATGCAGTACTGAAACGTACGCGGCCAGGGGATGGAGTGGGACCCCACAGTGCGGGGCTACGACCGCTACCAAGTCGACGAGCACCTCGAAGTACTCGACGACGAGATCAAGCGGCTGAAGAAGGAGCGCGACGACACCGTCGCACACGCGGAGGACCTCGGCTATCAGGTCGAGGTTCTCCGCGCGAAGCTGCATGACCTTCGCCGCCAACTCGCCACGCCCCGATTCGACAGCATCGGCGGCCAGGCCGAGCAGATGCTGCGCAACGCCCAGTTGCAGGCCGACCAGGTCCGCGCGGACGCCGAGCGCGAATTGCAGGAGTCGCGCGCGACCACGCAGCGCCTGCTCCAGGAGGCCGCCGCGCGCTCCGCCCGGCTGGAGGCCGACTGGCAGGCCGAGGTGATGGAGCGCCGCCGGCGCCTGGACGAGGAACTGACCCAGGCCCGCCAGGCCACCGAGACCCGGGTCAACGAGAACGTCGCATGGGCCGAGCAGTTGCGCGCGCAGGCCGAGGAGCGCTCGCGCCAACTCGTGGACAACGCCCGCGCCGAGGCCGAGCGGATCGCCGCCGCCGCGCGCGAGCAGGCCGCCGGCACCAGTGAGAGCACCCGCGCCGAAGTCGAATCGCTGCTCTCCCGCGCGCAGGGCGACGCGGACCGGGTGATCGCCGAGGCCAAGGCCCGGGCGAGCGCGGCCGTGGACCAGTCCGAGCAGTTGCGCACCGAGACCCGAACCCGCGCGGAGAGCCTGGTCGGCGACGCCCGGGTCGAGGCCGCCCGGATCATCGGCGAGGCGCGCTCCGAGGCCGAGCGGGTCACCGGCGAGGCCGGCGCCCGGGCCCAGGGCGCCTCCGAGAACACCGCGAAGCTGCTCGAATCCGCCCAGTTGGAGATCGAGCGCCTGCGCGCCGAGGCGGCCGGCGAGGCGGACCGCCGCCAGGCCGAGGCGCAGCGCCTGCTCCAGAGCGCCGAGGCCGAGGCGAGCGAGAAGCTCGGCAAGGCCGCCGGCGAGGCCGAGGCGTATGTGGGCAAGGCCCGTGCCGAGGCGGACAAGCTCACCGCCGAGGCCCGTGCCGCCGCCGAGCGGCTGCGTGCCGAGGCACTCGCCGAGGCAGACCGGCTGCGCGACGAGGCACGCGCCGAGGCCGAGGCGCTGCGCACGGACACCCGCGCCGAGTTGGACACCGCCCGCGAGGAAACCCTGGCCCGGGTCGACGAGTTGGAGGCCGGGGCGCGCGCGGAGATCGAACGCCGCCGGCAGGAGGTGGACCGACTGCGCGGCGAGGCGCAGCAGTTGCTCACCAATGCCGAGGCCGGCGCCGCCGAGCGCCTGGAGACCGCCGCCCGTGCCGCGGACGACCTGATGGCCAAGTCCCGGTCCGAGGCGGAGCGGGTACAAAGCGAGGCCCGTACCGAGGCGGACGAGTTGCGCGCCCGCGCGCAGGCCGATGCCGAGGCGGTGGAGACGCGCACCCGCGAGTCGAGCGATCGACTCGCGAACGAGGCCCGCGAGTACGCGGAGCAGTTGCGTGCCAAGGCCGCCGAGAGCGCCGAGGAACTGCTGGAGGCGGCCCGCGCCGACACCGGAAAGCTGCGCGAGAAGGCGGTCGCCGACACGCACCGTCTGCGCGAGCTGACTCAGCGCCAACAGGCCGAGGCCGTCGAGGAGTTGCAGCGCGCCCAGGACGAGGCGCAAAACCTGCGCGCCGAGGCCGCGGCAGCCGCCGAGCAACTGCGCGAGGAGTCGAGCGCGCAGGCGGCGGAACGGGTCGAGGCGGCCCGCGCCGAGGCCGAGCGGGTGCGCACCGAGGCGGCGGAGAACGCCGGTCGCGCGCACGCCGA
This sequence comes from Embleya sp. NPDC127516, assembly GCF_044765325.1. Classification (NCBI taxonomy): domain Bacteria; kingdom Bacillati; phylum Actinomycetota; class Actinomycetes; order Kitasatosporales; family Streptomycetaceae; genus Embleya; species Embleya sp. NPDC127516. The sequence goes on along the minus strand of NZ_JBIWJT010000003.1, from coordinate 379,978 downwards.
GGCCGAGGAACTGGTGGCCAAGGCCCGCGCCGAGGCCCAGAAGGCCGGCGCCGACGCGGCCCGCGCGGCCGAGGAGCTGATCCGCTCGGCCGAGCAGGCCGCGACCGAACTGCGCGATCAGGCGGTGGCGCGCGCCGAGGCGATGCGCGCCGAGGCCGAGCGCCAGACCGCCGAGCTGCGCACCCGCACCGAGGAACTGCGGGCCCGCGCCGAGCAGTCCGCCACGGATGCGGAGGCCGCGCTGGACCGCGCCCGGGCGGACGCCCAGGCCACCATGGAGCAGGCCCGCGCCGAGGCCGGCGCGCGTACCCAGTCGGCCGCGGTCAAGGCCGACGAACTGATCGGCAAGGCCCGCGAGGAGGCCGAGAAGGTCCTCACCGACTCCCGCGAGGAGGCGGACGGCATGCGCTCGGCCGCCCGCCGGGACGCGGCCTCGATGCGCGAGGAGGCGGAGACCGAGTCGCGCACGCTGCGCGAGGAGACCGAGGCCACCGCGCTGGCGGTCCGCGAGGCGGCGGAGAACGCGGCCCGCACGCTGCGCGAGGAGAGCACCGAGCAGGCCCGCACGCTGCTGGCCGACGCGGACGCGGACGCGACCCGGATGCGCACCGAGGCCGAGACCGCCGCGCAGGCGCTGCGCGAGAAGACCACCAATACCGCGCGCTCCGTGCTGGAGCAGGCCGACGCGGAGGCCGAGCGCATGCGCACGGAGGCCGAGACGGCCGCCCGAACGCTGCGCGAGGAGACCACCGAGACCGCGCGCTCCGTGCTGGAGCAGGCGCACGCCGAGGCCGAGCGCATGCGCACCGAGGCGGAGGAGGCCGCGCACACGCTGCGTGCCGAGACCGCCGCCACCGTGCGCGCCGCGCTGGAGAAGGCCGAATCGGACGCCGCGCGGGTGCGCGCCGAGGGCGAGGAGACCGCGCTCGGCATCCTCGAGCAGGCCGACAGCGAGGCCCGCACGCTGCGCCAGGAGGCGACCGCCGCGCTGGCCGCGGCCAGGTCCGACGCGGACGCGACCCGGGCGCAGGGCGAGACCGACGCGGACCGGGCCCGGTCCGAGGCGCAGGCCGCCGCCCGGGCGCTGCTGGAGCGGGCCGAACGCGATGCGGAACAGCTGCGCACCGAGGCCGAGACCGCGGCCCGCACACTGCGCACCGAGGCCGCCGAGGCACTGGACGCCGCGCGTACCGAGGCGCAGCGCCTGCACACCGAGGCGACCGCGACGCTGGCCTCGGCGAACCGGGACGCGGGCACGCTGCGCGAGGAGGCGGCCGCCGCGCTGGCGGAGGCGACGGCGGAGTCCGAGCGCATGCGCGGCGAGGCGGAGACCGCGGCGCTGACCCAGCTGGAGCAGGCCGACACCGACTCCGCCCGGATGCGCGAGGAGGCCGAGGCCGAGGCGGCCCGGCTGCGCACCCAGGGCGCGCAGGCGCTGGAGGAGGCCCGCGACGAGGCGGCCGAGCTGCGCGATCGCACCAAGGCGCGGGCGCGCGAGTTGCTGGAGAAGGCCGAGGCGCGCGGCACCGATCTGCTGGAGAGTGCGACCACGCAGGCCCGGCTGGCCAAGGAGGACGCCGCGCGCGCGGTGGCCGAGGCCCAGGCCGAGGCGGAGGCGGTACGCGCCGCCGTGGTGGGTATCGAGGACGCCGCCCGCGAGGAGTCGGACCGGCTCACCGCGCTCGCCGAACGCGATCTGACCAAGGCCCGCGACGACGCCGAGACCACGCTGGTGCGCGCCCGCGCGGAGGCGGATGCCACGGTCACCGCGGCGCGCAAGCACGCCGAGCGGATGAAGTCCGACTCCGACCGGGAGGCCGAGAAGACCCGAACGGCCGGACGGGAAGCGGCGAACAAGGAGCTGCGCGAGGCCGAGGAGGCCGCGACCGCGCTGCGCGAGCAGGCCCGCGCGGAGCTGGACCGGGCCGCCAACGAGGCCGAGGATCTGCTGATCCGGGCCAAGGGCCGGGCCACCGAGATCGTCGGCGCGGCCGAGCGCAAGGCCGAGCAGCGCGTCAACGAGGCGAACGAGGCGGCGAACCGCCTGATCGCCGAGGCCGAGGCCGAGGACGAACGCCTGCGCGCCGAGGCGACCGCGGTGATAGAGAAGGCGCGCGGGGACTCGGACGCGATGATCAGCGAGACCCGCCGGGACACCACCGCCACCCGCGAGCGTTCCGACAAGGAGGCCGAGCAGGTCGTCGAACGTGCCCGCCGGCAGGCCGCGGAGGGCCTGAAGCAGGCCGGCAAGCGGGTCGACGACCTGGTCGCCGCAGCGGAGGAACAGGTGAGCGAGGCCCGCGTGGACGCCGAGAAGATGAAGGTGGTCGCGGCGGAGGAAGCCGAGCGGATTCGTGACAAGGCCGGTTCCGAGGCGGATAGGGTACGGATTGCCGCGGTGAAGAAGGCCGAGGCGTTGCTCTCGGAAGCGGAACAGCGTCTCGCCGACGCCCAGAAGGGCGCGGACGACCTGCGGGCGAAGGTGGCCGAACAGGTGGCCGCCGCCCAGCGGGAGGCGCAGGCGGTCCGTCGCAAGACCGCCGCGGATGCCGAGAAGGTTCTCGACGAGGCGCGGAAGGAGGCGGAGCGACTGCGCACCGAGGCGCGCAAGGACGCCGACCGTCATCGCGCCGACGGACAGCGCAAACTCGACGAGTTGAACCGCAGGCGCAAGGACATCACCGCCGAGATGTCGCGCGTGCAGGGCGTGTTGGACGCGCTCGCCGCTCCCGCGGGCCTCGCCTCCGGCAAGGGCAACTCCTCGTCGGGCAAGGGCCCCGCGGCGAAGGGTGCCGGTTCGTCGTCATCCGATTGAGCGATGCCGGCCGGTTCTTATCCCCCGGTCAGGTCGATGCTCCGCCCGATTCGTGCCAGGATTCCACCCGTCACCTCATTCACCGCACCCGTCATACGACAGGAACCCCATGAGCGACACTAACTCTCCGCACGGCTTCGACATCGTCCGCCGTGGGTACGAGCGTTCGCAGGTTGACGACCGCATCACGAAGCTCGTGTCGGACCGTGACAGCGCGCTCGCGAGGATCTCGGCGCTGGAGAAGCGGATCGAGGAACTGCACCTCGAAAGCCAGAACGCGCAGGCTCAACTCGCCGACGCCGAACCCTCCTACGCCGGTCTCGGCGCCCGGGTGGAGAAGATCCTCCGCCTCGCCGAGGAAGAGGCCAAGGACCTGCGCGAGGAAGCCCGCCGCGCCGCCGATCAGCACCGCGAGTTGGCCGAGGCCGCCGCGCAGCAGGTGCGTTCCGACGCCGAGCAGTACGGCAAGGAGCGCAAGGCCAAGGCCGAGGACGAGGGTTCGCGGATCCTCGACAAGGCCAAGAGCGACGCCGCGCAGCTTCGTGGCGAGGCGGCCAAGGACGCGTCGGCCAAGCGCGAGGAGGCCGAGGCCCTCTTCGAGGAGACCCGGGCCAAGGCCGCCCAGGCCGCCGCGGACTTCGAGACCAACCTGGCCAAGCGCCGCGAGCAGTCCGAGCGCGACCTGGCGGCCCGTCAGGCCAAGGCCGAGAAGCGCCTGTCCGAGGTCGAGCACCGGGCCGAGCAACTGCGCCTGGAGGCGGAGAAGCTGCGCACCGACGCCGAGCGTCGTTCGCGTCAGACGATCGAGACGGCGCAGCGCCAGGCCGACGACATCGTCGCCGACGCGCGTGCCAAGGCCGACCGGATCCGCTCGGAGTCCGAGCGCGAGCTGGCCGCGCTGACCCACCGTCGGGACAGCATCAACGCGCAGCTCACCAACGTGCGCGAGATGCTGGCGACCCTCACCGGCGCGGCCGTCGCCGCCGCGGGTGTGAGCATCGATGACGACGACGACAAGATGCCGGGTGTACCGGCACAGCAGAGCCGCTGACCCTCTCTCGGGGGGCATCGGTACGGGCCGTAGGGGCCGGTTTCGGCGGCCGGGCGGCGGACGGGTTCCACGAGGACCCGCCCGCCGCCCGGCCGCATTTTCATGACGCGATCTCGGGGCGCGCGCCGATCGCGCGCGCCGCGCCGAGTCGGCGGATCCGAACGGGTGGACGAGGAGCAACGGGGCATGGGTCGACTGGGCAACATCTGGCCGCGGCGCAGATCGGGGGCGCCCGCCGGCGGTACCGCCCCGGATCCGGGCGCGGGGGTGGACGGGGCCGCTCCCGACGCACCGCCCGCGGCCGGTGCGGACGCGGCGGCTCCTGCCGATCCGGGCAAGCCCGGGACCGCGCCGACGACTTCGACCGACGAACCGGCGCCCGCGCGGGTGCCCGCCCAGGTCGCGTCGGCGCAGCCCGGCTCGGCGGCCGGCGCGTCGGGCTCGGGCCCGGCGGCCCCGGCCGGCGACGACACCGGGACCTCCGTACCGGTCCCGGCCGACGCCAAGGCCCCGGCGTCCGCTTCGACATCGGCCTCGACACCCGCCTCGGACTCGGGCTCGGACTCGGACTCGCCCACGGTCGAGCCGTGGACCGGGATCGGCTCGCGATTCGGCGATCCGGGCCGGCCGCTGCATCGGTCGTCGCCGTTCTATATCGGCTTCATCGGCGGACTCGGGCTGATCACCGCGTGGTTCCTGGCCCAGGCCGTGATGGGCATCCAGCACGTCCTGATCATCATCCTGATCTCGTTCTTCCTCGCCGCGGGCCTGAACCCGTTCGTCGAACGGCTGGAGCGTCGCGGCCTGCCCCGGCGCTGGGCGGTGTGCGCGGTGGCGCTCGGCTTCGTGATCGTGGCCGCGGGCTTCGTCACCGCGATCGCCCAGCCCCTGGTCGAGCAGACCTCGAATCTGATCAACTCGATCCCCGACAGCCTCACCGAGCTGCGCAACAACGAGAGATTCCGCAAGCTCGACGAGAAGTACGACATCGTCACCCGGGCCAAGGACTGGGCGGCCAACGCCAAGACCGCGGAGAACGTGGCGGGTGGGCTCTGGGGCTTCGGCAAGATGGTGCTGACCTCGGTGTTCGACACGCTCACCGTGATCGTGTTGACGCTGTACTTCCTGGGCGCGCTGCCCAGCATCAAGGAGCACCTGTACAACCTGTTCCCGAAGTCGCGCCGACCGCGGGTGCGGCTGCTCGGCGACGAGATCCTGTCGGGCATCGGCGGATATGTGAACGGCGCGCTGATCGTGGCCAGTTGCGCGGGTCTGTCCTCGTTCATCTTCCTGATGATCCTGGGCAACGACTACGCGCTGCCGCTGGCCCTGGTGATCGCGTTCACCGACCTGATCCCGATGATCGGCGCCACCATCGGCGCCGCGGTGGTGTCGCTCGTGGTCTTCTTCGACTCCCCCGGCAAGGCGCTCACCTGCGTGATCTTCTTCCTGGCCTATCAACAGTTCGAGAACTACCTGATCTATCCGCGGGTGATGAACCGCGCGGTGAACGTACCGCCGGCGATCACGGTGATAGCGGCGCTGGTCGGGGGCGCGCTGCTCGGGGTGACCGGGGCATTGCTCGCGATTCCGATCGCGGCCGCCGTACTGCTCATACTTCGCGAAGTGGTCACACCTCGACAGGATCAGGCGTGAGCCTGTCAATCGTCCTCGAGGATGATGCTGCGGGACTTCCCTCGAACTCGTGACCCAGCACGGGCCCGACGCGCGGCGGCCGTGCTCGGCGGCGATTCGGCCTAAGCTCGAACCCTTCACAGACTCATGCACCGAAACCATCCTGGGAGTGCGGCAACAGATGATCGAAGCGAGAGGGCTCACCAAACGCTACGGAAACAAGCTGGCGGTGGATCAGCTTTCCTTCCAGGTGCGTCCGGGCTCGGTGACCGGCTTCCTCGGCCCCAACGGTGCCGGCAAATCGACCACCATGCGGATGATCCTCGGGCTGGACGCGCCGACCGGCGGCAACGTCACGGTCAACGGCCGCCCGTACGACCACGTCCAAGCCCCGCTGCGGGAGATGGGCGCGCTGCTGGACGCCAAGGCGATGCACGGCGGCCGTACCGCGTACAACCACCTGCTGTGCCTCGCGCAGAGCAACGGCATCCCCAATCGCCGGGTGGACGAGGTGCTGGGGATGGTCGGCCTGACGCAGGTCGCCAGGAAGCGCGCGGGCGGCTTCTCGCTCGGCATGGGCCAGCGGCTGGGCATCGCCTCGGCGCTGCTGGGCGACCCCGGCATCCTGATGTTCGACGAGCCGGTCAACGGGCTCGACCCCGAGGGCATCCTGTGGATCCGGAACCTGATGAAGCAGCTCGCTTCCGAGGGCCGCACCGTGTTCGTCTCCAGCCACCTGATGAGCGAGATGGAGGTGACCGCCGACCACCTGATCGTGATCGGTCAGGGGCGGATGATCGCCGACACCTCGATGCGCGACTTCATCGAGACCAACTCGCAGTCCTTCACCGTGGTGCGCTCGCCGCAGGTGGACCGGCTCAAGCCGCTGCTCCAGGGCAAGGGGGCGACGATCACTCCCGACCAGGCGGTGCCCGGTTCGTTCCGCGTGCACGAGCTGCCCCCGACGGTGATCGGTGACCTCGCCGCCGAGCACGGCATCGCGCTGCACGAGTTGTCGCCGCGCTTCGACTCGCTCGAAGAGGTCTACATGCGAATGACCCAGCACAGCGTGGAGTACCGCGCCGGGCTGCCGGGCGGTCCGCCGCCCGGATGGGGTCCGCCCGGGATGGCACCGCCGCCCGGTTATCCACAGCAGGGTGCTCCGCAGTTCGCCGGCCCGGCCGGTTATCCACAGCAGCAGGGTGCGCCCGGCGCACCGTGGGGAGCCCCCGCCGGGGCGCCGCCCGCCGGTGCCCCGTCCCTGTCCAAGCCGCAGTCCAACGGAAGCGAGGGCTGAGCGATGGCGCAGAACACTCCGCCCCCCATGCCGCAGGGCCAACCGCACGTGATGCCGCAGGCGCAGATGGCCGCGCCGCAGCAGACCCAGCAGTTCCCGCCGCCGGGGCAACAGGCGCAACAGCAGTTCCCGCCGCCCGGTCAGCAGGCGCCGTACCCGCCGGTCCAGCAGTTGCAGGTCGGCGGGCAGGTCGGCGGCGGCAACGCGGGCTTCGGCCGGGTGCTGCTGTCCGAGTGGACCAAGATCCGCACGGTCCGCTCGACCATGTGGACGCTGGTCGTGATGGTGCTGCTCATCCTCGGCCTGGGTGTGCTGCTCGCCGGCACGGTCAGCCCGGATGCCGACGACGACTACGTGAGCATCGCGCTGATCGGCGTGATCGTCGCGCAGCTCGCCGCCGCGACGCTGGGTGTGCTGACCATCTCCGCCGAGTACACGACGGGCATGATCCGCACCACGCTGACCGCGTACCCGCGCCGGCTCCAGGTGCTGGTGGCCAAGGGTGTGGTCTTCGCCGGCCTGATGTTCGTGGTCGGCGTGGTCACGATGGGCCTGACCGCCGTGCTCGGCAAGGCGATGCTCACCTCGCGGATCGGTGACTCCACCGCCGAGGTGGACCTGTTCCGCAGTGTCGTCGGCGGTTCGCTCTACCTGGCCGTGATCGGTCTGTTCGGGCTGGGCCTGGGCGTGCTGCTGCGGCACTCGGCGGGCGCGATCACCGCGCTGATGGGCGCCATCCTGCTGCCGATGATCATCGGCCCGTTCCTGCCGCAGTCGGTCGGCGAGAAGGTCATGGAGTACTCGCCGATGTTCGCCCTGGGCAAGCTGATCGGCGGTGGTGGCGACGACGGCGGTCCGGGTCCGTGGCCCTCGCTGTTGCTGATCGCGGCGTACGCGGCGCTGGCGCTGATCGCGGGCGGGGTACGGATGCGTTCGCGCGACGTGTGACCCGTCCGGTCCGGCGTTTGCCTGACCATTCGTCAAAAATGTTGGTCCGCATACCGAAAAGGTCTCGCTCGACAGTCGTCGGGCGGGGCCTTTCGGCCGTTTTCGGGGCGACTCGCGCAACCACGGAAGATACATCCGGAGATAGTCCGACGATATGCTCACGTCCCATGTATGGGCAGGGGGATCCAGGAACACCCAACGCAGCGGACGCGGCATCTGTGCGCGTCCCCGCTCCCGTTCACCAGAGCCGGCGCTCGGGGGGCGGACTGGCGGCCGGGCTCGGTTCCGCGGCGGCCGTCTTCGCGTTGGCGGGGATCGCCACCGCCGTCGTCCTGCTGGGCAACTCCGAGACGGTGTGGGAGTCGGTGCTCGCGGGCACGCTGCTCACCACCGCCGTCGCCCTGTCCTCGATCGCCGCGTGGTTGCGCCATCGGGTCTCCGAGCGGCGGATCGCCCGACTCCGTGAGCTGACCGTGCGTCAAGCCGCGGAGAGCGCCCGGCTGGAGGCCGAACGCGCCCGGCTGGAAGCCGAACACGACGAGCTGTTGCGCGGCCGCGCGGCGCTCGCCGACGAGGAGACCCTGATGCGCGGCCGGGTGCACGACGTGTTCGTGAACCTGTCGATGCGCACGCTGACCCTGGTCGAGCGGCAGTTGGACCTGATCGAGAAGCTCGAACACGGCGAGGACGAACCCCAGCGGCTCCAGGACCTGTTCCGGCTCGACCACCTCGCCACCCGGATGCGCCGCAACAGCGAGAACCTGCTCGTGCTCGCGGACGCGGACGAACGGCGCGGCCGGCGCCCACCGATCCCGCTGCTCGACGTGGTCCGCGCCGGCGTCTCCGAGATCGAGCGCTACGAGCGGATCGACGTCGGCCACGTACCGCGCGCCGACGTACTCGGGCGCACCGCCGACGACGTCGGCCACCTGCTCGCCGAACTCCTGGAGAACGCCGCCGCGTACTCGGCGCCCGAGTCCCGGGTGGAGATCGGCGGTTGGACGCTGGAGAACGGCGAGGTCGTGTTGTCGGTGGACGACAACGGGATCGGCGTACCGGCGGACCGGCTCACCGAGTTGAACTCGCAGATCGAGCGGGACAGCGCCGAGGAGGAGGCCGCCAGTGGCGGCGGCCTGGGCGTGTTCGTCGTCGGCCGGCTGGCCCGCCGACACGGGATCAGGGTGCAACTGCGCCCGCGCCCGCAGGGTGGCCTGAGCGCGGTCGTGGTGATCCCCGCCGCGGCCTTCCACGGTCAGGGCCCCTCCCCCGCCGAGTTCTCCGCCGAGCGCGACCGGGAGCAGGAGCGCGAGCGGGACCGGATGGCCATCCCGGGCGTGGCTCCCGGCGCGCGGGCGATCCCGCCGGGCGCGGCCCGACTGGCGCTGCCGTCGGCCCGACCGGTCGGTGCGAACCCCGCGCCCGCCGTCGCGATCGAGCCCGCCGCGGCGACCCGGGTCACGCCCGCGTCGCGCGGTCCGGTGGTGCCGCGCGAGGACGCCGCGCCGCCGGCCCGGACGCCGAAGGGGCTGCCCAAGCGCACGCCGGCGGCCAACCCCGAGCCGGCACCGGACGAGGCGGCGGCCAAACTGGTCGCGCCGGGTGCGCTGTTCCCCGCGGTCGAGGCGCTGATGGGCGAGGACGGCGCCGAGGCCCCGCCGCCCGGGACGACCCCGAAGGCCGCTTCGAACTCCTCCGACGGCTCGCACGGCTCGGATGCCTCGAACCCCTCCGCGGCTTCGAACGGTTCGACCACGTCGCCCGCTTCGACCACATCGGCTGCCTCGACCGCTTCCGCCGCCGCGAATGCCCGGGACGTGCCGCGGGTCGCGCCGCCCGCCCGCCGTACCGCGGCCGCCGAGCCGCGGGCGCGGTCGGCCGCGCCCGCGAAGCCGCAGGCGGCCGCGAGCGGGGACGGAACGGGGCCCGCCGTCTCCTCGGTCGGCCGGACCCGGCGCGGGCTGCCCAAGCGCCTCGTGGCGGGCGACAACAGCGGTGCGATGCGCATCGTGCCCCCCGCGGAGGCGTCCCGGGACACCGGTACGCTCTCCGCCGCCGAACTGCGCAGGCAACTGACGGGCTTTCAGGAAGGTCTGGAGGCGGCCCGCCGGGAGGGCGACACGACCGATCCGGTCGGGTCGTCCGACGAAGAACCCACCTTCCCGCCGGACGCGCGGGAGGAGACAGGAGGTGGAGACCGGTGACCGGGTCGAATGGCACCACGGCACGCGATGTCGACTGGCTGGTGGCCGGCCTCGCCGGGGATGTCCCGGGGGTCCGCGAGGTCGTCCTGGTCTCCTCCGACGGCCTGATGCTGGCCAGCGCGCGCGGCCCGGACGCGGCCGCCGCGGCGGAGGACGCCGAGGAACAACTCGGCGCGATCGTCAGCGGCCTGGTGGCCCTGGCCGAGGGCACCTCGCGCGTGCTCGACATGGGCGCGGTCCGCCAGGAGATCGTCACGATGGCCGAGGGCTACGTCGTGGCGATGTCGATCAGCGACGGATCCTGTCTGGGCGTACACGCGGGCGGGTCCGCCGACCTCGGCGTGATCGCCTATCAGATGACCTCGTTCGTACGGCGCGCCGGCCACGTCCTGACGCCGGCCCTGCGCGCACAGATGCACCAGGACCGTGGAGGTGGTCGCGTTGGCTCCTGACGGCGGTTTTTCCGACTACGACACCGAGCGGGGATATCCGACCAGACCCGAACCGGGCGGTCGCACCTCGCGGGTACGCCCCTACACGCTGACCCGAGGCCGTACCCGTTACGGCCACGTACTGCTGGTGGAGACGCTGGTCACCACCCTGGACTGTCCGCAGGACGGCACGGGCGACATGCCCGAGGTCGCCAGGATCGTGCACCTGTGCCGAGGGGTGCGCTCGGTGGCCGAGGTGGCCGCGATCCTGCACATGCCGCTCGGCGTGGTCCGGGTCCTGATCAGCGACCTGGCCTCGCAGGGCCGAATCAGCGTGTACCAGGCCGAGCACGAGGCCGGCCGCCCCGATCGCGCGCTGCTGGAGAGGGTGCTCGGTGGACTACGCAAAATTTGATCTGGGTGGGACCGGCGGGCTCGGCGACGAGGTTCCGGCCATCCCGCTGCCCGCGGCCGGCGCCGGTGGTCGACGGATCGGCGAGGGACCGCCGATCACCTCGACGAAGATCGTCGTCGCGGGCGGCTTCGGGGTCGGCAAGACCACCCTGGTCGCGGCCGTCTCGGAGATCCCGCCGCTGACCACCGAATCGGTCATGACGGTGCTCAGCGAGGACGTCGACGACCTGTCCGGCCTGCCGGAGAAGCGCACCACCACGGTCGCGATGGACTTCGGCCGGATCACCCTGGAAAGCGACCTGGTGCTCTACCTGTTCGGCACCCCGGGGCAGAACCGGTTCTGGTTCATGTGGGACGACCTGGTGCGCGGCGCGGTGGGCGCGATCGTCCTGGTGGACACCCGGCGGCTGGAGGACAGCTTCCCGGCGGTGGACTACTTCGAGCGATCGGGCATTCCGTTCGTGGTCGCGGTCAACCTCTTCGACGACGCGCCGCGCTATCCGGAGGAGGACCTGCGCGACGCGCTGTCGATCAGCCCGCGCACGCCGATGACCGAATGCGACGCGCGGGTGCGGGAGAGCGCGGTGGACGCCCTGGCCGAATTGGTCGTGCACGCGCTGGACCTCACCCCGTAGGGACGGACGACACCTCGGAACCCGTGGACGGCGACCTCACCCTGCGTGCGATCGGGCACGTGTCCGGCCCGCGTGGAACTCGTGGACGACCACCGGGGGAACGTGTCCTCGGTGATCCGCCTGGACGCCGGGCGGTTCGGGCCCGGAGGCGCTCGCCGGCCCGGACGAGTTCTCCCACCCGGAGGTGGTCTTCCACTTCCACCGGGTGCCGGACGAGGCGATCGAGACCGGCGCCCGCCGCCCACGCGGCAAACCGGACCGGCCCCTCGTCGGCATCTTCGCCCAACGCGCCGCGACCGCGTCCTGGCAGCGTCACCGAGACCACGAATGCCGCTAGACCTACCACTGGACCTACACCCTGGCCCGCTCCACCGCCGTGACTTCCCTCGAAGAAACCCTCATGCGCTCCATGGCCGCCCGTCCGGAAGGCTCCCGCCCCCTCTCGACGTGTACTCCGGAATCCGCAAGCCCTCCGAGCTCCTCACCCCGGGAGTCCTCGCCGAGCTTCTCGCCCGCACCCTGCTCCGCCCGGGCGTGAACCGGGCGGCGGTCCTGCGCACCGCCCTCTCCGAAGCCCGCGAACAACCGGGCACCCGACGGGATCTGCGCCGGCAGCGAGCACCACGCCCATGACCGGGGAAGCCCCACCACCACCGCTCGTCCGCAATCGGCGCCGGGCAGGCTCCGACACACGGGTCGAGCCACCCCGGGCGGCTCCACGCCTGGCGGAAGTTCGGCGCCGGGACCGGTCCCCGGGTCCCGAGGGTCGGTCCCGGCGCCGAACCGGTCAGAACAGCTTCAGTTTGTCGTCCTCGGTGCCGCGTAGGGCGTTGTAGTCCAAGGTGACGCAGGTGATGCCCCGGTCGACCGCGAGCACACGGGCCTGGGGCTTGATCTCCTGGGCGGCGAAGACGCCCTTGACCGGGGCGATCAGGGTGTCGCGGTTGAGCAGTTCGAGGTAGCGGGTGAGTTGTTCGACGCCGTCGATCTCGCCTCGGCGCTTGATCTCGACCGCGACGGTGGTGCCGTCCGCGTCTCGGCACAGGATGTCGACCGGGCCGATCGGGGTGGGGTACTCGCGGCGGATCAGGGTCCAGCCGGCGCCCAGCGCGTCCAGTCGATCGGCCAGCAACTCCTGGAGGTGGGCCTCGACGCCGTCCTTGACCAGGCCGGGGTCCACGCCCAGCTCGTGCGACGTGTCGTGCAGTACTTCCTCGATCGTGATGATCAGCTTCTCGCCGGCCTTGTTGATCACCGTCCACACGCCGTCGCCCTCCTTGAGGGTGCACGGCGGACTCATCCAGTTCAGCGGCTTGTACGCGCGGTCGTCGGCGTGGATGGACACGCTCCCGTCCCGCTTGACGAGGATGAGCCTGGGGGCGGACGGCAGGTGGGCGGTGAGTCGCCCGACGTAGTCCACGGAGCAATGGGCGATGACGAGACGCATGCCCCGACGCTACCGCCTTCGCGACCCCTGACTCGGCCATCCCCTCATCGGCGCCTCGACCCGTGTGACGCACGTCATGGCGGCGCCCCGGGGCCGTCCGGCCGGGACCGGAGGCCGCCTTCGGCACGCGGATCCGTCCGTACGACCGCTGGGTACGGCCCCGGACCGGGCCGGAGTACGGACGGGCGGTCGCGCGTTCCTGGTCGTGTTCACCGACCGTTCGCTATGGAGCAACGTGTGCCCGATGTCCTACGGTGAGTCAGGAGACGGTGCGGGCCGCGCGGATGGGCGTTCGGGGCGTGTCGTGATCGGAGCATGGGCGCCACCTGCTACGTACCGGACACGACCCGTACCGCCGGGCGAACTTGCGTACGTCCCGGCCGGAAGGAGCACCGATGTCGCTCGATGTGCCTCCGAAGTTGTTGGAACAGGCCGAACGCGGTGACGTGGACGAGGCCGAGTTCGTCGACTGCGTGCGCACCTCGCTGCCCTACGCCTGGCATCTCGTTTCCTCGTTGGCGACGCAACTCCAAGTGGATGGCGGTCCGTTCGCGGACAACCAGGTGCCGCCCGCCACCGAGACCGAGCGCGGGCAACTGCTTCGCGCGCTGGCCTCGGACGCGATTCGCGGCTCGATGGAACGGCATTTCGGGGTCAAGCTCGCGTTCCAGAACTGCCACCGGGTCGCGGTCTTCCCGGTCGAGGGCCTGGACGCGGACCGGTACGCCAAGTTCACCTCGATCCGGGGCCAACTGCTCAACCAGTCGCCGACGCTGCGCGACTGCTGACACCGCTTCGGAACCCTTCGGCGGCGCGGGCGGGCCTGACGGCGTGCCCGCGCCTCCGCATACCCGGCTCCCCGCGCACGCGCGCCCCGGACCCCCGATCCGGCCCGCGGATACCCGCGCAGCCGCTCACCCGCGCCCCGCGCGCACCGCACCGTCGCGCCATGTCGCCCACACGCACGTCACGCCGCACCGCCCGCACCCGCGCACCCCTCCCTCCCCTCCCACGCGAGGAGCAGCCCATGGGCATCACCCAGCCATTGCACCGTTGGGCCCAGCAGACCCCGGAGCGCACGGCCGTGATCGACGGCTGCGCGGGCACCACGTTCCACGAACTGCGCGAGCGCGTCGCCAAAGTCGCCGGCGCGCTGCGCGATCTGGGCGTCGGTGCCGACGACCGGGTCGCGATCCTGGCCCTGAACTCGTCCCGCTACCTCGAGTGTCTGAGCGCGATCCCGTGGGCCGGCGGCGTGCTGAACCCGGTGAACATCCGCTGGAGCGCGGCCGAGATCGCCTTCTCCCTGGACGACTCGCAGACCTGCGTACTGTTCGTCGACGACACGTTCGCCCCGCTCGTGCCCGCGCTGCGCGCCGCCTCGTCGAGCGTGCGCGAGGTCGTGCACATGGGCATCGCGCCGACCGGGCCCGGGACGCACGACTACGAGGAGTTGCTGGCGGCGGCCGAGCCGATCCCGGACGCGAACCGCGGCGGCGACGACCTCGCCGGGGTCTTCTACACCGGCGGGACCACCGGATTCCCCAAGGGCGTGATGCTCTCCCACGACAACCTGCTCGCGTCCGCGATGGGCGGCCTGGTCGCCACCGCCGCCTTCCGGATCGTGCCGGACGCGCGCGTGCTGCACGCCGCGCCGCTGTTCCACATCGCCGGGTTCGGGGTGTCGCTGATGACCTCGATCGTCGGGATCCCCCAGGTGGTACTGCCGTTCTTCGAGCCCGAGCAGGTCGCCGCGACCATCCGGCGGGAGCGGATCACCGAGGTCTTCCTGGCCCCGACGATGCTGCAAATGGTGCTGGAACACCCCAGGTTCGCCGAGTACGACGTGTCCTCGCTGCGGCTGCTCACCTACGGTGCGTCGCCGATCACCGCCGCGCTGCTGGAGCGAGTACTCAAGGCGCTGCCCGGCACCGCCCTGGTCCAGGCCTACGGCCAGACCGAACTCTCGCCGCTGGCAACGCTGTTGATGCCACAGGACCACTTGGACGCGGACCCGACGCGGCTGCGCTCGGCGGGTCGGCCGTGCCACCACGCCGAGGTACGGATCCTGGGCTCCGACGGGCGCGAGGCGGCGCGCGGCGACGTCGGCGAGATCGTCTCGCGCGGGGACCACGTGATGCTCGGCTACTGGAACCGGCCCGACGAGAGCGCACAGGCGCTGCGCGACGGCTGGATGCACACCGGCGACCTGGGGTTCATGGACACCGACGGCTACGTCACCGTGGTCGACCGGCTCAAGGACATGATCGTCACCGGCGCGGAGAACGTGTACAGCGCCGAGGTGGAGAACGCGGTCAACGCGCACCCCGACATCGCCGCCTGCGCGGTGATCGGTCTGCCCGATCCCACGTGGGGCGAGCGGGTGCACGCCGTCGTGGTCCTGCACCCGGATCGCGAGCTGACCGCCGAGCAGGTCCGCGCCCACGTCAAGACGTTGATCGCCGGCTACAAGGCGCCCAGGAGCGTCGAGTTCGTCGACGCGTTGCCGTTGACCGCGGCCGGCAAGGTGCGCAAGTCCGTGCTGCGAGAGAGGACGACCCAGGCGTGAACCCGACCATGCTCGACCGCTACGTCTCGCTGCGCATCGGGCGACGCGGCTGAGCGGACCCACCGCCCCGGCGCCCGGGACCGGCGCCGGGGCGACGCCTCACGCCCGGCCGGCGCCCCCACCGGACTCGAACGGACTCTCGACAAACCCGCGCCCAGCGGGCACGATCGCGGCTTATGACGGTGACCCGGGGGATCGTGACGTACGCGGCGGTCGTGACATTGACCATCGAGGCGGTGGCCGCGGTCGTCGGCTGTGGCGTGGTCGCGCCGATCGTGGTCATGAACGCGCTGTCGGACCGGTACGCGAGCAAGGGGACCGCGGCCGGCGCCCTCGGGGCCGCCTTCTTCGTGCTGCTCGGCCTGGTGATCGTGATCTGGTCGGTCTGGGCGGTGAACAACCTGCGGGATCGGCTGCACACCGGATCGACCTCCCGGGTCGGCCTGATCGGCGCGGCCGGTCTGCATGTGGCGAGCTCGGCGGTCGCGCTGATCTTCCCGATCGTGCTCGCGGTGACCCTGCCGGCCCTGGCGCTGCTGCTCGCGGCGACGCTGGCGACCCGCCCCCGGCGCCCGACCGGTCGACGGATGGCCACGGGTCGGGACGGGGCCTCTACCGTCGCCGGGTGATCCGCCGGTGCCCGCGGCTGTTCCAGCACGGGCGATGCCAGTGCCGGCGCTCCTCGACCCGGCCGTCCGCGGACCACGCGACCAGGTGCGGCACGCCCGGCGCGATCTCGTGGTCGCATCCGGGGCAACGGTAGGTCTTGGTCGCGGCCTGACCGCTGATCGGTCGCACCAGCCAATCCCCGTCCATCCCCGACTCGCGCTCCTCGAAGCCGAGGCTGGGGTCGCGGGGTTCGTCCCGGTCGACGGACCGGGAGCGGCTGGTGGGCTTGTTACGACGCGGCACACAAAAAGGGTACGGGTGCACGCGCCGCGTGCACCCGTACCCCTCTCGTACTACTTACTCCCGTCCGACCGCGACCGGTCCGGCCGCATCGCTCCGGCCCGCAGCGCTCCGGCCCGCGCTACCGCTTCGCGTAGTCCCGGAAGCCGCGTCCGGTCTTGCGGCCGAGGTAGCCCGCGGTCACCAGGTGCTCCAGCAGCGGCACCGGCGACCAGCCGGGCTCGCGGAACTCGGCGAACAGCACCTTCTGGATGGCCAGCGAGACGTCCAGCCCGACCACGTCGAGCAGTTCGAACGGACCCATCGGGTAGCCCGCGCCCAGCTTGATCGCGGTGTCGATGTCCTCGGCCGCGGCGTAGTTGGCCTGGAGCATGCGCACCGCGTCGTTCAGGTACGGGAACAGCAGCGCGTTGACGATGAAGCCGGCCCGGTCGCCGCAGTCCACCGCGTGCTTCCTCGTGCGGCGACAGACCTCGTGGATGGTGGCCACCACGTCGTCCGTGGTGGCGACCGTACGCACCACCTCGACCAGCTTCATCACCGGCGCGGGGTTGAAGAAGTGCATGCCGACCACGTCGCCGGGGCGCGAGGTGGCCACCGCGCAGTCGATCACCGGCAGCGAGGAGGTGGTGGTCGCCAGGATCGCGCCGGGCTTGCAGATCTCGTCGAAGTTCTCGAACAGGGCCTGCTTGACCGACAGTTCCTCGACCACCGCCTCCACGACCAGGTCCGCGAAGGCGAGGTCGTCGAGCCGGGTCGAGCCGGTCACCCGGGCCAGCGCGTCGGCCTTGGCCTCCTCGGTCAACCGGCCGCGCTGGATCTGCTTGTCCAGCGAGCGGATCAGCGCCGTGCGCACGCGCTCGACCTTCTCCTCGCTGCGCGCGACGTAGACCACGTCGTAGCCGGACTTGGCGAACACCTCGACGATGCCCGTGGCCATCGTCCCGGTGCCCACCACGCCCACCGCGCGCACGTCGCGCGGCGTGCCGGCGACCGCGCCGGTCTCGCCGGCCTCGGCCACCACGACCGGCGAGCCCGCCTGCTCGTAGGTGTAGAAGCCGCGACCGCTCTTGCGCCCGAGCAGGCCCGCGGTACGCATCTGCTTGAGGATCGGCGCGGGCGCGTGCAGGCGATCGCGCGACTGGCGATACATCTGCTCCAGGATCTCGTACGCGGTGTCGATCCCGACCAGGTCGAGCACCGCGAGCGGGCCCATCGGCAGACCGCAGCCGAAGCGCATCGCCGCGTCGATGTCCTCACGCGTGGCGTACTTCTGCTCGTACATCGACGCCGCGTGGTTGAGGTACGCGAACAGCAGCCCGTTGGCGATGAAGCCGGCCCGGTCGCCGGCGACCACCGGCGACTTGCCCAGCCGCTCGGCGAGCGCGACCACGTCGGCGAGCACCTCGGGTTCGGTGACCACCGTGCGGACGACCTCGACCAGCTTCATCACCGGCGCGGGGTTGAAGAAGTGCAGCCCCACGACGCGCGAGGAACGTGTGGTGGACACCGAGAGCTCGGTGACCGACAGCGAGGAGGTGTTGGTGGCCAGGATGGTGTCCGGGCCGCAGATCTTGTCGAGCCGGGCGAAAAGCTCCTGCTTCTGCTCGAGCTGCTCGGGTATCGCCTCCAGGACGAGATCCGCCGCGGCGACCGAGTTCAGGTCGGTGCCGAGGGTGATGCGATCGAAGATGTCTCGCTGCTGGTCCTCGGTCAGCTTCCCGCGCGCCGCGGCGCGGGCGGTCGACTCGGCGATCCGGGCCCGGCCACGCGCGATGGCCTCGTCGGAGACGTCCACGGCCACGACGGTGAGTCCCGCCCGGGCCAGGACCTCGACGATGCCGGCACCCATGGTGCCCAGGCCGACCACGCCGACCGTGCTGATGTCACGGGTCATCTGCTGTGCTCCTCGCTGCTGAAATGGCGTCTCCCTACCGGGAGTACGCCTTGGTTACTGCGAAGTAGTACCGCGGGGTTTCAGGAGTATGGCAGCCCCTGTCGGACAGGCACAGACCGGTGGGATGTGCCGTTCGCCTCGATCCGTCCCGAATATGTGTTCGGATGGGTGATCAAGCGTCCCCGTCGCCGACCGCACGATGGCGCCGCCGGTCCGATAACCGCCCGGTCGGGTGAAAAACCATCACAGGTGAAGGATTACCTCCGAAGGCCTTCGAGCGTTGTCTTGTCTGTGGGCGCCCTGTCCCCACCTCCCGCTCCGCCCACCGCCGGTCCCGCCCGGCCCGGGCCGACGGGGTCACGACAAGGAGGACGCGATGAAGTTGGGCATCTTCCTGCTGGCGGCACAGTTCGACGCGGGCGATCACGGTGGCGTGCTCACCGCTGCCATGGACGCGGGAATCGCCGCGGAGGAGGCCGGGTTCGACGAGGCGTGGATCGCCGAACACCATTTCGTGCCGTACGGGTTGTGCCCGTCGGCGGTCACGTTCGCCTCCATGCTACTGGGGCGTACCCATCGAATCGGGGTGGGTACGGCGATCAGTGTGCTTTCCGACCAGCACCCGGTCGCTCTCGGTGAGCAGGCCGCCCTGCTGGACCAACTCTCCGGGGGGCGCTTCACCCTCGGAGTCGGGCGCGGCGGCCCGTGGGTGGACCTGGAGGTCTTCGGCACCGGCCTGCGCCGGTACGACGATGCCTTCCCGGAGTCGCTGGACCTGCTGATGCGCTGGCTCACCCACCCGAGGGTGGGCGCGGAGGGCGAACATTTCGCGTTCCGCAAGGTGCCGGTGGTACCGCGTCCGCGCACCTACCCGCACCCTCCGGTGATCGTCGCCTGCACCTCGCCCGCGAGCGCCTCGCTCGCCGCCCGCCACGGCCTGCCGATGCTCCTGGGCATGCACGCCGACGACGAGGAGAAGGCCACGATGGTCCGCACCTACGAATGCGCCGCGTCCGCGTGCGGCCGCGACCCCAAGGCGGTCGAGCACGCCGCCGCGAGCGTCGCCTACGTCGCGGACACCCGCCGCGAGGCCACCGAGACCCTGCGTGGCGCGATGCCGAGGTGGCTGCGCCGGGGCCTGTCGGCGCACGTGACGGTGGACGACCGGCAACGCCGCATGCGCGACCCGGCGGAATACACCGACTTCCTGTGCCGCATCCACCCGGTCGGCTCCCCGACCGACTGCGTCCGCCGCCTCTCCCACACCGCGGAACGCACGGGCATCACCCGTTTCCTGCTCTTCACCGAGGGCGGGGGCGCGGCATCGACGACATTGGAGAACGTGAAGCGCCTGGGGAAGGAAGTACTGCCGGCGCTGCGGTGATGCCGCCGGGGCCGGACGCCGGGCGCCCGGCCCCGGGATCCGGCGCCGAGGCCGCGTTCGTCGACCTCACATGCCGTCGCCGGCCGCCGGGGGCTGGGCCGGGGCGGATGTGCTCGGCTGGGGTGGCGCGGTCGAGGCCGGTGGGGGTGCCGACGTCGTGGTCGGGGGCGAACTGTTGCCCTGGGACGCCGAGTTGGCCGGGCTGGACGAGCGCGCCGTGCTCGCCGGGGCGGTGGTCGCGGGCGGTGACTCGCGGGTCGTCGTGGTGATCGTCGAGGTCGCGCTGCCGGAGCCCGGCTTGCGGCTGCCGGTCGGGGACGCCGGCTTGTCCCGGTCGGCCTTGGGATCCGCCTCCGGACCCCGGTTGGGCGTGTTCGGGTCGAAGGCCGCCGAGCCGGTCGAGCCGACCGGATTGCGGTGGTCGATCTTGTCCGGCGAATCCGAGCCCATCGCGACCACGGCGGCCAGGGTCAGCACCAGGACCGCCGCCGCTCCCGCCGTCATCAGCACGCCGCGACGACCGATCCCGCCGCGTGCCGCGCCGCCCGACCCGTCCCCGCCCGCCGCCGCGACCGCGACCCGGTCGCCGCCCGCCAGCGCCAGCACCCGGCGGTCCGCCGCGAGTCCGCGCTTGTCCGAGCCGACGTCGCGCATCCGGGTGGCCGCGACCGCCTCCTCGCGCGCGCCCCGGGTGTCGCCGGTGCACAGCGCCAGGACGGCCAGCTCGTGCCGGAACCACGCGTGGTCGGACGCCGCCGAGGCGCCCGCCTCGCGCGCCGAGGCCAGGCCCAGGTCGAGCACCTCGCCCCACGTGTCCCAGCGTGCCGAGGCGCCGAACGCGGGCGCCGCGGACCGGGCCAGCGCGCGCGCCGATCCGGCCTTGCCCAGCCGCTCCGACTCACGCAGGCAGGCCAGGATCGTGTCCGCCTCGCGCGCGATCTCCACGGGAGTGACCGAGGGGTGCGAGACCCACCAGGTGAAGTGTTGTATCGCCGCGACCGCCCACGAGGACGGCCCGCGCACGATCGTGGCGATCGCCTCGGCGGTGCCGCCGGTGAGCCGATACCGGCCGAACTCGCGCACCGCGAGCCCGGCCGCGACCAGCTCGTCGGCCGCGCCCACCGCGTCCACCGCGCCGGTCAGGGCCGGCAGGTGTACCGGGTCCGGCAGTTCCCCGTCCAAGGCGGAGGCCAGCCGCAGCACCTGTTGCGCCGACGCGGACACCAGCGGCACCAGGCGCGGTACGAACTGCCTCGGCTCGCCGGGCGAGGGCAACTCGCCCGAGCTGTCCGCCGTACCGTCGTCGAGCAGCCCGTAGCCGGACCGCCCGCGCTCACGCCGCCCCAGCAGCGCGCCGGCCTGCACGAACCGACCCGGGTGGCCGCCCACCTGGAACCACAGCGCGGAGGCCCAGGCCAGTTCCTCGTCGTCGAGTTCACGCCCGGCGATCCGCCGCAGCAGGTCGAAGCACGCCTCCTGCGGGAGTCCGCCCAGGGTGATCTCGTGCAGCGGCGAGTCCCGGCGCACGATCGGATCCGCCACCTCCGGACCGGCCACCAGGAAAGCGCATTCCGGGGCGATCCGCAGCAGCTCGTGCACGTCCTCCTGGCCCAGCTCCAGGTCGTCCACGACCACGAGCGCGGCCACACCGGCCAGGATGATGCCCAGTTGCCGCCGGGTCGGCCGGTACGCCGGTCCGGTGAAGCACGCGTCGTGCAACTGCTGCAGCAGGTCGTCCAGACCGCGGCGGCGCCCGTCGAGCAGGACCACCCCGTCCGGCGCCTCCGCCGGGTCGAGCGCGGCCAGGTGCCGCAGCACGGTGGTGCGACCGCTCGACGAGGACCCGCCGATCCGCACCGACGTCCCGCGCTGCAACAGGCCGGTGAGCTCGGCGATCTCCACGTCGCGGCCCAGCGGCGGCAGGTCGTTCGCGGGCACCGAGCCGGGCAGCCTGGAGGTCAGTGGCGGCCGGGCTCCGGCGGGCATCGCACTCGCGTCGGTGCCGTCCGGTCCGCCGAAGGTCAACAGCAGGTCGCCCGCGATCAGTTGCAGCGCGCCCGGCCCCGGTTCGTCGGCGCCGCCCCGGTCCACTCCCGGGACCGGGCCCGACCGGTCGTCGTCGTCGAGCCGGATCGGCTCGGCCCCACCGATGCGCGGCGCGGACGCCCGCGCGGACCCGGACGCGCGCGCCGAGCCGGACGCGAGCCCGGGCGGCTCGGCCGCCCGGGCGTCACGCTCCTCGGCCGCACCCGGGCGCGGCCCGAACAACTCGTCCAGATACGCGTCGTCGCCCCAGGAGCCGCTCGCCGACCCGCTCCCCGAATCGGCCGCGGAGCGTGCCGAGGCGTCGGCGGGAAATTCGAGCGGGTCGTCCTCGAAGCGCTTTTCCCCGTCTTCTTCCGGCCGTTCCCTGCCGCCGCCGTTCATGCCACTCCCTGTGCTCCCCGTCGTGGTTTCTCGACGCACCGGTGCGGCCGGGGACAAGTCCGGGCCCCGGGGGGCGGAAACCGGTGATCAGTGTGCCGGGCGCGGCCGGCACACCGATACCCGGTGCCGGGTTCGTGACAAGATCGTTGAGCACCGACGCGTCGAGCGGCGGGGCGACCGAGCATGGGTTGCGCGTGTCCCCTCCGTACCGCGTCCCACCTTGCCACCTCCCGCCGTCGAGTGGACCGGGTCCGGGCCGACCTTCGCTCCCTCTTCACAACAACGCGCGCGCCCCCCGAGTGGTCACGGGGACGATCGCGCCGGGCTGCGTCCCGACCCCCCGTTGCCCGCCGAACGGCCGGTACGAGCGCGCCGAGGCGCCGGCGCACACCCACCGATCGGCCCAGGCGCGCCCACCGCGGCGGGCTTGGCGAAAAGTCGGTGCATGCGCGTGGAGTCGCCCTATGGTGCACAAGGGGCGCCACATCAGTCCGGCGCACAGGGGGAACAGGGGGACTCACATGTCCGGTTCCATACGTACGCGACGCGTGGGACGGCGGGTGAGTCGGCACGGGACCCGGCTCGCGTGCGCCGTCGCACTGCTCGCCTCCTTAGCCTTGTCCATACCCTCGGCCGGCGCGTCGCCGGCCTCGTCCGCGGGTGTCTCGGACACCCCGTCCCGCCCACCCGGTCCCGAGTTGTTCGGCTCGGCGCCCACCGCACGCGCCGCGTCCGCGCAGGCGGCGGCGGTACCGCCGAAGTTCTCCGACGACGCGGTACTGACCGGCCTGACCCAACCCGTCGATGTGGCCTTCGCCAAGGACGGTCGGGTCTTCGTCGCCGAGAAGACCGGCGTCGTCAAGGTGTTCGACTCGATCACCGACCCCACGCCCACGGTGTTCACCGACCTGCGGGCCAAGGTGCACAACTTCTGGGACCGAGGGCTGCTCGGCTTGGCCCTGGCCCCGAACTTCCCGACGGATCCGTCGGTGTACGTGATGTACACGCACGACGCGCGCCCCGGCGGCTCGGCGCCCTACTGGGGCACCGCCGGCGCCCTGGACGACGGCTGCCCGGACCCGCCCGGCGCCCAGGCCAAGGGCTGCCTGGTCACCGGCCGGATCGCCAAACTGACCGCGACGGGCAATACGGCCGGCCCCGAACAGGTGCTGGTCGAGGGCTGGTGCCAGCAGTTCCCGTCACACGCCACCGGCAGCCTGGGGTTCGGCCCGGACGGCTACCTGTACGCCTCCGCCGGCGACGGTGCCAGCTTCGACTGGGCGGACTACGGCCAGACCACGGCCAGTGGCCCGATCCCGGGCAAGGACCCGATTCCGGCGAACCCGTGTGCCGACGGCACCAGTCCGGTGGGCACCGTGCTGGCCGCGCCCACCGCCGAGGGCGGCGCCCTGCGCGCGCAGGACTTCCGTACGTCGGGCGACCCGTTCGCGCTCAACGGCAGCATCATCCGGATCGACCCGGCCACCGGCGCCGGCGCGCCCGGCAACCCGCTGGCGGGCAACGCCGACGCCAACGCCCGCCGACTGGTGGCGGCCGGCCTGCGCAACCCGTTCCGCTTCGGCTTCCGGCCGGGCACCAACGAGCTGTGGGTGGGCGACGTCGGTTGGAGCACGTGGGAGGAGATCGACCGACTCACCCCGTCGAGCGCCGCCGTGGCCAACTTCGGCTGGCCCTGCTACGAGGGCTCGTCCCGCCAGGGCGGCTACGAGTCGATCGGCCTGAACCTGTGCGCCAACCTCTACGCCGAGGGTCCGGCGGCGGTGAAGACGCCCTACTACGCCTACCAGCACGGCGCCGTGGTGGCCCCGGGTGACGGTTGTCCGACCGGCAGCGGCTCGGCGATCTCCGGCGTGACCTTCTACTCGGGGCAGCGTTACCCGGCCGCGTACCGGGGCGCGATGTTCTTCGCCGACCACAGTCGGCGCTGCGTGTGGAGCATGCTGGCCGGCCCCGACGGACTCCCGGACCCGGCCACCCGCCAGGCGTTCGTGACCAACGCGAACCCGGTCCAGCTCACCACCGGCCCCGAGGGCGACGTGTACTACGTCGGCTTCGAGGACGGCGCGATCCACCGGGTCCGCTACACCGGCAGCGCGCCGAACGCGGTCGCCTCGGCGACCCCGACCACCGGCACGACCCCGCTGACCGTGGCGTTCACCGGCTCCGCGTCGACCGACCCGGACCCGGGCGAGTCCCTCACGTACGCGTGGGACCTGGACGGCGACGGAGCGTTCGACGACTCGACCGCGGCGAACCCCTCGTACACCTACACCGCGTCCGGCACGTACACCGCCAGACTGCGGGTCACCGACCCGGTCGGCCTGACCAGCGTCTCCGCACCGATCACCATCTCGGCGGGCAACGCGCCGCCGACCCCGGTGATCGACACCCCGGCCGGGTCACTGACCTGGAAGGTGGGCGACCCGATCGCGTTCAGCGGACACGCGACCGACCCCCAGGACGGCACCATCCCCGGCAGCGGTCTGAACTGGCAGATCATCATGCACCACTGCACGACGCCCAGCACCTGCCACGAACACCAGATAACCGGGCAGGGCGGCGCCTCGGGCAGCTTCACTGCGGTCGACCACGAGTACCCGTCCTGGCTCGAACTGCGGCTGACCGCGACCGATTCCGGCGGCCTGACCGGGACCACCAGCGTGCGGCTGGACCCGAAGACCGTGAACGTCACGCTCGCGTCCAACCCACCGGGCCTGACCCTGGGCCTGTTCTCCTCGCAACGCCCGGCGCCGTTCACCAGCACGGTGATCGTCGGCGGCACGTCCTCCATCGCCGCACCCTCGACCCAGGTCCTGAACGGCAAGAACTACGAGTTCGTGTCCTGGTCGGACGGCGGCGCCGCCGCACACAACATCACCGCGCCCGCGACGCCGGTCACGTTGACCGCCACCTATCGCGAGATCGACGGGCCGACGCCCGGGCTGATGGCCCAGTACGGCTTCAACGCGGCCGGCGGCACGCTCGTCACGGACGACACCGGCCAGGGCAACAACGGCACCGTCACGGGCGGCACCTGGGTCCCCGGCCATTCCGGCAACGCGCTTTCCTTCAACGGCACTTCGTCGATGGTGACGGTGCCGCACAGCGCCCGGCTCACGCTCACCACGGGGATGACCCTGGAGGCCTGGGTCAAACCCTCGGCGATCACGAACTGGCGCACCATCCTGCTCAAGGAACGCGGCGGCGGCCTGTCCTACGCGCTGTACGCGAACGGCACCAACGCGCCCAACACGTCCATCAACACCACCGGCACCAACAACGACACCTACGCCGACGGCACCGCACCCCTGGCCACCGGCGCCTGGGCACACGTCGCGGCCACCTACGACGGCGCCACGCTGCGCCTGTACGTCAACGGTGTCCAGGTCCGGTCCACCGCGCACACCGGCCCGATCGTCGACGCCGGCGGCGCACTCCGCATCGGCGGCAACACGGTCTGGGGCGAATACTTCACCGGCCTCATCGACGACGTCCGCATCTACAACCGCCCCCTCACCCCCACCGAGATAGCCGCCGACATGGCCCGCCCCATCCCCTGACTCCACCCGCCGGACGGGCCACCCAGGCCCGTCCGGCACCCTCCCACCCCAACTCCCGCCCGCCGAGACAAACTCCAGCTCGCCCGGCACCACTCCCAGCCCGCCGGCACAAACTCCAGCCCGACCGGCACCCAATCCAGCCCGTCCGGCGTTTGAGGACACCCGAAACCCGAGCACTGACCAACCGCCGCTCCCCCGGAAGCCGGACCAACCCCACTCCAGCCCGTCCGGCGTTTGAGGACACCGGCACTCACCAACCGCCGCTCCCCCGGAAGCCGGACCAATCCCAGCCCGTCCGGCGTTTGAGGACAAGCCACGGCCGCAGGCCGGACAACCTCACACCAAACCCGAAGGCACCGTCGCAAGGCCATTCGCCTCGCGGATCACCTCCACGATCCGCCCCATGATGTCCGTGATCCCGAAGTCCTTCGGCGTGAACACCGCCGCCACCCCCTGCGAGCGCAGCGTGACCGCGTCGGCGGAAGGAATGATCCCGCCCACGATCACCGGCACGTCCCCGATCCCCGCGGAGCGCATACGCGAGAGCACGTCCGGAATCAGCTCCAGGTGCGACCCGGACAGGATGGACAGCCCCACACAGTGCACGTCCTCCTCCACCGCCGCCGCGACGATCTGCGCCGGAGTCAGCCGAATCCCCTGGTAGACCACCTCGAACCCGACATCGCGCGCCCGCACCGCGATCTGCTCGGCCCCGTTCGAGTGCCCGTCCAGCCCCGGCTTGCCGACCAACAGCCGCAACCGGCCGCCCAGTTCCTCCCCGGCCCGCCGCACGGCGCCCCGCACCTCGGCCAGCCCCGCGCCGTCCTGCACGCCGACCACGCCGGACACCCCGGTCGGCGCCCGGTACTCGCCGAACTCCTCGCGCAGCGCCTGCGACCACTCGCCCGTGGTCACCCCCGCCCGGACGCACGCGAGAGTGGCCGGCATCAGGTTGACCGCCGCCGCGGCCTTCCACGACCGCGCGTCCTCGCGCAGCCGGGCCATCGCCGCGTCCACCGCCTCCGGGTCCCGCGCCGTGCGCCACGCCTGGACCTTCTCGATCGCCGAGCGCTCGGCGTCCGGGTCGGCGCTCATGATCGCCGCGTCCAGGTCCGCGGTGAGCGGGTTCTCCTCGGTGGTCTCGAAGCGGTTGACCCCGACCACCACCTCCTCGCCCGCCTCGATCCGGGCCCGCCGAGCCGCGTGCGAGCCGACCAGTTGCGACTTCATGTAGCCCGACTCGATCGCCGCGACCGCGCCGCCCATCGCCTGGACCCGGTCGATCTCCGCGCGGGCGCCCGTCACCAGGTCGGCGACCTTGGCCTCGATCACATGCGAACCGTTGAAGATGTCGCCGTATTCGAGCAGGTCCGACTCGTACGCCAAGACCTGCTGGATCCGCAACGACCACTGCTGGTCCCACGGCCGCGGCAGACCCAACGCCTCGTTCCAGGCCGGCAGTTGCACCGCCCTCGCGCGGGCGTCCTTGGACAGCGTCACGGCCAGCATCTCCAGCACGATGCGCTGGACGTTGTTCTCCGGCTGCGCCTCGGTCAGGCCGAGCGAGTTGACCTGCACGCCGTAGCGGAACCGGCGCTGCTTGGCGTCCTGTACGCCGTAGCGCTCCAGGGTCAGCTCGTCCCAGAGCTGGACGAACGCCCGCATCTTGCACATCTCCTCGACGAACCGCACGCCGGCGTTGACGAAGAAGGAGATCCGCTGGACCACGTCGCCCATCCGGTCCGCCGGCACCTGGCCCGAGTCGCGGACCGCGTCGAGCACGGCGATCGCGGTGCACATCGCGTACGCGATCTCCTGCACCGGGGTCGCGCCCGCCTCCTGGAGGTGGTAGCTGCAGATGTTGGTCGGGTTCCACTTGGGAATGTGCGAGACCGTATACGCCACGGTGTCGGTGATCAGCTTCAGCGAGGGCCCGGGCGGGAAGACGTAGGTCCCGCGCGACAGGTACTCCTTGATGATGTCGTTCTGCGTGGTGCCGGTGAGCTTGGCGATGTCCGCGCCCTGCTCCTCGGCGACGACCTGGTAGAGCGCGAGCATCCACAGCGCGGTCGCGTTGATCGTCATCGAGGTGTTCATCTCCTCGACGGGGATCCCGTCGAGGAGTTGCCGCATGTCGCCGATGTGCGAGATCGGTACGCCGACCTTGCCCACCTCGCCGCGCGAGAGTTCGTGGTCGGGGTCGTAGCCGGTCTGGGTCGGCAGGTCGAAGGCCACCGACAGACCGGTCTGACCCTTGGCGAGATTGCGCCGGTACAGCGCGTTGGACGCGGTGGCCGAGGAGTGGCCGGCGTACGTGCGCATCACCCAGGGACGGTCGCGCGTGATCGGTGCGGCCTGCTCGGCCGAAGCGGCTCGCTCGGCCGAAGGGGAGGGCGGGGCCGCCGAAGAGGGCGCGGCCGGCTGCGAGGGCTGAGCTGAGGGCGTCTGGCTCGCCACGGAATACCTCCGGAGGTTCCGGACCGACCGGGGTTCGGCGACTACCGGCCTGGGCTATCCCGCTGGTCCGCTGTCACCGCGCCTGGTGCGGCCCTGCTTACCACGGAGTGTACTGACGGGTAACCGTCCCGGACAGGGTGTGTTCGACCACAGCACGCAAGCCGTTGCCCGCCCGGCCTGACACTGTGTCGGCTCGGACGACCGATTCGCCCAGGTCAGGCGGCTGCCGGTTGGCGGAGCGTGAGGATGCGGTGCAATCGGGTCAGCACCAGTACCCGGTGCACATCCGGGTTGACGCCGGTCAAAACCAGCCGACGCTCGCGCCGGCCCGCGCGTCGATGCGCGCCCACGATCAGGCCCAGGCCGGTGGTGTCCAGGGCGGGTACTCGGGTGAGGTTGAGAATCAGGTCGCCCTCACCGTTGTCCAGCGCCTCGTGCAGCGCCAACCGGACATCGGCGGTGGCCCGCACGTCGAGCGCGCCTTCCAAGTGCAACTCGCGCGGGTCGCCCCAAACGCGCATCGTCTCCTCCTGGGGGAGTCCGTCCGTTCGATGACGGTTCGACTTCCCAGAAGAACACCCAAAACCCGATAATCCTCACTCATCACATCGGACTTCACTCATACAGGTGACGAATCATCAGATGATGCGCCGACTGCGCATCCGCCCTTGGGCCAACGGCCGCCCCGGGCCCCGGTGATCGGAGCCGGGACCGAGTCCGGAATCGAACCCGGCCCAGGTCCCGGAATCGAACCCCGGAGCGGCCGTCGAGCACCCGCCGAGCGCCCGCGGGGCAACCCGGATCGGCGGCGGCACCGAACCGACTCAGTAGTCGTAGAAACCCTTGCCGGTCTTGCGGCCCAGGTCGCCCGCCGCGACCATGCGGTTGAGCAACTCCGGCGGCGCGAACTTCTCGTCCTTGCTCTCGGCGTAGATGTTGCTCGTCGCGTTGCGCATGATGTCCACGCCGGTGAGATCGGCGGTGGCCAGCGGCCCCATCGCATGGCCGAAGCCGAGCTTGCAGGCGATGTCGATGTCCTCGGCGGTGGCCACGCCCGCCTCGTACAGCTTCACCGCCTCGACGGTGAGCGCGGTGATCAGCCGAGTGGTCACGAAGCCGGCCACGTCGCGGTTGACCACGATGCAGGTCTTGCCCATCGCCTCGGCCAGTTCGCGGGCGGTGGCCAGCGTCGCGTCCGAGGTCTTGAACCCGCGGACCAGCTCGCACAGGCTCATCAACGGCACCGGGGAGAAGAAGTGCATGCCCACGACCGACTCCGGCCGAGCGGTGACGGCGGCGATCTCGGTGATCGGGATCGCCGACGTGTTGCTCGCGAGCACCGCGCCGGGCTTGCAGATCCGGTCCAGGTCGCGGAAGACGTCCTGCTTGACCTCGACCTTCTCGAACACCGCCTCCACCACGACGTCCGCGTCGGCGACGGCGTCGAGGTCCGTGGTGGTGGTGATCCGGGCGAGCGCCGCCGAGGCGTCCTCGGCGGTCATCCGCCCCTTGGCGGTGAACTTCTCGTACGAGGCCGCGATCCCGCTCAGCCCACGCTCCACGGCGGCGTCGGTGACATCGCGCAGCACGACGTCGTAGCCGGCCTGGGCGGCGACCTGGGCGATGCCCGACCCCATGAGCCCGGCCCCGATGACGGCGATCTTGTTGGTCACTGCGCTACCTCTCCAGTACACGATCCCGAGCCGACGTCCGCACGAACGTCCTTCGCCCGGGAGCGTAGCCGCAGCGGTCGCCGCCGACGACGGACCCCTACCTGACGGCCCGTCAGAAACGCGAGGTACTCTCCGGCTCCGGCTCCCGGACGATCTTCGCGCCCAGCGACTGGAGCTGCACCTCCAGTCCGGTGTAACCGCGATCGATGTGGTGCACCCCGCTCACCGTGGTGTCCCCGTCGGCCACCAGACCGGCCAGCACCAGACCCGCCCCGGCCCGGATGTCCGCAGTCAACACCGGTGCTCCGGAGAGCTGTTCGACCCCGCGCACGATCGCGTGGTGCCCGTCGGTGCGAATCGAGGCGCCCAGCCGGAGCAGTTCCTGCAGGAAGACGAACCGCGCCTCGAAGAGGTTCTCGGTGATCATCGCCGAGCCCTCCGCGATCGAGTTCATCGCGGCGAAGAACGGCTGCATGTCGGTCGCGAACCCGGGATAAGGCAACGTGACCACATCCACGGCCTTGGGTCGCCGGTCCATCACCACCCGGAAGCCGTCCCGTACGTGCGACACCTCGGCACCGGCCAGGGTCAGCTTGTCGAGCGCGATCTCCAGGTGCTCGGGGTGCGCGTTGCGCACCGTGACGTCGCCGAGCGTCATCGCCGCGGCGACCGCGAACGTGCACGCCACGATCCGGTCCGGCACGGTGCGGTGGCGTACCGGCTTGAGCCCCTCGACACCCTCGATCTCGATCGTCGAGGAGCCCGCCCCCTCGATCCGCGCGCCCATCTCGGTGAGCATCGCGCAGATGTCCACGATCTCCGGCTCACGCGCCGCGTTGTCGATCACCGTCCGGCCCTGTGCGAGCACCGCGGCCATCAGGATGTTCTCGGTCGCGCCCACGCTCGGGAAGTCCAGCCAGACCGTGGTGCCCTTCAACCCGTTCGGCGCCTTGGCGATCAGCACGCCGTGCGAGTTCTCCACGGTCGCGCCGAGCTTGACCAGCCCCTCGATGTGCATGTCCAGGCCGCGCGAGCCGATCGCGTCCCCGCCCGGATAGGCCACGTGCACCTCGCCGCAGCGCGCGAGCAGCGGCCCGAGCACACAGATCGACGCGCGCATGCTGCGCACCAGGTCGTAGTCCGCCTCGAAGCGCGGCGCGGCCGGTACGTCGATCCGCACCGTCCCGGTGGTCTCCCCCTCGACCTCACAGCCCAGCCGCCTGAGCAGCTCGCTCATGATCTCCACGTCGAGGATCCGGGGCGCCTCCTCGAGCACCGTGGTGCCCTCCGCGAGCAACGCGGCAGCCATCAATTTGAGCGCGCTGTTCTTCGCGCCCGTGATCCGCACCTCGCCGAAGAGTCGCTGACCACCTGTCACCCGGAACCTGTCCATCGGAGAATCGTACTGATTCCCGGACCCCTCCACGGACCGCGCCAAGCACGGACGAAGCGCGCTCCAGGAAGCCCTTCGGACGATCCGCGGCGGACCGGCACTAGGGTTCGGTCATGGTCAACCTCACCCGGATCTACACCCGCACCGGCGACGACGGCACCACCGCGCTGGGCGACATGTCGCGCACGTCCAAGACCGACCCTCGGCTCGCGGCGTACGCCGACGTGGACGAGACCAACGCGGTGATCGGCGTCGCGCTGTCCCTCGGCAACCTGGACGAGGACGTCGTCGCGCTGCTGACCCGCGTCCAGAACGACCTGTTCGACCTGGGCGCCGATCTGTCCACCCCGGTCGTCGAGGACCCGAAGTACCCGCCGCTGCGCGTGGAGCAGAGCTACATCGACGCGCTGGAGACGGCCTGCGACGAGTACAACGAGAACCTGGAGAAGCTGCGCAGCTTCATCCTCAACGGCGGCACGCCCGGCGCCGCGCTGCTGCACCAGGCCCGTACCGTCGCCCGCCGCGCCGAGCGCACCACGTGGGCCGCCCTGGAGGCACACGGCGACTCGATGAACCCGCTGACGGTGAAGTACCTCAACCGCCTGTCCGACCTGCTGTTCATCTTGGCGCGGCACGCGAACCGCGAGGTGGGCGACGTGTTGTGGGTGCCCGGCGCCAACCGCTGACGCGAACACACCCCGGCGTGGGGCCCGGGGGTCGCCCCCGAAACAGGCACAGCATCTTGGCGCGGCACGCGA
>NZ_JBIWJT010000003.1:285675-347959 GCF_044765325.1 Embleya sp. NPDC127516 | reverse complement strand
TGACGCGAACACACCCCGGCGTGGGGCCCGGGGGTCGCCCCCGAAACAGGCACAGCATCTTGGCGCGGCACGCGAACCGCGAGGTGGGCGACGTGCTGTGGGTGCCCGGCGCCAACCGCTGACGAGTGCCGGCCGGGAGCGAAGCTCCGCTGTCGGGAGCTGAGCGCCGCCGCTAGGCGACGTTGACCCGTTGTCCCGGCGGCGCCGCTTCCAGCCAGGCCAGGAAACCGGTCAACGCGTCCTCGCTCAACGCGAGTTCGATCCGCGCGCCGTCGTGTTCGCAGACCAGGATCACCGCGCCGGCCAGCAGCGCCAGTTCCTCCTGGCCGGCCGGCTCCCGGCGGCCGATCACATTGATCCCGCCGCGCTGCAACACCCGACGCGGGCGGGGCGCGTAGCTGAACACGCGGAACCACTCGATCCGGTCCCCGCTGTACCTGGCGATCCCGAAGACCCAGCCCTTGCCGTGGTCGGGATCGGCCGACGGCGCCGCCGGATCCTCCTCGGCACCGCTGCCTGCCGGCTCCGGGGACGACGACGCGGCGCCCCCCGGAGCCTGGTGCCCGGGTGACGCCGCGGAGGTCGAACCGGCCTCGCCGGATCGCGATACCGGTGGCCGCATGCGCAGCGAACAGTCGAAGGTGCCGCCGGGTCGCTGGATCAGCCGGCGACGCAGCGCGAACGCCGCGACGCCGACCACCAATACGACGACAACGCCCAGAATCACGCTCAGCACGACGAGGACCATCCGGATCGACCTCCTCGTTCGCGCGTTGAGCAGTGGTCCCGGCCGTGTGTCGGTCCGGGCTCTGGTGCTGCGACTGGCTGTGGCTAGTCCCGCCGCTGGGCGGCGAGCAGCCGCGTCTCCGCACGCCGCTCGGCGCTGGAGTCCTTCGCCGCGCCGGCGCGCTCGAGCGCCCGCTCCGCGCGGGCGACATCGATCTCGTCGGCCAGCTCGGTGATCTCGGCGAGCAGCGAGAGGTTGTTGTCCGCGAACGAGATGAACCCGCCGTGGACCGCCGCGATGACGACCGAACCGTCGGCCTGACGGATCGTCACCGGACCTGATTCGAGCACTCCGAGGACCGGCTGGTGACCGGCCTGGATGCCGATGTCGCCGTCCGCGGTGCGTGCGATGACGATGGTGGCCTCGCCGGACCACACCTTGCGGTCGGCCGCGACCAGCTCGACGTGCAGCTCAGCCAACGTGGCTCCTCATGTCGGGTCGAAGACACGCTGGTCTTCGCCTCCGTCCTCACGGGACGGGTGGTGTTCAAGGATAGTGGCCCGGACGGGCCTGGCTCCAACCGACTCAGCGCCGGCGGGTTTCCGGAGGGGCCGGGTGGCCCGTACCGGGAACCGACACGAGGGGCGGACCCGTTCGGGACCGCCCCTCGTCGATCAGGCGATCGTCAGCCCTTGTTGAGCTCGGCGATCTTCTTCTCGAGGTCGTCCAGCCCACCGAGCATGAAGAATGCCTGCTCGGGAGCGTGGTCGTACTTGCCGTCGGCGATCGCGTTGAACGCCTCGATGGTCTCGGACAGCGGAACGTCCGAACCGTCGAGCCCGGTGAACTGCTTCGCCACGTGGGTGTTCTGCGACAGGAACCGCTGGATGCGACGCGCGCGGTGCACGGTGAGCTTGTCCTCTTCGGACAGCTCGTCCATGCCCAGAATCGCGATGATGTCCTGGAGGTCCTTGTACTTCTGCAGGATGCTCTTGACCCGCATCGCGCAGTCGTAGTGGTCCTGCGCGACGTAGCGCGGGTCCAGGATCCGGGACGTCGAGTCCAGCGGGTCCACGGCCGGGTAGATACCCAGCTCGGAGATCGGACGCGAGAGCACCGTCGTGGCGTCGAGGTGCGCGAACGTCGTGGCCGGAGCCGGGTCGGTCAGGTCGTCCGCAGGGACGTAGATCGCCTGCATCGAGGTGATCGAGTGACCGCGGGTCGAGGTGATGCGCTCCTGGAGGGTGCCCATCTCGTCGGCGAGCGTCGGCTGGTAACCCACCGCGGAGGGCATCCGGCCGAGCAGCGTCGACACCTCGGAACCGGCCTGGGTGAACCGGAAGATGTTGTCGATGAAGAGCAGCACGTCCTGCTTCTGCACATCGCGGAAGTACTCCGCCATGGTCAGGCCGGACAGAGCCACGCGCAGACGGGTGCCCGGGGGCTCGTCCATCTGCCCGAAGACGAGCGCCGTCTGCTCGAAGACGCCCGCTTCCTTCATTTCCTCGATCAGGTCGTTGCCCTCACGAGTGCGCTCGCCGACGCCGGCGAACACCGACACACCCTCGTGCAGACGGGCGACACGGACGATCATCTCCTGGATGAGCACCGTCTTGCCGACACCCGCACCACCGAACAGACCGATCTTGCCACCCTTGACGTACGGGGTGAGCAGGTCGATGACCTTGATGCCGGTCTCGAACATCTCGGTCTTCGAGTCGAGCTGGTCGAAGGCCGGCGCCTGCCGGTGGATCGGCCAGCGCTCGGTGACCTCGAAGGTCGCCGCGTCCACGTCGAGGACCTCGCCGAGGGCGTTGAACACGTGGCCCTTGGTGACGTCGCCCACGGGCACGGAGATCTGCGAGCCGGTGTTCGTGACGATGGCGCCGCGAACGAGGCCGTCGGTGGGCTGCATCGAGATCGCACGCACGATGCCGTCGGCAAGGTGCTGCTCGACCTCGAGGGTGAGCGTGGTCTTGCCCTCCCCCTCGCCCTGGCCCGAGAGGTCCAGGTCGACGTGCAGCGCGTTGTACATCTCCGGCATCGCGTCGACGGGGAACTCCACGTCGACGACCGGGCCGATGACGCGGGCGACGCGGCCCGTGGCAGCGGCCGTCTCAACAGTGGCAGTCATGATGTCTAATCACTCCCCGCGGTCGCGTCGGCCAAGGCGTTGGCGCCACCGACGATCTCGCTGATTTCCTGGGTGATCTCGGACTGGCGGGCGTTGTTCGCCAGACGAGAGAGGGTCCGGATGAGGTCTTCGGCGTTCTCGGTCGCCGACTTCATCGCCCGCCGGCGGGCCGCGTGCTCGGAAGCGGCGGACTGCAGCAGGGCGTTGAAGATGCGGCTTTCGACGTACCGCGGCAGCAGTGCGTCGAGAACACCCTCGGCCGAGGGCTCGAAGTCGTAGAGCGGGA
The DNA here is from genome assembly GCF_044765325.1 of Embleya sp. NPDC127516. Lineage (NCBI taxonomy): Bacteria > Bacillati > Actinomycetota > Actinomycetes > Kitasatosporales > Streptomycetaceae > Embleya > Embleya sp. NPDC127516. Next base: position 344,812 of record NZ_JBIWJT010000003.1, on the reverse strand, counting down.
AGGGACCGCCGGCCGGCGGCTCGTCCGTCTCCTCGACCGCCAACGGGAGCACCCGCACCGCGACCGGGCTCTGCGTGAGCATGGAGACGAACTCGGTGCTGACGAGGTGAATCTCGTCCACACCGCCCTCGTCGGTGGGCGTCACGAACGCGTCGATCAGCTCACCTGCCACCTTCTTGGCGTCGGAGTACTCGGGGCGGTCGGAGAATCCCTTCCACTGCCCGGCCAGGTCCACGTCGCGGAACTGGAAAAACCCGATGCCCTTGGACCCGATCACGTAGCGGCTGACCGTCTTGCCCTCGTCCTCGAGCAGCTTGGTGAGCTGCTCGGCGGCCTTGATGGCATTCGAGTTGTAGCCGCCCGCGAAACCGCGGTCACTGGTTACCAACAGCACCGCGGCCCGAGTGGGCCGCTCCACCGAGGTGGTCAACGGGTGCTGCGTGTTGGAGAAGGTGGCGACCGCGGAAACGGCGCGCGTCAGCTCGTCGGCGTACGGCTTGGAGGCCGCGACGCGCTGCTGCGCCTTCACGATCCGCGACGCCGCGATGAGCTCCTGGGCGCGCGTGATCTTCTTGGTCGCCGACACGGAACGGATCCGACGCCGGTAGACCCGAAGTTGGGCTCCCATTGGTCAGGGTTCTCCGTTCTTTACTCGGACTTGGCCACGTGACGGGTGATCTTCTCCTGGCCGACGTCTTCCTTCGTCAGCCCGGCAGGCGTCACGTCCTGGATCAACGGCTCGCCGTCGAACTTGGTGAACGTCTGCTTGAAGGCATCCACCGCGTCGGTGAGCGCCATCACGGTGTCGTCTTCCAGCTTGCCGGTCTCGACGATCCCGGTCAGCAGGGCCGCGTGCTTGTGCTGCACGTACTCGTGCAGCTCCTTCTCGAAGCGGCGGATGTCCTGCACCGGAACGTCGTCCAGCTTGCCGGTGGTGCCGGCCCAGATCGAGACGACCTGGAGCTCGATCGCGAACGGCTCGAACTGCCCCTGCTTGAGCAGCTCGACCATGCGCGCACCACGCTGCAGCGAGGCCTTGGAGGTGGCGTCCAGGTCGGAACCGAAGGACGCGAACGCCTCCAGCTCGCGGTACTGGGCCAGGTCGACGCGAAGTCGACCCGCGACACTCTTCATCGCCTTGATCTGCGCGGAGCCACCGACTCGCGAGACCGAGATACCGACGTTGACCGCGGGGCGCACGCCCTGCAGGAACAGGTCGGACTCCAGGAAGCACTGGCCGTCGGTGATCGAGATGACGTTGGTCGGAATGTACGCCGACACGTCGTTCGCCTTGGTCTCGATGATCGGGAGACCCGTCATCGAGCCGCCGCCGAGCTCGTCCGACAGCTTCGCGCAACGCTCGAGCAGACGCGAGTGCAAGTAGAAGACGTCACCGGGGTACGCCTCGCGCCCCGGCGGACGACGCAGCAGCAGGGACACGGCGCGGTACGCCTCGGCCTGCTTCGACAGGTCGTCGAACACGATCAGGACGTGCTTGCCCTGGTACATCCAGTGCTGGCCGATGGCCGAACCGGTGTACGGGGCCAGGTACTTGAAGCCGGCCGGGTCGGATGCCGGGGCGGCGACGATCGTCGTGTACTCCAGCGCGCCGGCCTCTTCGAGCGAGCGGCGCACGGACGCGATGGTCGTGCCCTTCTGGCCGATCGCGACGTAGATGCAGCGAACCTGCTTCTTCGGGTCGCCCGAGCGCCAGTTGTCGCGCTGGTTGATGATCGTGTCCAGGCAAACCGCGGTCTTGCCGGTCTGCCGGTCGCCGATGATCAGCTGACGCTGGCCACGGCCGATCGGGGTCATCGCGTCGATCGCCTTGATGCCGGTCTGCATCGGCTCGTGCACCGACTTGCGCATCATCACGCCGGGAGCCTGAAGCTCCAGCGCGCGACGGCCCTCGGCCGCGATCTCGCCCTGGCCGTCGATCGGCTGGCCCAGCGGGTCGACGACGCGACCCAGGTAGCCGTCACCGATCGGAACCGACAGAACCTCGCCCGTACGACGGACCTTCTGGCCCTCTTCGATACCGCTGAAGTCACCGAGGATGACGACACCGATCTCGCGGACGTCGAGGTTCTGCGCCAGACCGAGGGTGCCGTCCTCGAACTTGAGCAGCTCGTTCGTCATGACCGAGGGCAGGCCCTCGACCTTGGCGATGCCGTCGTACGCCTCGGTGACGGTACCGACCTCTTCGCGCGCGGCCGTCTCCGGCTCGTACGAGGCGACGAAGCGCTCCAGCGCGTCCCGGATCTCCTCCGGCCGGATCGTGAGCTCCGCCATCTGGTGTCCCTGCTCTCCTAGGTGGTGGGGTTAACGGTCCGCTGTCCGTCGCTTGTCGTACGGAACCGCGGTGCTGCTGTGGGAGTCGCTGTGCCGGTCCGGGGGTTTTCCCCGGGCGGACGGCGACGCCCTGTCGTCCGGTGTCTCTCAGCCGGCGAGCCGTCGGCCCGCTTCTTCGAGACGTGTGGTCACGGTGCCGTCGATGACGTCGTCACCGATCTCCACGCGGACCCCGCCGATGACGTCGGCATCGATTTCCACGTTCAGGTGGACCTCGCGGCCGTACATCCGGCCCAGCGCCGCGGCCAAGCGGGTGCGCTGCTCCTCGGTGAGAGGCAGTGCGACCGTGACCAACGCGACCATGCGACGCCGGCGATCGGCGGCGAGGCGCGCGTACGACTCGAGCCCGTGTTCAAGGTTACGGCTACGGGGATGTGCGACGAGCCTGGTGATCAGTCGCCGGGTGACGGGCTGGGCCCGTCCCTCCAGCAGACCCGACACCAGTTCCGCCTTGCGCTCGTTCGCAATGCCCGGGTCGGTCAGGGCGGAGCGCAGCTCGCGCTCGCCCACCACGATCCGGCCGAAGCGGAACAACTCGTCCTCGAGCTCGTCGAGCTTCCCGTCGCGCTCGGCGGCGATCAGCTCGGCGGACACCGAGAGTTCGGCGATCGCGTCGACCAGGTCGGTCGGCCGCGACCAGCGCGTGCGGACGAGTCCGCCGAGCAGATCCGCCGTGGTACCGGAGATCTGGCCGGACAGGAGCTGCGTCAGGAAGGCCGCGCGGGCCTCCCCGGAGCGCGTCGAGTCGGTGAGGACGCGACGCAGCGACACCGTCCGGTCGAGCAGGATGACCACGGAGTCGAGCTCCTGGGCCAACTGGACCATGTCGGTACCGGTCGCGGTCGCGAGCGCGTCCAGGCGCTCACGAGCCGCGGCGAGGGATTCCCTGCTGGCGCCCTGCATCAGCGCACCTTCTCCGAGGTCGCCGCCGCGGCGGCCTTGGTCTCCAGCTCCACGAGGAAGCGATCGACGACCCGACGCTGACGCGCCTCGTCCTCGAGCGACTCCCCGACAATGCGCGACGCGAGGTCGACGGCCAGCCGGCCGACGTCCTGACGAAGCGCGTTCTGGGCCTGGTTGCGGTCGGCCTCGATCTGGGTGTGGCCGGCGGTGACGATCTCGTCCTTGATCCGCTGACCTTCGGCGCGCATCTCGGCGATGGCGACCGCACCCTGCTCGCGGGCGTCCTCCGTGAGGCGACCGGCCTCACGACGGGCTTCGGCGAGCTGGTCGCGGTAACGCTCCAGCTCGGCCTGGGCCTCGGCCTGCGCCTCTTCGGCGCGCTTGAGACCGCCCTCGATGGCGTCCGTACGGTCCGCCAGCGTCTTCGCGATCTTGGGAAGGAGCATCTTCCACAGGAAGCCGAAGACGATGAGGAACGCCACGCCACCGATGATGATCTCGTCGAGCGGCGGGAGAAGAGGGTTCATCTTCTCTTCGCTGTTGGCGAGGAAAATCACGGTGTGAGGACCTTCCGTCCGTAGCGGATGAATCAGGTGCCGTAGACGAACGGCATGACGACGCCGATGAGCGCGAGCGCCTCGGCGAGGGCGAAGCCCAGCAGCATGTTCTGGCGGACCAGACCGGCAGCCTCGGGCTGACGGGCCATGGCCTGGACACCGTTACCGAAGATGATGCCGATACCGATACCGGGGCCGATCGCGGCGAGGCCGTAGCCGATGGAACCGAGGCTGCCGGAAACTTCAGCGGCGAGGTTCATGAGAACTGATCCTTTTTTCGAGGCCGATGGACGATCCACCGGACGACGGTCGAGGAGAGGGAAGGTCTGCGGGGTCTCTCAGTGCTCGGATTCGAGCGAGCTGGAGATGTAGGAGGCCGCGAGCAGCGTGATGATGTACGCCTGCAGCGCCTGAATCATCAGCTCGAACGCGGTCAGGATGACGACCACGATGAACGAGGTCGCCGAGAAGAGCGCCCCGATGTGGAAGCCGAGCAGGTACCAGGCGCCGACGCTGAAGGTGACGATCAGCATGTGTCCGGCGAACATGTTCGCGAACAGTCGGACCGCCATGGTGAACGGCCGGGTGATCAGACCCTGGAGCAGTTCGATCGGCGCGAGGAGGAAGTAGATCGCCTTCGGCAGACCGGGCGGGAACATCATGTTCTTGAAGTAACCGACGAAGCCCTGGTGCTTGATGCCCAGGACCAGGTAGGTCACGTACACGACGCCGACGATCGATGCCGGGAAGGCGATGCGTGAGGTCGCGGGGAACTGGGCGAACGGGATGATCGCCATCACGTTCATGACCCACACGAAGAAGAAGATCGAGAACAGGAAGGGGACGTAGGGGTCGCCCTTCTTGCCCATCGTCTCCCGCGAGATGTTGTCGCGAACGAACAGGTAGCCCAACTCGCCGACGTTCTGCGCGCCGCGCGGCACCATCTTGGGCTTGGCGAACGCACTCCAGAAGAAGCCGATCACCAGCAGCATCGAGATGAGCGCGAGCAACATCGGCTTCGTGAAGTCGAAGGCCCCGATGGAGAAGATCGGCTTGAACTCGAAGACGTTCAGCCCGGGCGAGGGGAAGCCGCACCCGGAGAACAGGTGACATCCGCTCTCGCTGGCGAGCGTCTGGACGTCAGCAGTCACCACCGACTCCTTCGTCGTGAAGCATGTTTTCGGCTACCTCGATGTGTCGGCGTGGCGAGGGGCCACGGAGCGGCACGCAACAGGGCCCGGTCAGGAGGACCTGCCGTGGCGGACAAAGACAAGAACAAGGGCCAGAGCGATTCCGACGACCAGGCCGATCGGCAGGAACAGTGCGGAGTGGCCGGTCCACCGGTCGATCAGCCAGCCGATTCCGCCGTAGACGAGCATCCCGCTCAGCAGATAACCGACACTCGACCATGCGGCACCGTCCATCGCCCGATTCTCTCGGTCCGGTGGACGGGGGCCTCTCTCGCTCATGACGCCCCGGACATTAGCAGTACCGGCGTCGCGTCTACATACCCGGCCCGCGAACCCCGTGTCGCTCGTGTCCGGCGTCGGTCGTATGTCATCGCTCTCCGTCCGGTTCGACGTAGGCGATCTTCAGTCGGGTGAAGATCCACACCTGCGAGGCGACCCAGACCAGCGTGGCCCCGAGGATGGTGAGTCCGAACACCTTCGTGTCGAACGCCTCGGTGTCCTTGAACAGGAACAAAACCAACCCCAACAGCAGGATCTGCACGATGTACGTGAAGAGCGCCATGTTCATCATCATGAGGGGGTTGTTGCGCGAGATACGCCCGATCGCCAACTGGCCGATCGCGAAGAAGACCAGGACGACGACAGTGGCGAGCACCGCGCCGAGCAATCCTTTGCCACCGGCCGCGAAGAAGGCCGCGATGGCCGCGATTACCCCGGCCCCGGTCGTGCACACGACCGAACCTCGGAGAAGGCGGACGTCATTGGCCTGCATGTCGGTGACTCCGGCATCAGTGGGGGGCAGAGGCGGATCTGTCGCCCGAGCACACGCTCGGTACGACGCAACGCTCGGGAATGGCCGTGGGGGATCAGAACCCTCGTTGCTGGGGGTTCATCGGCCGTTGATCCTGGTTCGTGAACGGTATCACAAACTATTTGAGCAGAGCTTTACCCGTTCGTGTGTACAAGCTCACAGCCTTCCACCACCCTTTCGCGCCCCCCTGCCCGCAGGCAAATGCGCTGGTGGGGTGGGGTTTTGCGAATGACGTGTGGAGCCTGTGGCGGCTGTGGCGGATGCTCCGTTCAGCCGTACGCCGTCTGATTCGCCGGGAACCATCCGATCGACCGGAACGTTCGCGCCGCGCCGCCGCCGGCGCATCCGCCGATAGCGCGGCGGGACCACGTTGTACAGCTCGGTCGGCACGTGCGGCTTGAACCTCGGCAACATCAGGAACACCAGGCCGAGGGCGATCAGGCCCAGACCCACGTAGACGATCGGACGCCGCTCCGGACGGACCGAGATCAGCACCGTGAACGACGCGATCAGGCCGGACCAGAAGTACATGATCAGCACCGCGCGGCTGTGCGAGTGGCCGATCTCCAGGAGCCGGTGGTGCAGGTGGCCCTTGTCCGCCGCGAACGGCGAGCGCCCCGCCCAACCGCGCCGGCCGACCGCCATCACCAGGTCCATCAGCGGCACCACCAGCACCGCGAACGGCAGCACCAGCGGAATGTAGACGGGCACCAGCTTGTGCGTGGTGAAGGACATCGAGCCGTCGCTCTGCGCCATGATCGCGTCCGGGTCGATCCGGCCGGTCACGGTGACCGCGGCGGCGGCCAGCATCAGGCCGATCAGCATCGAGCCGGAGTCGCCCATGAAGATCCGCGCCGGGTGCAGGTTGTGCGGCAGAAAACCCACGCACATCCCGATCAGCAGCGCGGTGAACAGCGTCGGCGCGGCGGCGCCCGAGACGCCATAACCGAACCACAGCCGGTACGAGTAGCCGAAGAAGGCCAGCGCGGCGATGCACACCATGCCGGCCGCGAGGCCGTCGAGGCCGTCCACGAAGTTCACCGCGTTGATCGTGATGACCACTATCCCGATGGTCAGCAACGTGCCCTGGGTCGGCGTCAGGCTCACCGTGCCGTAGCCGGGGATGGGCAGCCACAGGATCACGATGCCCTGCCAGACCATCACGCCCGCGGCGAGCGCCTGACCGAGCAGCTTGATGATCGCGTCGACGCCCCATTTGTCGTCGATCACCCCGAGCACCGAGATCAGCGCGCAGCCGGACAACAGCGCCTGCACGTCGGTCGAGGCGGTGAACACGTCCTCCAGCACCGGCAGATGCCGGGCGACCAGCAGACCCGCGCACAAACCGCCGAACATCGCCAACCCGCCCAGGCGCGGGGTCGGCTCCTTGTGCACGTCGCGCGCGCGGATCTCGGGCATCGCGCCGGCGGCGATGGCGAACCGGCGGACCGCGCCCGTCAGCAGGTAGGTCACCGCGGCGGCGACGAACAGCGTGAGCAGGTATTCGCGCAAGACTCAACCGTCCCCGGCTTCGGCACATCCCAGCGGCAGCACGGGCTTCAGACTAGACGTGCCGCCGCTCCCCGGGAGAATCGCCGAACCTTCACCGGCGAGGGACGATCGCACTGTGCTCGGTGGTGCCACCACCGGCCCGTCGCCCCACACGTAACCACAGTCTCCCCGGTCCCAGCCACCCCGGACCGGGATTGCCCGGTGGGCGACTCAGCGGCGCGGGTAGGCCGGATGGGTCGCCACGAGGTCGCCGACCGCCGCACGCACCTCGCGCAGCACGCTCTCGTCGTCCTCACGCGCCGCCCGACCGATCAGCAGGGCGATCTCCTTCATGTCCGTCTCGGTCATCCCCTGCGTGGTCACCGCGGCCGTGCCGACCCGAATCCCGGAGGCGATCATCGGCTTCACCGGATCGAACGGGATCGCGTTCTTGTTCAGCGTGATGCCCGCGCGCTCGCAGCGACGTTCCGCGTCGCTGCCGCTGACCCCGATCCCCCGCAGATCCAGCAGCGCCAGGTGGGTGTCGGTGCCCCCGGAGACCGCCCGCATGCCCTCGGCCTGCAAACCCTGTGCCAACGCCTGCGCGTTGGCCACCACGCGGCGTGCGTACACCCGGTACGCCGCGCCGGCCGCCTCGCCCAGCGCGACCGCCTTGGCCGCCACCGAGTGCATGTGCGGCCCGCCCTGGCTGAACGGGAACACCGCGCGGTCGATCCGGTCGGCGAGTTCCTCACGGCACAGGATCACTCCGCCGCGCGGACCGCGCAGCACCTTGTGCGTGGTGCACGTGACGATGTCCGCGAACGGGATCGGCGAGGGCACCGCGTCACCCGCGACCAGACCGATGAAGTGCGCCGCGTCCACCATCAGGTAGGCGCCCACCTCGTCGGCGATTCGGCGAAACGCCGCGAAATCGACAAGCCGTGGATACGCGGTGGCGCCGCACACGATCAGCCGGGGCCGATGCGCCCGGGCCAGGTCCCGGACCTGGTCGTAGTCGATCCGCTCGTCGCTCTCGCGCACCCCGTAGGCGACCGCGTGGAACCAGCGGCCGGAGAAATTCACCCGGGAGCCGTGGGTGAGGTGGCCGCCGTGCGGCAGCGACATGGCCAGGATCGTGTCGCCCGGCGCCAGGACCGCCGCATAGGCCGCCAGATTCGCGGCGGTGCCCGAGTGCGGCTGCACGTTGGCGTGCTCGGCGCCGAACAGGGCCCGGGCCCGGCGCGCCGCGAGTTCCTCGGCGCGGTCCACCTCGGCGCACCCGCCGTAGTAGCGCCGTCCGGGATAACCCTCGGCGTACTTGTTGGCGAGCGTGCTGCCGAGCGCGGCCAGCACCGCCGAGGAGGTGAAGTTCTCGCCGGCGATCAACTGCAGACCGCCGCGTTGCCGGGCCAACTCGCCCAAAAGCACCTCGGCGATCTCCGGGTCCGCCTCGCGCAGGGCGGCGAAGTCCGGTCCCCAGAAGGGAGTTGACGTGGAGTCGGGAGTGCCCATGGCACTGCTCCTCAAGGCCGCAGGGACTTCTCCACCATATGCCGGGGGTCGGGGCACGGACAGGCTCTCGGGGGGCGGATTCGGGCCGATTCGGGCCGCTCGCCCGACGGGTGGATTCGCACCGATTCGGGCCGGTCGCCGCGCGGGTGCGCGCGACTCGCGCGCCGAGATGTCGTCAGTGGCTGTGCGCGGGGTGCCCGGTGAGCGCGGTGAGCACCGGGTCCAGGGCCGAGCCGATGTCGGAGGCACAGGCCCGGAACACGCTCAGCGGCGCGCCGTACGGGTCGGCCACCTCGTCCCACTCGGGATCGGGCGCGGCCAGCCGCCCGCGCAACGCCGCGGCGGCCCGCACCAGCGAGCGGCCGCGCTGGACCAGATCGCGCTCGGGATACGGCGCGCGCTCCAGTACCGCGACCAGTCGGGTGAACTCCTTGAGCGTGAACGTGCGCAGGCCGGAGGCGTGCCCCATGGACACCACGTGCGCGCGGTGGTCGAGCGTCGCGGTGAGCACCAGGTCCGCCTCGGCCACGTGCTCGTCCAGCAGTTCGCGGCCGTGGAAGTCGCCCGGGTCGGCGCCGTATTCGAGCAGCACCTCGGCCGCGTGCGGCTCCATCGGCGCGCCCTCGTGCCCCCAGGTCCCGGCGCTCTGCACGCTGAGACGGACCGCGTCGTCGGCGGCGAGCCGGCGCTCCAGTCCCAGCCGCGCGAGCCGTTCGGCGATCGGCGAGCGGCAGATGCTCCCCGTACACACGAACAGGATCCGAAACGAGTCGGGCGCGGACCCGTACGGCCCGTAGGAGTGCCCCACGGGAGGTGGCGGGGTCAATTCACGCCCTCCAGGTCGGGTACGACCTCGCGCAACGTGTCCAACGACAGGGCACCCTCACGCAGCAGCCGGGGACGGCCGGCGGTCAGGTCGACGATCGAGGACGGCGCGGTCGAGGGGCAGGTGCCGCCGTCCAGGTACACCGACACCGATTCGCCGAGCTGGGCCTCGGCCTCGTCGACCGTGGTCGCCGCCGGATTCCCGGACCGGTTCGCGCTGCTGACCGCCATCGGCCCGGTCTCGGTGAGCAGTTCGATCGCGACCGGGTGCAGCGGCATCCGCACCGCGACCGTGCCGCGGGTATCGCCCAGGTCCCACATCAGCGACGGCTGGTGGAAGGCGACGATGGTGAGCGCGCCCGGCCAGAACGCGTCGACCAGTTCCCAGCCCACCTCAGGGAAGCCGGTGACCAGCCCGTGCAGCGTGTTCGGCGAGCCCACCAGCACGGGCGAGGGCATGTTGCGGCCCCGGCCCTTGGCGTCGAGCAACGCGTGCACGGCGTGCGGGGTGAACGCGTCCGCGCCGATGCCGTACAGGGTGTCCGTGGGCAGCACGACCAGGTCGCCGCGCTTGATCGACCCGGTCGCCTCACGCAGCCCGAGCCCACGGTCCATCGCGTCGGAGCAGTCGTAGCGTCGGCTCATCGGGCACTTACCTCCTGAAGCGGTACGGGCGAAGCGGGCGGTGCGGGCGATGCCAAGCGTGCGGGTGCCGCGGGTGGTGCCGGTGATGCCAGTGGTGCGAAGGCCACGGGTGGTGCCGGTGCCGCGAAGGGTGCGGGCGGCGCGGGCGAGGCCGGCCGCGCGGACGTGCGGGGCGCGCGATTCACGCGCCTTCCTTGCGTGCGGTGGTGAAGCGCGGCCGATTGGTCAGGTCGCGGTGGTCGGCCGCGTCCACCCAACCGGCCTCCTCGTTGAAGATCCACGGCACCGCGCCGCCCTGGGTGTCCGCGTGCTCGACCACCGCCAGGCCGCCCGGGCGCAGCAGCCGGTAGGCGGTCTTGGACAGGATCCGGATGAAGTCCAGCCCGTCCGGCCCGGAGAACAGGGCCAGTTCGGGGTCGTGGTCGCGCGCCTCGGGGGCCATCTCGTCCCGCTCGTCCAGCGGGACGTAGGGCGGATTGCTGATCACCAGGTCGACCGTGCCGTCCAGCTCCGGCAGCGCGGCGAGCGCGTCGCCCCGGTGCAGGATCACCCGCGAGCCGCTCGCGTTGCGCGCGGCGTAGCGGTACGCGTCCGGGTCCAGCTCGACCGCGTGCACGACCGAGCGGGGCACCTCCTGGGCGACCGCGAGCGCGATCGCGCCGGAGCCGGTGCACAGGTCGACCACGAGCGGTTCGGCGACGTCCATCGCGCGCAGCGCGTCTATCGCCCAGCCGACCACCACCTCGGTCTCCGGCCGGGGCACGAACACGCCGGGACCCACCTGGAGTTCGAGGTAGCGGAAGAAGGCCCGCCCGGTGATGTGCTGCAACGGCTCACGGGCCTCCCGGCGCGCGATGGCCTCCCAGAACCGCGCGTCGAAGTCGCCGTCGGCGACGGTGTGCAGGGCGCCACGCTTGACACCGTGCACGAACGCAGCGAGTTCCTCGGCATCGAAGCGCGGAGAGGGAACGCCCGCGTCGGCCAGTCGCAGGGTGGCCTGGGCCACCTCGGCGAGCAGCAGGTTCATCTCGTCTCCGTTATTGGTGGGCGAGCCGAGCGGCCATGTCGGCGTCCACACACGCCTGGATGACCGGATCGAGATCGCCGTCGAGCACCTGGTCCAGGTTGTACGCCTTGTAGCCCACGCGGTGGTCCGAAATCCGGTTTTCCGCGAAGTTGTACGTCCGGATGCGCTCGGAGCGGTCCACCGTGCGGACCTGGCTGCGGCGCACGTCGGAGGCTTCCTTGTCGGCCTCCTCCTGGGCCGCGGCGAGCATCCTGGCGCGCAGGATGCGCATCGCCGACTCCTTGTTCTGGAGCTGGCTCTTCTCGTTCTGGCAGGAGACCACGATGCCGGTGGGCAGGTGCGTGATGCGCACCGCGGAGTCGGTGGTGTTGACCGACTGGCCGCCGGGCCCGGACGAGCGGTACACGTCGATGCGCAGGTCGTTGGCGTTGATCTCGACCTCGACGTCCTCCGCCTCGGGCAGCACCAGGACGCCGGCCGCGGAGGTGTGGATGCGGCCCTGCGACTCGGTGGCGGGCACGCGCTGGACGCGGTGTACGCCGCCCTCGAACTTGAGCCGGGCGTAGACGCCCTCGCCGGGCGCGGGGTTGCCCTTGGTCTTCACCGCCACCTGGACGTCCTTGTAGCCGCCGAGATCGGACTCGTTGGATTCGAGGATCTCGGTCTTCCAGCCGGCCCGCTCGGCGTAGCGCAGGTACATCCGCAGCAGGTCGCCCGCGAACAGGGCCGACTCCTCGCCGCCCTCGCCCGCCTTGACCTCGAGGATCACGTCCTTGTCGTCGGCCGGGTCGCGCGGCACCAGCAGCCGGCGCAGCTTCTCCGCGCACTCCTCGCGGCGCTGCTCGGCCTCCTCCGCCTCGGCGGCGAAGTCCGGGTCCTCGGCGACCAGTTCGTGTGCGGCCTCGACGTCGGCGGCGGCACTGGACCACTGCCGGTAGGCGTCCACGATCGGCCCCAGTTCGGCGTAGCGCCGCCCGAGGTTGCGCGCGCGCGTCTGGTCCGTGTGCACGGCCGGATCGGCGAGCTGTCGCTCCAGGTCGGCGTGCTCGGCGAGCAGGTCGTCCATCGCCTCGAACACTGGGGGCTCCTCTGGGGTATGGCCGCGAACTCGGCGGGATCGTGACGCGGTGGCGGGATCGGCGGGACGCCCGGGACGGGCGGACAAACGAACGGCGCCGGAGGGGCGGGACGGACCTTGGACAAGGCCCACCGCTCCTCCGGCGCCGCGGGGTCGCTACTTGTTGCCGGCCACCGGCTGCTTGCCGAAGCGCTTCTCGAAGCGCGCCACACGGCCACCCGTGTCGAGGATCTTCTGCTTGCCCGTGTAGAACGGGTGACACTGCGAACAGACCTCGACGCGGATCTGGCCGCTGGTCGCGGTGCTGTGCGTGGTGAACGTCGAGCCACAGCCACAGGTGACGGTGGTTTCCACGTACTCGGGGTGGATGTCGGGCTTCACAGGAGTCTCCTTGGGTTCGGGAGGGCGCCGGGTCGTACGCCCGAGTGGGCGTCACGTGAACCGGGGCCGACAGAGCAGTCTGCCAGGAGGGGGCGACCGGACCCAAATCAGGGTCTGTACCGCCCAACCACGACCGAGGTCGTGACATTCCCTCCCGGCCGACGCTGTGTCCGGTCTTGCGTCCTACGACCGGTCGAGGTGCGACCGGTCGTTCGGCATCGGCGTGGTCTTCGACTGTGCCGGTCCGGGGGCGACCCCCGGACCCCACGCGTGAGCCGACTAGTCGTTCGGCATCGGCGTCGTCTTCTGAATCTGCATCAGGAACTCGCCGTTGCTCTTGGTCTTCTTCATCTTGTCCAGGAGCAGCTCGATGGCCTGCTGCTGGTCGAGCGCGTGCAGCACCCGGCGCAGCTTCCAGACGACCGCGAGTTCGTCCGACGCCATCAGGATCTCTTCCTTGCGGGTGCTGGACGCGTCCACGTCCACCGCCGGGAAGATCCGCTTGTCGGCGAGCTTGCGGTCGAGCTTGAGCTCCATGTTGCCGGTGCCCTTGAACTCCTCGAAGATCACCTCGTCCATCCGCGAGCCGGTCTCGACCAGCGCGGTGGCCAGGATGGTCAGCGAGCCGCCGTTCTCGATGTTGCGCGCCGCGCCGAAGAACTTCTTCGGCGGGTACAGCGCGGTCGAGTCGACACCACCGGACAGAATGCGGCCGGAGGCGGGCGCCGCGAGGTTGTACGCGCGGCCCAGGCGGGTGATCGAGTCGAGCAGCACGACCACGTCGTGGCCCAGTTCGACCAGGCGCTTGGCCCGCTCGATGGCCAACTCGGCGACGATCGTGTGGTCCTCGGCGGGCCGGTCGAAGGTCGAGGAGATGACCTCGCCCTTGACCGAGCGCTGCATGTCGGTGACCTCTTCGGGGCGCTCGTCCACGAGCACGACCATCAGGTGGCACTCGGGGTTGTTCACGGTGATCGCGTTGGCGATCGCCTGGAGCACCATCGTCTTGCCCGCCTTGGGCGGCGCGACGATCAGACCGCGCTGGCCCTTGCCGATCGGCGACACGAGGTCGATGATCCGCGTGGTCAGCGCGCCGGAGTCGGTCTCCAGACGGAGCCGGTCCTGCGGGTACAGCGGGGTCAGCTTGTTGAAGTCGGAGCGCTGCCGCGCCTGTTCCGGCTCCATGCCGTTGACCGTGTCCAGGCGCACGAGGGCGTTGAACTTCTCCCGACGCTCGCCGTCGCGCGGCTGACGCACCGCGCCGACGATCGCGTCACCCTTGCGCAGGCCGTTCTTGCGGACCTGGGCGAGCGAGACGTACACGTCGTTGGAGCCGGGCAGGTAGCCCGAGGTCCGCACGAAGGCGTAGTTGTCGAGGATGTCCAGGATGCCCGCGACGGGGACCAGGACGTCGTCGTCGGCCAGCACGGGCTCGTTGGTCTCGAAGCCCTCGCGGCCGCCGCGGCGACGGTTGCGGTCGCGGTAACGGCCACGGCGCCGACGGCCGCCGCCCTCGAAGTCGTCGTCCGGACCCATCGGGTCGTTGTCCTGCTGCTGCTGTTGCTGCTGCTTGCCGCGCTCGCCGCCGCGGTCGGCCCGCTCGGCGCGGTCGCCGCCGCGCTCCCCGCGCTCGTTGTTGCCGCGGTCGCCGCGCTCGGCCCGCTCGCCGCGCTCCGGGCGCTCGGCGCGCTCGGTCCGCTCGCCGCCGCGCTCGTTGTTGCGGTCGCCGCGGTCGCGCCGGTTCTGGCCGCGCTCGCGACGCTCGCGGCGGCCCTCGCGCTCGCCGCCCTCGCGCTGCTCGCCCTGCTCGTCGCCGGTGCGCTCGGTGCGCTCGCCACGACGGCGCGTCGGGGCCTCGGTGGCCTCGGCCGCCGGCTCCTGCTCACGTCGGGTGCGCCCGTTGGCGGGCGCCTCGGCGGCGGCCTGCTCCGGAATCTCGATCTGCGGGGCCTCGACCGCGACCCGCGTCCGCGCGGCACGGCGGGCCCTGGTGGGCGCCTCCGCGACGGGCGCCTCGGCGGGTGCCGCGGCGACGGCCTCGGCCGGTGCCGCGCCGTTGTCCGCGGCTGCGGCGGCCTTCGCCTTGGTGGCCCGGGCCGGCTTCGTGGCTGCAGCGGGAGCGGCGTCCGAACCACCCTGCTTCGCCTGGATGGCCTCGATCAGCTGGCTCTTGCGCATGCGGCCGGTGCCGCTGATGCCGAGACCGGTGGCGACCTGCTGCAGCTCCGCCAGCACCATGCCGTTGAGGCCGGTGCCCGTCGAGCGGCGGCGCCGCGTGGCGGGAGCGGGGGCGTCCGCGGTGGCAGCCGCGTCACCCGAGGCGGACGCGGCCTGCGGCGTTGCGTCCATGAGTTCGGTGGTGTCGCTCACGAAGGGTCCTTCCCTGGAGCGGGCGTCGGCCTTGAGAGGGCTCGGCGACCGGTTGTGCTGTCCGTCCCGCTTCCAGTGCGGTCCGGTGCGGTGGTCCGCCGGATGGCGGGAATCGTCGAAAATGTGCCCAGTACTGCGAGGATCGGGCTCATGTATGCCTGTGGGGGCTCGTATTCCTGTAGGGGCTCGATTTCCTGTGAAGGAACGGCCCTCGGGTCCCCGGGATGAGCTCGACGCGGCGCGGTGGTTCCGCCGGTCTGTATCGGGGAGCCACGTTCGTCACGAAGGACAGGCAGGAGGGGGAACTCCCAAAGGATCGTGGCCACAGAGCACCGAACGCGCCCAACCTATGCGGGTGGGGGATCTGGTGCGGTGATGACGCTAACACTACCGGACCCAAGAGACATTCCCCCACCCCATCGCTCCCCCGGCGCAGCCCATTTTTCCTGCGGTAGTGCAGTGGAGTGAACGGATCCACCACCGCTCGGACCGTTCGCCCGGCCGCGCCGGGTGTGCCGTCGGGTCCGTCTCCCGCCTACCGGGCGTACTGCCAACGAACAGCGAGTACGCAGGTCACGCCAGTGGCATGACGCTTGCTCCGGCCCCGTCCACTCCCAATTGCCGAACCACCCAATCGGGCCCGGCCATACCGATCGCCTCGTCGACCCGGTCGTGTGTGACCAGGGCGAGCACGGTCGGCCCCGCGCCGGAGACGACCGCGGCCATCCCCTGTGCGCGCAGCTTGTCGATCAATTCGGCGCTCGCGGGCATCGCGGGCGCCCGGTAGGTCTGGTGCAGCCGATCCTCGGTCGCGGCGAACAGCAGGTCCGGACGCGAGGTCAGCGCGGTGACCAGCAGGCCGGCGCGTCCCGCGTTCGCCGCGGCGTCGCGATGTGTCACCTTGGCCGGCAGCAGACCGCGCGCGACCTCGGTGGACAGCGGGGAGGCGGGTACGAACACGACTGGAGATATACCCCGGTCGGGGGTCGATCGCACCGCTCGGGGGCCGTCCTCCTCGGTCCAGGCGATGGTGAACCCGCCGAGCAGACACGCCGCGACGTTGTCCGGGTGGCCTTCCAACTCGGTCGCCAGGGCGAGTGTGGCCTCGTCGTCGAGCCGTTCGGCGCCGCCTATGGTCAGCGCCCGGGCGGCGATCACACCCGCGCAGATCGCCGCGGCGGACGAGCCCAGACCGCGTCCGTGCGGGATCCGGTTGGCGCATACGACGTCCAGCCCGGGAGGTCGACCGCCCATCGCCTCGAACGCGGCGTAGGCCGCGCGCACGACCAGGTGGTTCTCGTCACGGGACAGGTCGTCGGCGCCCTCACCTGCGATGTCGATCGACAAGCCCTCGTCCGCGACCCGGACGGCGACGTCGTCGTACAGTCCGAGCGCGAGTCCGAACGCGTCGAACCCGGGACCCAGGTTGGCGCTCGTGGCCGGGATGCGAACCCGGACGGGGGCGGCACGGAATGCGGGGCCGGCCATACGCGTGGACACTCCTCCTCGTGGAGTTCCGGGCACCTTCGCGGGACGGTCCGAACCGGTGGCGCGTTCGGGAAATCGCGGGTGCTGCGGAACGGCAGGAACAGACGCGAGACCCGGGCGGCATGCGCCGCGGAACGAGTGCAAGGCCGCGTCCGGTGATCAGCCTACCGAAGGTGCGTTCCCTCGCGGGACACCGTAACCACCGCGTCGTGGGATTGGTACCGGAAATGGGATCGAAAAGGACCGGGGGCGGTCGACGAGTGACCGTCGACCGCCCGGATTCGATTCCGAAACGATTTCCACACCGGCGAATGCGGCGAATGGGCGACATTCCACCGGTGCATCGATCGATGGCGGCCGAACGGGTCAGCCCAGGCCGAGTTGGGCAGCCGCAGCAGACGCGTCGATCGGCACGACGACCGGCTTGGGCGCGCCGGCCACGGCCCAGTCCGGGTCCTTGAGGCCGTTGCCGGTGACCGTGCAGACGATCCGCTGGCCCGGATCGACCCGACCCTGTTCGGCCGCCTGGAGCAATCCGGCCACACTCGCGGCGGACGCCGGCTCCACGAAGACGCCCTCCTGGGCGGCCAGCAGACGGTACGCCGACAGGATCTGACGGTCGGTCACCGATTCGATGTGACCGCCGGAATCGTCCCGCGCGGCGATCGCGAAGTCCCACGACGCCGGGTTGCCGATCCGGATCGCGGTGGCGATCGTCTGCGGCGAGAGCACCGGCGCGCCGTTGACCAGCGGCGCCGAACCGGCCGCCTGGTAGCCCCACATGCGCGGGCGGCGGGCGGCCAGGCCGTCGGCCGCGTACTCGTTGTAGCCCTTCCAGTACGCGGTGATGTTGCCCGCGTTGCCGACCGGGAGCACGTGGATGTCGGGCGCGTCGCCGAGCATGTCCACGATCTCGAAGGCGGCCGTCTTCTGGCCCTCGATGCGCACCGGGTTGACCGAGTTCACCAGCGCGACCGGGTACTTTTCGGCCAGATCGCGGGCGAGCGTGAGGCAGTCGTCGAAGTTGCCGTCGACCTGGAGGATGCGCGCCCCGTGCACGAGGGCCTGGCCCATCTTGCCGAGCGCGATCTTGCCCTGCGGCACCAGCACGGCGCAGACCATCCCGGCGCGCACCGCGTACGCGGCGGCCGAGGCCGAGGTGTTGCCGGTGGACGCGCAGATGACCGCTCGCGCGCCCTCCTCCTTGGCCTTGGAGATCGCCATCGTCATGCCGCGGTCCTTGAAGGACCCGGTCGGGTTGGCGCCCTCGACCTTGAGGTGAACCTCACATCCGGTGCGCTCGGAGAGCACCTGGGCCGGGACCAGCGGCGTACCACCCTCACGCAGGGTGACCACGGGTGTGTTCGCCGAGACCGGCAGACGGTCGCGGTATTCCTCGATGACCCCGCGCCACTGAGTGGTGCGGACGCCTTCCTTGAGCGCGCTCACGGTCCCTCTACTCCCCTTCGACCCGCATGATGCCGGCGATGTCACGGACGATGTCCATACCGCGCAGATCGGCGACGGTCGCCGCGAGCGCGGCGTCGGTGGCGGTATGGGTGACGATCACGAGTGTGGCATCCCCGTCCCGGCCCTGTTGACGGACCGTGTCGATGGACACGTCGTGCTGGGCGAACACCGCGGCCACCTGGGCCAGCACACCGGCTCGGTCGGCGACGTCCAGGCTCAGGTGGTAGCGGGTACGGGCGATGCCCACCGGCTGCGGGGTCAGTTGGGCGTACGCCGACTCGCCGGGCCCGGTCGCGCCGGAGAGCTTGTTGCGGCAGACCGCGACCAGGTCGCCGAGCACCGCGCTCGCGGTCGGCGCGCCACCGGCCCCGGGGCCGTAGAACATCAGCTGTCCGGCCGCCTCGGACTCGACGAAGACCGCGTTGTACGCCTCGCGCACCGACGCCAGGGGGTGCGAACGCGGGATCATCGCCGGGTGCACGCGGGCACTCACGCTCTGCCCGTCGGCGCCGCGCTCGCAGATCGCCAGCAGCTTGACCACGCAGTCCATCGCCTTGGCACTGGCCACGTCGGCGGCGCTGACCTCGGTGATGCCCTCGCGGTAGACGTCGGCGGCGGTCACCCGGGTGTGGAAGGCCAGACCGGCCAGGATCGCGGCCTTGGCGGCGGCGTCGAAGCCCTCGATGTCGGCGGTGGGGTCGGCCTCGGCGTACCCCAGCGCGGTGGCCTCGTCGAGCGCCTCGGCGAAGCCCGCGCCGGTCGAGTCCATCCGGTCCAGGATGAAGTTGGTGGTGCCGTTGACGATGCCCAGGACCCGCTCCACCTTGTCCCCGGCGAGCGACTCGCGCAGCGGACGCAGGAGCGGAATCGCGCCGGCCACGGCGGCCTCGTAGTAGAGATCCACACCGTGTTTCGCGGCGGCGGCGTGCAGCGTCGAGCCGTCCTCGGCGAGCAGCGCCTTGTTGGCGGAGACCACCGAGGCGCCGTGCTCCATCGCGGACAGGATCAGGCCGCGGGCGGGCTCGATGCCGCCGATCACCTCGACCACGACGTCGATGTCGTCGCGTTTGACCAGTTCCACGGCGTCCGTGGTGACCAGCTCGGGGTCGATGCCCGCGCGCTCGCGCCCGGCCCGGCGTACCGCCACGCCGGCCAGCTCGATCGGGGCCCCGATTCGGGCGGCGAGGTCGGTCGCGTGCGTCGTCATGATGCGGGCCACTTCGGAGCCGACCACACCACAACCGAGCAGCGCCACCTTCAGCGGCTGCGTACGCATCATCCGACCTCACTTCTCGAAGACAAAGGTTGTCCGAGTCTGCCGTCCGGGGAATTTCCGGAGTCGGGCAGTGCCGACAAGTGTCGCTCGGATCATTCTCCGAACCAGGGCTGGTCCAGGATCCGAGACGACAATTCTTGCGGCCTCGCATGCCGGCCACGGGATTTTCTCCCGAGCCCGGGGGCCGCCGCCTGGCGACCCCCGATCGTTCCGTCGTTCTTGTTCCGGTGTTCTTTTGTGCCGGTGCTGCTGCTGTGGTGCCGGTGCTGCTGTGGTGCCGGTGCTGCTGTGGTGCCGGTGCTGCTGTGCCGGTGTTCTCGCTTGTTCCGGTGTTCTCGCTCCGGCGGGGTCTTGCTCCGGGATTCCGCTCCGGGGCTCTCGCTCCGGGGTTCTCGCCCCGGCGGGGATCTCGCCCCGGCGGGGATCTCGCCCCGGCGGGGATCTCGCCCCGGAGTCTTGCTCCGGGCTCGGTTCCGGCGTTCGTGTGCGTTCTGGTGTGTGCGTTTTCGTGTGTGTCTTTTCGTGCCGAGATGCTCTCGTACGGCGGTCCCGGGTGTGGGCGTTCAGCCGATGTCGAGGCGGAGCAGGTCCTCTTCGGTCTCGCGCCGCACGATCACGCGCGCGCTGCCGTCGTGGACCGCGATCACCGGCGGGCGGGTCACGTGGTTGTAGTTGCTCGCCATCGAGCGGCAGTAGGCGCCGGTCGCGGGTACCGCGAGCAGGTCGCCGGGGGCCAGGTCGGCGGGCAGGTACGCGTCCTTGACGATGATGTCGCCCGACTCGCAGTGCCGGCCCACCACGCGCGAGAGCATCGGCGCCGCGTCGCTCTCGCGTGAGACGAGCGTCACGGTGTACTCGGCGTCGTAGAGCGCGGTGCGGATGTTGTCCGACATGCCGCCGTCCACGCTGACGTAGGTGCGCAGACCCTCCAGTGGCTTGATCGTGCCCACCTCGTAGAGCGTGAACGTGCCGGGCCCGGCGATCGCGCGGCCGGGTTCGACCGACAGCCGGGGCGCGGCCAGCCCGGCGGCGGCGCATTCGCGGCGCACGATGTCCAGCAGCGAGGCGGCGATGATCGCGGGCGACTGCGGGTCGTCGGCGGAGGTGTAGGCGATACCCAGACCGCCGCCGAGGTCGATCTCGGGGAGTTCGACGCCGTGCTCGTCCCGGACCGCGACCAGCAGGCCGACCACGCGGCGCGCGGCGACCTCGAACCCGGCGGTGTCGAAGATCTGCGAGCCGATGTGCGAGTGCAGGCCGATCAGTTCGAGCGAGTCGAGCTTGCGGATCCGGCGGACCGCCTCGGCGGCCTGGCCGTCGGCCAGCGAGAAGCCGAACTTCTGGTCCTCGTGCGCGGTCGCGATGAACTCGTGGGTGTGCGCCTCGACGCCGACGGTGATCCGGACCAGGACCTTCTGGGTGACGCCGCGCCGGTCGGCCAGGAACGCCAGCCGGCTGATCTCCTCGAACGAGTCGACCACGATCCGGCCGACGCCCACCTCCAGGGCGCGTTCCAGTTCGGCGCTCGACTTGTTGTTGCCGTGGAAGGCGATCCGGGCCGGGTCCATGCCCGCGGACAGCGCGACGGCCAGTTCGCCCGCGGTGCACACGTCCAGATTCAGGCCCTCCTCGGCGATCCAGCGCACCAGCGCACGACACAGGAAGGCCTTGCCCGCGTAGAACACGTCCGCGCCCTCGAACGCCTCGCGCCAGGCGCGGCAGCGGGCCCGGAAGTCCGCCTCGTCGAGGATGTACGCGGGAGTACCGAACTCGCGGGCGAGCTCGCGCACGTCCAGGCCGGCGACGGTGACCACGCCGTCGGCGCCGCGCTCGGCGTTCGTGGGCCAGATCTTCGGGTCGAGCAGGGTCAGGTCCTCGGGCGCGATCGGCGGTGCGCCGTCGGGCAGGACGTCCGCGTGGCGGGGACCGGCGGGGTGGGCGGAACGGCTCATGTCGTGGTGCTCCCCGGGGGGTGTGGGCGTCGGTGTGGGTCTTTTGCGGGGCGGGTGCGGCGGCCGGCGGGCCGGGAAACACCGAAGGCCGGGCATCCGCCCGGCCTTCGGCCTGTCGCCTGCGTTGTGACGATCCGTCACATGCGCTCGGGGGCGGACACCCCGAGCAGGGCGAGGCCGTTGGCCACCACGGTTTTCGCGGCTTCGGCCAGCCACATTCGGGCGTACGTCAGGTCGGTGACCTCTTCCTCGCCCTTGGGCAGGATCTGACAGTGGTCGTAGAAGCGGTGGTACGTGCCGGCCAACTGCTCCAGGTAGCGCGCGACATGGTGTGGCTCGCGCATCTCGCCGGCCTTGGCGACCACCCGCGGGAACTCGCCGAGCATGCCGAGCAGGTCGGACTCCCACTCGGTGGACAACAACTCCGGCGTGAACTCGCCCTTGACGATCCCGCGTTCGGCCGCCTTGCGCTCGACCGAGGACATCCGCGCGTGCGCGTACTGAACGTAGAACACCGGGTTCTCGTTCTTGTGCGACGTGAGGATGTCGATGTCGAGGGTGATCGTGGAGTCGGTGGACGAACGGGCCAGCGAGTAGCGCGCGGCGTCGACACCGATCCACTCGACGACGTCGTCGATGGTGATGATGTTGCCCGCGCGCTTGGACATCCGGACCTCTTCGCCGGCGCGCATCATCTTCACGAACTGGCCGACGATGATCTCGATGTTGTGCTCGGGGTCGTCGCCCGCGCAGGCCGCGATCGCCTTGAGCCGCCCGACGTACCCGTGGTGGTCGGCGCCGAGCATGTAGACGGCGACCTCGTTGCCCCGGTCGCGCTTGTTCAGGTAGTACGCGGCGTCGGAGGCGAAGTAGGTCTTCTCGCCGTCGGACTTGATCAGGACCCGGTCCTTGTCGTCCCCGTAGTCCGTGGTGCGCAGCCAGATCGCGCCGTTGTCGTCGTAGACGTGGCCCTGCTCGCGCAGCCGCTCGATCGCCTTCTCCACCGCGCCGGACGCGTGCAGCGTGGTCTCGGAGAACCACACGTCGAAGTGCGCGCCGAAGTTCTCCATCGAGCGCTGGATCTCGGCGACCATCAGCTTGAGCCCGGTGGCGCGGAAGACCTTCTCCTGCTCGGCCTCGGCCAGGCTCAACACGTCGGGACGCTCGGCGACGATGTCGGCGGCGATGTCGTTGATGTACGCGCCGACGTAGCCGTCCTCGGGCACGGGGCGGTCGTTCGCCGCCGCCATCAGCGACTTGCCGAACTTGTCGATCTGCACGCCGGCGTCGTTGATGTAGTACTCGGTGGTGACGTCGGCGCCGGACGCGCGCAGGATCCGCCCGAGCGAGTCGCCGACGGCGGCCCAGCGCACCCCACCGATGTGGATCGGCCCGGTCGGGTTCGCCGAGACGAACTCCAGGTTGATCTTGAGCCCGTCGAACGCGTCGTTGCTGCCGTACGCGGCGCCGGCCTCGACGATGCTGCGGGCCAACTCGCCCTGGGTGGCCGTGTCGAGCGTGATGTTCAGGAACCCGGGGCCGGCGATGTCGACCTTGGCCACACCGGTCGCCTGCGCGATCCGCGCGGCCAGCAGCTGGGCGATCTCCCGCGGCGGCCGCTTGGCCGGCTTCGCGAGCTGCAACGCGATGTTCGTCGCGTAGTCCCCGTGCTCGCGGTTCTTGGGTCGCTCCACCGTCGTGCTCTCGGGCACGGCAACGGCGAGCTCGCCCGCCTCGACGGCGGCACGAACCGCGGACAACACTGACTGCGAAAGCTCTGCGGGGGTCACGGGGACAAGGGTAGGCGACCCGCCGACCAACCCGCCCGGCGGGCGGCGTAGGTCATTCGGGTGACACTTCCGAAGCCGGCTCCGGCTCGGCCCGCACTCCTGCCGCGGCTCCTGCTTCCGCTCGCGGTGCGGCTCCTGCTTCCGCTCGCGGTGCGGCTCCTGCTTCCGCTCGCGGTGTCGCTCCCGCTTCCACTCCTGTTGCGGCTCCCGTTCCCGCTCCCGCTTCCTTTCCCGATCCCGTTTCCGGCGACAACGCCCGCACCAACCGAATGAGCTGCTCGGGATGAAACGGCTTCGTCAAATACCCATCCACGCCCACCGCCCGAGCCCGCGAGAAGTCCTCGTCCTGAGCACAGGCACTGATCATCAGGATCTTCAACCCACTGGTCCGAGGATCCGCCCGCAACCGAGCCGCCGTCCCGATCCCATCCAGATGCGGCATCACCACATCGAGCGTGACCAGATCCGGCCGCACCTCATGCACGAGCCGCAAGCACTCCTCACCATCCCGAGCAGTGCTCACCACAAACCCCTCCAGCCGCAGATTGACCGCGATCAGCTGCCGAATCACCTCGTCGTCATCCACGACAAGCACCCGCGCCGCCTCACCACCAATCCCGCCCACGCCAGTGAGGTTAGGCCCCCCACACCCACCTCGGGGCCCGATCCGCACATCTCATCCCGCACCTCCCCCGCCCCCTCCCTCCAACCCCTTCGCAACCCACTCCCCAGAGCTGGTAATGTTCACGTCACCCGAGCCCCTGTAGCTCAGGGGATAGAGCAACGGCCTCCGGAGCCGTGTGCGCAGGTTCGAATCCTGCCAGGGGCACACAGCGTGAACAGTCTCAGCAGCCAC
Organism: Embleya sp. NPDC127516; assembly: GCF_044765325.1. NCBI lineage: Bacteria > Bacillati > Actinomycetota > Actinomycetes > Kitasatosporales > Streptomycetaceae > Embleya > Embleya sp. NPDC127516. The sequence goes on along the minus strand of NZ_JBIWJT010000003.1, from coordinate 320,835 downwards.
GATCACTCGTGAGCTGCTGTTTTTGTTTTGGGGCTCTTTTTTGCCGTCACGATGTGTGGCGCGCGGCGAGGTGGCGGCAGGCGTAGGACGGCCTCTGTGCCATATATGCGCAATGATCTTGAGGGTGTTTCCGCGGGTCACAGTGCGTATGCGGTGTAGTCGCGGCGTGGCCCGGACGCGACGGAAGGCCCGGGTCGCTCCGGGGCTTCCTGTTATGTCCTTGTTCGCGTGCTGCTTCAGGCCTGCTCATCGTGTGCGTCGCAGTTGTCGGTCCAGGGCTTGTCGTTGGCCGGTCGGGTCGTGTGTGGGGGCAGCGGTCCCAGCTCGATTCCGTTGGGGCGCAGTCGGTCCGAGCGGGTGCGCTGTTCCGGCCGAACTCGCCGCGAACGCCGCGAACGCCGCGAACGTCACGGCCCACGGGAGGGGAACCGACCACGGCTTCGAACTCAGCACCGCGATCGAGTCGTCTCGGGCAGAGTCGGCCACGTTGCGCGTCGAGGTCTCGGACCGGCGTGACGGGATGCCGACCATCCGCCCGACCTTTCCCGTCGACACCGCCGACTCAGGACGAGGTCGGCTCCCTGTCTGCGCTCTTGCGAACAGTCGATTGGCTTGCGGGGCAGGGGACTGCGGATGGTCGCCATCAACGCCATGATCCGGAAGCTTGGCGGACAGTCGCGTCCAACTCCGGGCAGACTTGGGGGAGTTCATTCGGACGTTTCCGGCGATCAGATGAGGCCGTGGCGGGCGAGTTCGGTCATCAGGTTGCGTTTGCGGTGGTGGGTGGTGTGCAACTTGGTGAATGCGGCTTCCCACAGGGGTTCGCGGTTGGTGGCTTGGGCGGTGTCGCGGGCGCGGGCCAGGAGGTCTGCGGCCTGGGCGTAGGCGTGTTTGGTTGTGGTTTTGATGAGGGCGGTGGCTTCTCGTAGGTAGATCTCGAGGGCGTCATCCGGGCGGGTGGTTCGGCAGGCGTCGGCGAGGTTGAGCCATTGGGTGCGGGTGGCGCCGAGGGTTTCGGCTGCGTGCCAGGCTTCGGTGAATCGGTCCTCGGTGAGGAGGATGTCGATCAGGGCTTGGGCCGCTCGGGCGCGGGTCTGTGGTTGTTCGGCCGCGTCGCGGAGTGCTTGGAGGGCCTGGACGCGGTAGTGGTCGGCTTCTCCGGCCGCTGCCGCGGCTTCGAGGAGTTGTCGGTGCGCCGGGACGCTGAGTCGGTGTCGGAACTGGTCCCAGCGGACCTTCAGGGCGTCGGCGTAGCGGCCGGCGGTGGTGTAGCGGTGGGTCAGGTAGTCGGCGAGCCTGGGTTCTTCCGGGTGCTCGGCGGTGCCGCGTTCGGCCCAGGTGAGGGCCTCGTCTTCGCGGCCGGCGTCGGTGAGTGCGTCGGCGATGCGGAGGTAGGCGTAGCCGTGGGTGAGGTCGGTGGCGAGTGCTTCGACGAGGGCGTCGGTGTCTTCCTGGGCCTCGGCCAGGTCTTCCCGTAGGTGCTGGATCAACCATCCGTCTCGGTTCCCGGCGGACTCGGCTTCGCGCAAGCGCGCGGCGTAGTGCGCGATACCGGCGTCCCCCAGCGGCTGCGTGTAGTCCTGGATCGCCAGTTCCGGCCAACTGTGGTTCGCGAGCTGGAACGCGAGGAGCCAGTCGGCCAGTTCGACGGGATCGGGTGAGGCCGTCGCGCACGCTTCGGCGTGCAGTTCGACCAGTGCCTCGCCTTCCTCGGTGATGCCGCCGTCGGAGTCGTCGATCGCCTCGATGGCGGCGCCGATCAGGGCCAGGGCTCGGCCGGCGAGGTCGATGACGGCGACATGGTGGCCGGCGGCGGACAACTCCCCCAGCGTCTCGGCGATGTCGGCGACCGCCCCGGCGTAGGTGTGGGCGCCGTGCCGGTCCAGGTAGCCGTAGGTGCGCAGCGAGCGGCCCAGGTGCTCGCGGATCGCCGCGATGTCCGGGCCGGCACCGGCGTCGGTACGGGCCGCGCGCAGGTGGAGGCGGCGGCGCAGGTCGGGATCGCTGCCGGCCGCCTCGTCGAGGAGGTCGACGAGTTCGCCGTGGTCGAGCGAGGCGAGATAGGCGCGCAGATCGATCGCGGCGCCCTGGGGTTCCCCGACCGGACCGGCCTCGGCCGTACGCAGGAAGACCAGGCCGACCGCGACGCAGTGTTTGCAGAAGTAGCCCTGGTCGCCGTACGGGCAATCGCACCGACCGGTGAGATCGTCCGGCCCGAATTCGAGGACGACGTCGTAGGTGTCGTTTCCGTACACCACGGCGGTGATGACACCGGGGCCGTCCTCGGTCAGATTCGCGACCGCGTCGAGGTAGCCCTCGCCGCGCTCGAACGACTTCGATCCGGCGGCGTCGAGGAGGTCTTGCTCGGTGAATATCGACACAGCCGACATCAAACCGCATCCGGCCCGACCCTCGATCTCGACCTCGCTTCTACCCGCCGAGTGTGCCGGACAGCCGGCGCAGCGCCTTGAGCAGGTTCGCGAGGTCGGGAGCGTCCGCGAAGAAGGCCGCGTCCGCCGCTTCCACCGCCTGCATGGCCTTGGCGGCCAAGTCGCTTCCGGGGGTGGTGATGTGGAGGAGCTTGGCTCTGGTGTCGGTCGGGTCGGTCGCTCGGGTCAGGTAGCCCTTGGCTTCCAGGCGGCGCAAGACCGGGGAGACGGTCTTGACGTCCATGCCGGCGTGGGCGGCCAGGGTGAGTTGGTTGGGCTTGGCGCCCTGGGTGTCGAGCCAGTACAGGCTTGCCAGGAGCACGAATTGAGGGTGGGTCAGGTCGAGCGGGCCGAGGGTGGCCGCCATCGTGCGCTGCCAGCGCAGCGTGGTGTGCCACAGGAGGAAGCCGGGGCTGTCTTCGGCGGTCAGCGGCATGTCGGCCCTTTCGACGTCGGGATCGGCCTCCGGGTCAGGATCCGACACGATTATCTGTGCGTCGACTATCTCTGTCATGGGTATCTTGACATGGCCAAGGGGTGGACATCGTCTCCTCCGCAGACGACGCCCACCCCGGTCGGGTGCCCGCTACGCGAGCAGGTTCCGCACCGCCTCCGCCGCGTCGTGGCCCGAGAGCACCGCGCCGTCCATGTAGCCCTGGGACGTGCGTGCGATGTCGCCGCCCGCCAGGACCACCCGCCCGTGTGGCTCCCGCGCCGCCGCGAAGAGGGGCCACTGGCCCGGGCGGGGGGCCACCCACGTGCCCCGCGCCAGTGGGTCGGCGGACCAGTCGTGGGTGAGTACCTCCAGGACACGGGCGTCCGGGTACAGCTGCCGCACCGCCGTCTCGATCGAGGCCCGGTCGGTCGGGTCGAAGCTCTCGGCGAGGCCGAAGACGACGGAGACGTCCTCCCCGGCGTTGTACACGGCAAGGACGCCGGGCGGCCAACAGCCCGCCTTGGTGTCGACGGGTATCCCGGTCGTCCGGGCCGCCACCTTCACCGAGCGGCCGGCGTGGCCCTGCTCGGCCAGTGCCGCCACCTCCGCCGGCAGCGCGGGCTCGAAGGCGATCGCCGCCCACGTGTTGAGCGGTGTCGCGACCACTGCCGCGGCGGCCGGCACGGCGCTGCCGTCGGCCAGCCCGAGAAGCACGCCCGGCCCCTCCTGACACACCGCCACCACCCGCGCCCCGAAGCGCAGTTCGGCGCCGAGCGAGGCCGCCATCGCCACCGCCAACGCGTCCGCACCGCCCGCCGCCCGCTGATCCTCGGCGCCGAACGCCGCCGCCGGGTCGCCGCCCAGCGCGACGATGTCCTCGATCACGCCCACCGCCGAGTACTCCTCGGGGCGCGCGCCCATCAACGCGGCGCCGAGCACCGACAGGTACGCCGCCGCCCGCGCCGGTAGGCCCTCAAGCAGCTCGCCGTACGCCACGTCCAACCCGTCCGGCGCCTGTGAAGCCGTCAACTCTGCTGCCAACGCGGTGAGTTCCGCGACAAACCGCTCGTACGCGGCCAGATCCGCCCCGGTCAGCGGCATCGCGCCCTCGGACGCCTCACCGTCCAGCAACCACACCTGCCGCGCCGCGCTCTCCCGTGCCGGGGCCAGGTCCACGCCGTAGCGTTCGTACTCGGCCATCAGCGCCCGGTGGTACTCCGCCGAGATCCACTCCGCGCCGAGGTCGACCCGAACTCCCGTACCGGGGAGGACCTTCGACCACGTCCGGCCGCCGACCCGATCGCCCGCCTCCAGGACCACCACGCGCAGCCCGGACGACGCGAGCTCCCGCGCTGCCACCAGACCGGCCAGTCCCGCGCCCACCACCGCCACGTCGTAGGCCGTGCTCATCGGCCCCCTCCCTCGCGGTTCACAGACCCTCTCCCGTGTACACGGCCGCGCCCTCGACGTACGTCGCCAGCACGCGCGTGTCGCCGATCTCCGCCGGCGCGCCCGCGTACGGGTCGCGGTCCAGGACGACCAGGTCGGCGAGCTTGCCGACCTCGATCGTGCCGGTGTCGTGGTCGCGGTGGTTCACGTACGCCGTGCCCACCGTGTAGGCCGCGAGCGCCGCCGTGAGGTCGATCCGCTGCTCGGGCAGGAAGATCGTGTCCGACGGCTCCGCGACGGCCGGCAGCACCCGGTTGACCGCGGTGTGGATGCCCCACATCGGATCCGGCGCGCTGACCGGCCAGTCGCTGCCCGCCGCGAGGGTCGCGCCGGAGCGCAGCAGGTCGCCGAACGGGTATTGCCACGCCGCCCGTTCGTCACCCAGGAACGGGATGGTCAGCTCGTCCATCTGGGCCTCGTGCGCGGCCCACAGCGGCTGCAGGTTGGCCGCCACGCCCAACTCCGCGAAGCGCGGCACGTCGTTGGGATGGACCACCTGGAGGTGCGCGATGTGATGCCGGTGATCCGCCCGCCCATTCGCCGCGAGCGCCTGCGCGAAGCCGTCCAGCGCCTCGCGCGCGGCCCGGTCGCCGACCGCGTGTACGTGGACCTGGAAGCCGTGCGCGTCGAGCAGCGTGACGTGCTCGCGCAGCGCCGCCGGGTCCACGAAGCTCAGTCCGCTGTTGCCGGTGTGGCAGCCGCAGCCGTCGAAGTACGGGTCGTTCATCGCGGCCGTGAAGTTCTCCGCGACCCCGTCCTGCATGATCTTCACGCTGGTGGCCGCGAACCGACCGACCGACGAGGACGCGCGGAGGTCGAGAAGCCGCTCCAACTGCTCGGCGCCCTGGTCCCGTTCCCACCACAGCGCGCCCACGACGCGCGCGGTCAGCTGCCCCGAACGGGCCGCGGTCAGATAGGACTCCAGCGGGTCCAGACCCGGATGCGCCGAACCGACCATCGCGTCCTGCCACGCCGTCACGCCGACCGAGTGCATCCGCGCCTGGCCCGCGAGCAGCGCGCGCAGGCCGTCGGCCGCGTCCAGGCCCGGGACGAGGTCGCCGACCAGCGCGGTCGCGCCCTCGTGCAGGGTGCCCTGCGGGGTGCCGTCCGGTTCGCGCTCGATCCGCCCGTCGGCCGGATCCGGGGTATCCCGTCCGACGCCCGCGAGTTCGAGCGCGCGGGTGTTGACCCACGCGCCGTGGCCGTCGGCGTTGATCAGGAACGCCGGGCGATCGGGCACGATCGCGTCCAGTTGCTGCCGACTGGGCGTACCGCCCGCGAACGCCTCCATGTTCCAACCGCCGCCGCTGATCCACTCCTCGTCGGGCCGGGCGGCCGCGTACGCGCGGATCAGGGCGAACGTCGAGTCCGCGTCCCGCGCGTCCGAGAGGTCGCAGCGGATCAGCGTCATGCCCGCGAGGGCGGGGTGTACGTGCGAGTCCTGGAAACCGGGTACGAGCGCGCGGCCGGTCAGGTCGATCACGTCGGTGCGCGAACCGATCAACCCGCGCACATCCGCGTCGTGCCCGACGGCCACGATCCGCCCGTCGCGCACGGCCACCGCCGTGGCCCGGCGACGCGCGGCGTCGATCGTATGGACCGAACCACCGCGGAAGACGACATCGGCAGGGGTGGACATGGAACTCCTTGTACCGAGTTGCGTTGAAAAGAATGAAGAGAGGAAGACCGAACCCGACGAAGACCGAACGCGAAGCAATCCACGAACGCGCAGAGAACGCGAACGAACGCGAACGAACGCGAACGAACGCGAACGAACGCGAGAGGACGCGAGAGGACGCGAAAAGCGCGAAATGAACGCGAACGGCGAAGAGAAGGAGGGGGAGGAGGTGGAGCCCGCCGAGCAGCGCGAACCCGGCCAGGAGATCGAGCCCGCCGAGCAGCCCTGGCCCGATCGGTACATCGAGTCCGACCGGACCAAACACCCCAAGGAGCCCGAGCACGCCGAAACCCGAGCCCGACCCGGCTCCGAGCACCGAAGGCCCGAGCCCGATCCCCTCAGAGCGCCGGAATACCCGCACCCACGTAGTCCCACGGCCGCACCCGCTCCAGCGCCGCCGCCGCCCGGAACACCGTCGCGTCGTCGTAGAACCGCCCGACGATCTGCACCCCGGTCGGCACCCCGCTCGACGCGTGGCCCGACGGCACGCTCAGCACCGGACAGCGGCTCGCGATGTTGAACACCGTGGTAAGTGACGCCTCGAGGTAGTGCTCCAGCTCGACGCCGTTGATCGTGACCTTGGTCGAGGTGTAGTCGTCGTCCGCCAGGTACGCGGGGATCCCGACCGTCGGGCACAGCAACACGTCGTACCGGTCGAGCAGTTGCCCCACCTCGGCGTGGATCGCGGCCTCGCGCTCCAAGCCCTCGAGCAGGCCGCCCCGCTCGGTGGCGGCGACCGTTTCCTCGACGAATCTGAGCGTGTACGCGTTCAACCGGTCGCCGTGTTCCTCGGCCACCCCGCGCACCCACGACCCGAAGATCGCGCCGAAGTGGATCAACGCGGTGTCCAGCACGTCCCGCCGGGTGATGTTCACCGGGACCTCCTCGACGATCGCGCCCGCCGCGCGCAACGCGTCCGCCACGGCGCGCGTGTTCGCCTCGACCTCGGGGTCGACCAGCCAGTCCCCCAGCGTGATCGAGAGCGCCACGCGCAGCCCCTCGATGCCCTCCGGAGCGGTGGGCAGGACCAACTTGGGGCTGAGCGATACGCCGTCCAGCGGGTGCGGGCCGGCCAGCACGTTCTGCAGCAGCACGCAGTCGGCGACCGTGCGCGCCATCGGGCCGTCGTGGCAGTACGTGTCCAGGTTGAACGGCGCCAGCGCGGGGACCCGGCCGTACGGCGGCTTGAACCCGACCGTTCCGGTGAACGACGCGGGGATGCGGATCGAGCCGCCGATGTCCGAGCCGGTCGCGAGCGTGGTACTCCCGGCCGCGAGCGCGGCGCCGGCGCCGCCGGACGAACCGCCCGGCGAGAAAGCCAGGTTCCACGGGTTGCGGGTGATGCCCCACAGCTCCGAGCGGGTGAACGCCGCGCAGCTGAACTCGGGGGTCGTGGTGCGCGCGTGCACGATGCCGCCGGCCGCGAGCACCCGCTCGACCACCGGATGCGTGACGTCGGCGACCTCGGCCGCGAACGGCACCGAGCCCTCCGAGGTGATCCGGCCCGCGATGGGCTGCTCCTCCTTGGTCGCCACCGCGAGCCCTTCGAGCGGTCGCGGCGCGTCGCCCTTTCCGGCGTAGCGGGCCTCCGCCGCCCGCGCGCCGGCCATGGCTTCGTCGTAGATCCGCTCGGCGAGGCAGTTCACCCTCGGCTCGACGGCCTCGGCCCGCTCGATCACGGCGGTCATCAACTCGACCGGCGAGAGCGAGCGGTCCCGAAAGCGCCGCAGCGCCTCGGTCGCGGGCAGGTAGGCCAGCTCGTCGACCACAACCGGGGCGCGCTCGGTCCCCGCGGCGAAATCGGTCTCATTGCTCATGACTGGGTCACGTCCTTCCGGGTCACGTCCTGCACAAGGTCACTGCAAAAACTCACCACGCGGTCACTGCACAAGGTCACTGCACAAGGTCACCACGAGGTCACTCCACGAGGTCACCGTGCGAGATCACCACGAGGTCACTGCACGAGATCACTGCACGAGATCACTGCGCGGTGCCGGCAAACGAGGCCGGCAACGGCGGCCCCGAGGCCCTGGCCCCGAGGCCCCCGGAAGCCCATCGCCCAAGCTCACCGCGTGCCCTCTGCGGCCAGCGCCCGGCGATCGGCCGCGATCCTGGCCGGGTCCCACCCGACCCGTGGCACGGAGTCGAGCAGCAGCCGGGTATACGGGTGTCGAGGATTCGTCAGCACCTCATTGGTGCTGCCGGCCTCGACGATCCGGCCGGCCCGCAGGACGACCACGTCGTCGGTGATGTGCCGGACGACCGCGAGGTCGTGGCTGACGAACAGGAAGCCCACCCCCGCGTCCCGCCGGATCCCGGCCAGGAGTTCGAGGATCTGCGCCTGGATCGACACGTCGAGCGCGGCGACCGCCTCGTCGAGGATGAGCACCGTCGGCTCGGCCGCGAGCGCGCGGGCGATCGCGACTCGCTGGCGCTGACCACCGGACAGCGCCTTGGGCAGCGCGGTCGCCTCGCGCGCGCCCAGGCCGACCTGGTCCAGCAACTCCGCCACCCGGGCCGCCCGCTGATCCTTCGTCAGCGTGCCGAAGTGCAGTCGCAGCACCTCGTCGACGCACTCCCCGACCGCGATCCGCGGGTCCAGCGACAGGTACGGGTCCTGGAAGACCATCTGGATCTCGCGCGCGCGGGCCAGTCGTTCGGCGCGATTGCCGGTCCGCGTGGCGCGCTCGTGGCCGCCCACCCGGATGCTGCCCGAGTCGGGCGTGGCCAGACCGACCAGCATGCGCGCGGTCGTGGTCTTGCCGCAGCCGGATTCGCCGACGATGCCGAGCGAGCCGCCCGGCGCGAGCGTGAACGAGACCCCGGCCACGGCGGCGTGGTCGCCGAATGACTTGCGCAGATCGGTGACTTCGAGCGTGGTGTCGGCCGTGCGGGCGGAGCGGCTGGTCACGTCAGGATCCCCTCGTCGGCGCGGAAGCAGGCCGCGTAGGCGTCGTCGTGCCGGGTCAGCGCGGGTGCCTCGTCCGTGCACCGCGGCTGTACATGCGCGCAGCGCGCGGCGAACGCGCAGCCGGTGGGGGCCTCGGCGAGCGAGACCGGGCGGCCCGGAATGGGCTTGGGCGGCCCCGCGTCCGGATCGAGCCGCGGCGTCGAGGCGAGCAGGCCGGCGGTGTACGGGTGTCGCGGCTTCGCGAACAGGCCCTCCGCGGTCTGCGTCTCGACGATCCGGCCCGCGTACATGACGTAGACCCGATCGCAGACCGCGGCGGCCAGTTCGAGGTCGTGGGTCACGAACAGCATGCCCGTGCCGCGCTCGGCCTGGAGTCGGGTCAGGATCCCGATCACCTCGGCCTGGGTGGTCACATCCAGCGCGGTGGTCGGCTCGTCGGCGAGCAGCAGCGACGGCTCACCGGCGAGGGCCGCGGCGATCACGACCCGCTGGAGCATGCCACCGGAGAAGTGGTGCGGGTGGCGCCGCATCGCGCCCTCGGGGTCGCGGATGCCGACCGCCTCCAGGAGTTCGAGCGCGCGTGCCGCGGCGATCGCGGGCGCGGTGCCGGCGGCGCGCATGCCCTCGGTGAGGAAGTCGCCGACCCGGCGCATCGGGTTGACCGACGCGCGCGGGTCCTGGAAGACCATCGCCACCTCGCGCGAGCGCAACGAGCGCAGGCTCGCCTTGTTCAGGCCGAGCACGTTCCGCCCGTCCACCCGGACCTCGCCGCTCACCCGTGCCTTCGCGGGCAACAGCCCGAGTACGGACCGGCACGCGACCGACTTGCCCGAGCCGGACTCGCCGACCAGGCCCACGCTTTCGCCCTTTTCGACGCGCAGAGACACGCCGTCGAGGATCGGGCGCGCGGCTCGCCCCTCGGGCAGACGCACCGTCAGGTCGTCGATTTCCAGAAATGCCATGGGATCACCGCTCCCGCTTCGCGACTCGGTCGGCGATGCCTTCGCCGACGATGCCGAACGCGACGACCGCGACGACGATGCACACGCCCGGGGCGAACGACGGCAGCAGCACGTTCTGGAGCAGCGCCGATTGGCCCTCGTTGATCATCGATCCCCAGTCGGACTCCGGGGGTTGCACGCCGAAGCCGAGGTAGGACAGCGCGGCCAAGTCCATCAGCGCGTAGCCGAAGTTGATCGCCGACTGGGCCAGCACGGTGGGCGCGATGTTGGGGATCAGGTGCTTGACGCAGATGGTCCAGCCGGACCAACCCTGGACGCGATAGGACTCGATGTACGGCCGGGCCTTCTCCTGTGTGGCGACCGAGCGCACCAGGCGCCCGACGTACGGCGTGTAGGCGACGCTCATCGCGATCACCGGCGCGGTCAGCCCGCCGCCGAAGACCGCCACGAACAGGATCGCGATCAGCAGGCCGGGGAACGCGAACATCATGTCCATCGAGCGGGACAGGACCGCGTCGATCCAGCCGCCGCGCCACGCGGCGGCGACGCCGAACACGATGCCCAGGGCGGTGGACAGCACCACCACGAGCAGCGGGCCGAGCAGGCCGGTGCGCACGCCGTGGATGAGCCGGGACAGGATGTCGCGGCCGGACTGGTCGGCGCCCAGCAGGTGGTCGGGCGTCGAGCCGGCCAGCGTCGCGGACAGGTCCACGGCGTTGGGGTCGTACGGCGCGATCAGCGGCGCGAACACCGCGACCAGGACGAGCAGCGCGAGCACGACCACGGCGCCGACGAACAGCGGCCCTTGGCGCAGCGCACGCAGCGCGCCGAAGCCGGGCCGGCGAACGACCCCGCCGGCCTCGGCGGTCCGACCGGGCTTGTCGGCCCTGCCGCTCTCGCCCCCGCCACGTTCTCGACCCGCGCCGCTCCCGCCGGGCGTCTCGCCGGTCATCCCCCCGGGCGTGTCGCCCCCGTCGGTCTTGTCGATCGAAATCTTGGTCACGAGGCACCTCGCCCGGTCAGGGAGACCCGGGGGTCGACGAGCGGTTGCAACAGATCCACCAGCAGGTTGACCAGGACGAACGCGGCCACCGTGAGCAGCGTGATGGCCTGCACGACGGGGAAGTCCTTGACGTTCACGGAGGTCACCAGGAGCGAGCCGACCCCGGGGACCGAGAACGCCGTTTCCACGATCGACGTGGTCACCAGCAGGCCGGCGAGCATCGTGCCGCCGACCGTGACGATCGGGCCGAGCGCGTTGCGCAGCACGTGTCGCCGAACCACCTTCGACTCGGCGACGCCGCGCGCACGGGCCACCTCGACGTGCTCGCGCGAGAGTTCGTCGAGCATCGAGGAGCGGGTGACCCGGGCGAGCAGCCCGGAAAGCGTGAACGCGAGCGCCACTGCCGGCAGCGTGAGGTGCTCGACGCGCCCGCCGAAGCCCGAGCCGCCGCCGAAGGTGGGGAACCAGCCGAGCTTGACCGCGAACAGCGAGACCAGGCCGATCGCGGCGACGAACGCGGGGGTCGCGGTCGCGACACCGGTGCCGATCAGCACGAGCTTGTCCACGAAGCCGGGGCGCAGCGCGGCGAGGATGCCCAGCAGCACGCCGGAGACGATCACCAGCACCGCCGCGTAGCCGATCAGGAACGCGGTCGTGGGCAGGCGCGAGGAGATCAGGTCGGCGACGTCCTGGCGAAACTGCACCGAGCGGCCGAAGTCGCCGGTGCACACGTCGCCGAGCCACTGCGCGTACTGCGACAGGAACGGGTCGTCCAGGTGGTACTGGAGACGCACGGCTTCCTTGGCCTCCGGCGTCGCCGGGTGGCCCTTGAGCAGGAAGGTCACCGGATCCCCGGGGGCGAGGTGGATCGCGCTGAAGACCAGGAACGAGGTCACCAGCAACACCAGCGCCAACCCGAGAAAACGGCCCAGGAAGTAACCCGCCATCAGCCCGCGGCCCCGACGGTGGCGGCCCACGGCCAGTACAGCTGCGCGATCCCGGGCGCCGCGCCTGTGATGCGCTTGTTCATGAACACGTTGTGCGGCGGCTCGAAGAGCGGGATCGAGGTCAGGTCGCGCAGCGCGATGTCCTGGAGTTTGGCGGTCAGGTCCGAGCGGGCCGCCGGGTCGGCGGTGCCGGCCGCCTGCTCGTAGAGCTTGTCGTACTCGGGGTTGGAGTAGTTGCCGTAGTTGGCGAACGCGCCGGTGACCATGGACTCGTAGAACTCCAACGGATCGGGCGTGTTCGTGTAGCCGCTGGTGACGACCAGGTCGATGCCCTTGCGCGCCTCGGGGTCGGTGAACAGCGCCGTGTAGGCGTCCGGGGTGACGGTCTTGAGCTCGATGTCGAGCCCGATCGACTTGCCCGCGGCCTGGATGGCGTTGGCCGAGACGGTGATCTCCGGCGCCAGCGAGCTGGTCGCGAGCACGATCTTCTTGCCCGCGCCGCCCCCGGCGTCGGCGACGAGCTTCTTGGCCGCGGTGAGGTCCTGCTTCACCGGCGGGAGGGTCGCGAAGTAGGTCGGCGCCTTCTCCGGGGCCAGGCCCCACGCGCCGATCGGGGTGAGCCCCCTGGCCTCGTTGGCGACCCCACCCGCCGCGGCCTTGATCAGGCCGGTGCGGTCGATCGCCAGGGACAGCGCCTGACGCAGCTTCAGGTCACCCATGGTGCCCTGCAGGTTGGTGACGGCGAGCAGGTAACTGCCGCTGTTGGGACCGAAGTAGAGCTTGCCGTTGGGGGTGTTCCGCAGGCGCCCATAGGCACTGGAGGGCACCGTGTAGCCGCCGTCGACCGAGCCCGAGACCAGCGCGTTCACGCGCGCGGACGGGTCCTGGATGAAGACGAACTTGAACGCGTCGGCCTTCGCGACCAGCTTCGCGTCCCAGTACTTCGGGTTCTTCTTGAGCGTGATCGAGTCGCCCGGGGTCCACTTGTCCAGCGCGAACGGCCCGGTGCAGTTCACCCCGCCCTGCGGGTTGCCGTAGTCCTTGCCGGCCTTCTCGATCGAGGCGGCGCTCTCGACCGTGCCGGGCGAGGCCGCGAGCATCGAGTTGAGCAGCGCGTCCGGCTTGGTCAGCTTGATCGTGACCTGGAGCGGGCCGGTGGCGTCGATCGAGGCGACGTTGCGGAAGGCGGTGCCCCAGGCGGACGCGAGTTCGGGGTCCAGGTGCCGCTTGAGGCTGGCGACCGCGTCGGCGGAGGTCATCGGCGTGCCGTCGTGGAAGGTGACGCCCTCGCGCAGGTTGTACACCCAGGTGAGCGGGTCCGGATTGGTGTACGAGGTGGCCAGGCCGGGCTCGATCTTCATGTCCGGAGTGGTCCGCAGGAACTGCTCGCAGACGTTCGCGAGCACGGTGTTGATCGGGTAGTCCCAGGCGTACAGGTAGTCGAGCGTCTGCGGCTCGGCGTACAGCGACCAGGACACCGACGGGATGGTGCCCTTGGCCGCGGGGGTGTCCGGACTCACCTGGAAGCCGCCACCGGGATTCGCGTTGTCGGACTTGCCACCGGAACAACCGGCCACGGCCGCGGCCGCGACGGCGACTGCTGCGACGGATCGGAGCATGCGCAAGAGAACCCACCTCTTTCCAGGGGGTAGCGGGGCGCTGGAGTTCTGTGGAGTATTGATGCGGGAACGTTCCCGCACAAGGGTTTGCGGGAACGGTTTTCTGAAGGTCATGGCGCTGTAACAGGAGCGTGACTCAGGGCTCGGCAGCCGGCAGCATGTGGCGTCATGAGCACTCCACCGCACGGCGGCGGCAAGCGTCCCGCGCCCGTACCCCGGGTCCGCCTCGTCGACGTGGCCCGTGAGGCGGGGCTGTCCAAGACCACCGTCTCGGCCGCCCTCAACGGCACCGGCCGGCTCTCCGACGCGGTCCGGCTGCACGCTCAGGAGACGGCACGCCGACTGGGCTACCGACCGAACGCGACCGCCCGCCTGTTGCGCGCGGGGCACGCCCGGCTGATCGGGTACGCGGTGCGCGAGTACGTGGAGACACCGTGGTCGTACATGGAGTCGCCCTACTTCGCCCAACTCACCAGCGCCACCGCGCAGGCCGCGCTCGCCCACGGGTACGCGCTGGTCCTGCTGCCCACCCACACGGCCCGGGACGAGTGGGCGGACCTGCCGCTGGACGCGGCGGTGGTGGCCGATCCGCTCGCCGATGACCCCTTGGTCGAGGACTTCCTGGCGGCCCGGATCCCGGTCCTCTCGGACCGCCGTCTGGAGGGCATGCCCGGCGCGCACTGGGTGGACATCGACCACGAGGCCGCCGTCCGCGGCGTACTGGATCACCTGGCGGCGGGCGGCGCGCGGCGGATCGGCGTGGTGGCCGCACACTCCACGTCGTTGTTCTACGAACAGGCGCTGACGGTGTATCACGCGTGGTGCGTGGAACGGGGGTTCGCTCCTCTCGTGGAGCTGACCCGGCGTCCGGGCAACCCGGCGACGCGTGCCGCGATCGACCACATGCTGGCTCGATCCGACCGCCCCGACGCGCTCTTCGTACTCACCGAGGCGAGCCCGCCGCTGATCCTGGAGACCGTCCGGGCTCGCGGCCTGAACGTCCCGCAGGACCTGCTGATCGTCTGCGTCAGCGACGACCCGACCGCCGCCCAGACCGACCCGCCGATCACCACGCTCAGTCTGCGACCGACCGAAATCGCGGCCGCGGGCGTCGAGTTGCTGATCAAGGCGTTGGAATCCGGCGACCGGAGCCCCACCGGCCGAGCCGTCCCGACCCGGCTCGAGATCCGGGACACGTCACGGCGAAGCGGGGATCATGGGTATTCGGACGAGGTCGGCAAAGCCGCTGCCCCGTAGCCGGGTTCCTTCGACGGCCGTCCCGGCGGGCTCCGCCGGATCGCCGCGGACCGGGTCGCCCGGGCAGGGCCGCACGGCGCCGAGACCGCACCATGCCTGACCACCCCTCAGGCCTTCGTTCGTCCGACCCGGAGGAAACGCCGTGATCGAGTCGACCCCGACTCCCGCCACCGCCGCGCCGACAGCCGTGCAGGGGTACAGCCCGCGCACCGGGACGCCGGTCGGTGAGCCGCTGCCCGCCAGTACCGGCCCCGAGGTCGAACGTGCCGTCGCCGCGGCGCAGGCGGCCGCGCCGGCGTGGGCCGCACGCTCCGGCGCCGAGCGGGCCGAGGTTTTGGAGGCCGTCGCCGACGCGCTCGACGCGGCGCGCGCCGAACTGGTCGCCGTCGCGGACGCGGAGACCGCGCTGGGCGAGCCGCGGCTGACCGGCGAGATCGGCCGTACCTCGGGCCAACTGCGGATGTTCGCCGGCCTCCTGCGCGCCGGCGCGCACGTGGGCGCGGTGCTCAGCCCGGCCGATCCGACGCTCGGGCGGCCCGACGTACGTCGCATGCTGCACCCGATCGGCGTGGTCGCGGTGTTCGCCGCGAGCAACTTCCCGTTCGCGTTCTCCGTCGCCGGCGGCGACACCGCGTCCGCGTGGGCGGCCGGCTGCCCCGTGGTGGTCAAGGTCCACGAGGCGCATCCGGCCACCTCGCTCGCGGTCGCCCGCGTGGTGCGTACCGCGCTGACCACCGCCGGCGCGTCCGCCGACCTGCTCGGCCTGGTCGCCGGTCGCGCCGCGGGCGGCCCGCTGGTCACCCATCCCGGGATCGCCGCCGTCGGATTCACCGGCTCGCTCGCGGGCGGGCGGGCCCTGTTCGACCTGGCCTCGGGCCGTCCCGACCCGATCCCGTTCTTCGGCGAACTGGGCAGCGTCAACCCGGTCGTGGTGCTGCCCGCAGCCGCGGCCGAACGCACCGAGGACCTCGCCGCCGGCTACCTCGGCTCGCTCACCCTGGGCACCGGACAGTTCTGCACGAACCCGGGGCTGCTGTTCGTGCCCGAGGACACCAATCTCCTGGACGCCATCGCCACGCGGGCCCGCACCGCGACCGGCGGCCCGATGTTGTCCGCCCGGATCCGCGACGCGTACGAGGGCGGCACCTCGGCGCGCGCGGGCCGAGAGCTGGCCCGAGGTACCGCCGCCGAGGGTGCCTGGGCGGTGGCGCCGGTGGTCTGGCACGCCGACCTCGCCGAGTTCCTCGCGCACGCGGCCGAACTGACCGAGGAGACCTTCGGCCCGGCCGGCCTGGTGGTCACCTACGCCGACGAGGACGCCCTGCTCGCCGCGCTCGGGCGCCTCCCGGGCAGCCTCACCGGCTCGGTGCACACCGTCGAGGCCGACCACCCGCTCGCCGCCCGGGTCGCCGCCGCGCTGCGCCCACGCGTCGGCCGGCTGATCCACAACGGCTGGCCCACCGGCGTAGCGGTGTGCTGGGCGATGCACCACGGCGGTCCGTGGCCCGCCACCACCGCGCCGGGACACACCTCGGTCGGCGGCACCGCGCTGGAGCGCTGGTTGGTGCCGACCGCCTACCAGGACTGGCCCGACGCCCTGCTGCCTCCGGAACTGCGCGACGCCAACCCGCTGGGCGTGCCGCGGGTGACCCAGCCCTGAACGCGCGGTTGCCGCCGGGCCCGGGAGAGGCCCGGCGGCAACCGGGGCCGCGTGTGGGTGGGCGATGGGCCGCGTCGTCCGCGCGGCGGGCGGCGTTGTCCACAGAGCGGACGGCGTTGTCCACGGAGGGGCCTCAGGTGTCACCGACAGCTCTTAGACTGCTCGGATGACAGCGCTCGACGACGGTCCCCAGATCAGCGAAGCGCTGCAGGTTCTGCATCGCGTCTTCGGTTACGACTCGTTTCGCGGGAGTCAGCAGGAGATCATCGACCACGTGATCCGGGGCGGCGACGCGCTCGTCCTGATGCCGACCGGTGGCGGGAAGTCGCTCTGCTACCAGATCCCGGCCCTGGTGCGAAAAGGCGTCGGGGTGGTGATCTCGCCGCTGATCGCGCTCATGCAGGACCAGGTGGACGCGCTCACCGCACTGGGAGTGCGCGCCGGATTCCTCAACTCGACGCAGAACCCGGACGAGCGGCGCATGGTCGAGTCGGAGTTCCTGGCCGGCGAGCTGGACCTGCTCTACCTCGCGCCGGAGCGGCTCAAGGTCGACGCCACCCTGCGGCTGCTGGACCGGGGCACCGTCTCGCTGTTCGCGATCGACGAGGCACACTGCGTGGCGCAGTGGGGTCACGACTTCCGGCCCGACTACCTCACCCTCTCCCAGCTCCACGAGCGTTGGCCGGACGTGCCCCGTGTCGCGCTCACCGCGACCGCGACCGAGGCCACCCACGCCGAGATCGCGTCCCGGCTGAACCTGCAACAGGCCCGGCACTTCGTGGCCAGCTTCGACCGGCCCAACATCCAGTACCGGATCGTGCACAAGGACAAGCCGCAGAAGCAGCTGCTCGACCTGCTGCGCGCCGAGCACGCCGGCGACGCGGGCATCGTGTACTGCCTGTCCCGGGCCTCGGTGGAGAAGACCGCCGCGTTCCTGGTCGACAACGGCATCGAGGCGCTGCCGTATCACGCGGGTCTGGATTCGCGGGTGCGCGCCGCCAACCAGTCCCGGTTCCTGCGCGAGGACGGCATGGTGATGGTCGCCACCATCGCCTTCGGGATGGGCATCGACAAGCCCGACGTGCGCTTCGTCGCGCACCTGGACCTGCCCAAGTCGGTCGAGGGCTACTACCAGGAGACCGGCCGCGCCGGTCGCGACGGGCTGCCGTCCACCGCGTGGCTGGCGTACGGCCTCCAGGACGTGGTGCAGCAGCGCAAGATGATCGACGGCTCGGAGGGTGACCTGGCCCACCGCCGCCGGCTCGGCACACACCTGGACGCGATGTTGGCGCTGTGCGAGACGGTGGAGTGTCGACGGGTGCGCCTGCTCGCCTACTTCGGCCAGCAGAGCACCGCGTGCGGCAACTGCGACACGTGCCTGTCGCCGCCCGCGTCCTGGGACGGCACGATCGCGGCGCAGAAGGTGTTGTCGACCGTGTGGCGGCTCAAGCACGAGCGGCGTGGGCAGAAGTTCGGCGCGGGCCAGATCGTGGACATCCTGCTCGGCGCCAAGACGGCCAAGGTGATCCAGTTCGACCACGACACGCTGCGCGTCTTCGGCATCGGCACCGAACTGGGCCGGACCGAATGGATGAGCGTGGTACGGCAGTTGCTCGCGATGAAGCTGATCGCCGTCGAGCCCTCGTACAACGCGCTCGTGCTCACCGAGGAGAGCGAGGAGGTGCTCGGCCGGCGGCGCGAGGTGATGTTGCGCCGGGAGCCGGAGCGGCCCGCCCGTGCGGCGAAGGCCGACAAGGCGGCCAAGGGCGGCAAGGGCAAGGCCGCGCCGGTCGAGCTGCCTGCGGAGGCCGCGCCGATCTTCGAGGAGCTGCGCGCGTGGCGTGCGGCCACCGCGAAGGAGCAGGGCGTGCCCGCGTACGTGATCTTCCACGACGCGACGCTGCGCGAGATCGCCGGCACCCGGCCGAGCACCCTGGCCGAGTTGGGCACGATCAGCGGCATCGGCGAGAACAAGCTCGCCAAGTACGGTCAGCCGATCCTGGACACGCTGGCCGGCTCCACGGCGGCCGGCCCCGCGCCGGCGCCCGCTTCCGTACCGGCGCCCGCGCCCGCGCCCGCGCCCTCGGCCGCGCCCAAGACCGCACGCGCCGCCGAACTCACCCGTGAACCGGTGCCCGAGCTGATCCGCGAACCGCTGCCGGACTACCAGCCCGACTACGAGCCGGACTTCGAACCGGAGCCGGAGTACTACCCGGAGTTCGAGCCGGACCCGGACTACCGGGGCTGACCGGTCGGGCGGCCGGGCCGGCCGGTAGGGGGCGCAAGCCCGTCCCGGCCCTGCTCGGGCCGGCCACCTCCGAACGCGAGAGTGGCCGGCCCCGGAGTCGATCCCCGGGGCCGGCCACTCGCGAAGCCGATGTTCGGTCAGCCCTTGGGCGCCGGACCGTCGCCGCCCTGTCCCGCGTCCAACTCGGCCAGCTCCGCCAGGAAGCGCTCGATCACGTCGCTGTCGGCCACCAGCGTGCCGACCGGCTCGCCGAGCACCTTGCCCGCGAGCTCCGTCCCGATCAGGCCCAGCTCCGCGTGCAGGGACGCACTCGCCAGGGCGATGTCCGCGTCCAGCCGCTCGTGGCCGGAGGTGACCAGCTCGTCCTTGATCCGCTGCCCCTCGGCGCGCGCCTCGGCGATCAGCCGGGCGCCCTCCTCGGAAGCCTGCTGCCGGACCAGCGCGGCCTCCTTACGGGTCTCGACGATCTGCGCGCGCAGTTCGGCGAGCGCCGCCTCGCTCTCCCGCTGGAGTTCCGCCGCCCGGTCGAAACCGCCTTCGAGCGCCGTGTGCCGCTTGGCGATCGTGTCCGCGATGCGCGGCAGCAGGATCTTCGCCAGGATGGCGAAGACCAGCACAAAGGTGATGAATCCAAAGATCAGTTCGGCGATATCCGGCTTGAGAGGTCCCATGCCTCGAAATCCTCGAACACGGCCGAGAACAAATCAAGTTCCGATCACCCTCGTGACCACTCCCGGTGTTCGCCGAACTCCGCCGCGCAGCCGCCGAGCCGGGCCGCGGCCCGAGTACCTCCTGCGTACGGCCTGCGGAATCGGTTCGCCTGATCGCCTCGGCGCACCCGCCCCGGCCCGGTCCACCCGTCACGCCCGCCCGGCCGGGAAGTCGAGCAGCACGATCGGCTCCCCGCTCGGCTCCGCGGATCCGCCCGGCGGCTCCACGGTGACCCCGACCCCCGACGCCCGGTCGATCGCCGACGCGAGCAACGCCGTACCCGGCCGGATCACCCCGATCGAACGCATGTGGCCGTTGTCGTTGTACCAGCCCTGATATACCCGCGCGTTCGGCAACGTCGGAAGGCCGGACATCAGCAACACCGTCCGGTCGAGCGCGCGGGACACGATCATCCGCGCCGTACCGCCACCGGCCACCGGCGCAGACGCCTGGACCGCGTCCGGCGCGGCGAGTACCGCCTCGATCCGCGCGCTGCGCTCGCGCTCCGAACTCACCGCGCGCTCCGCCCTGCGGGCGTCCTGGTACTGGTCGATCGCGACACCGCCGAGCGCACCGAGCGCGGCCAGGCACGCGGCGAGCACGAAGGCCGTGAAGCGCCGGGCCCGACGCCGCGCGGTCCCCACGACCGGCAGTCGCACGGGCACCTCGGGCGGCAGTTGACGTACGGTCACGATGCCGTCCAGCACTCGACGCCTGAGCTCCGCGGCAGGCGTCTCGGCAACCGCCGAGGCCAGCCGCGCGGCGGTCTCCCGGAACTCCCGAACCTCCTGCGCGCAGGCCGGGCACACGGTCAAGTGCCGCTCGAACTCCCGCTGTTCGTCCTCGTCGAGGGCGTGTACGGCGTACGCCCCGGTCATCGTGTGCAGGTCGGCGGGGGTCATGTGCCCACTCCCAGGCAGTCGCGCAGGCGGATCAGGCCGTCCCGCAGGCGGGTCTTGATCGTGCCCAACGGCACGTCCAGGAGGCCGGCCACCTCACGATGGGTACAGCCTCGGTAGTACGCCAGGGTCACCGACTGCCGCTGCAACTCGGTCAGGGTGCGCAGGCAACGCCGCACCTGCTCGCGTTCGAGCCGGGCCTCGACCTCCTCGGTCACTTGGTCGTACTCGGGCGTGTGGTCGCGTACCGCGGTGCGTTGTTCGCGATCGGTGGCCGCCTGCGCCGAGCGCACCCGATCGACCGCGCGGCGGTGCGCCATGGTCAGGATCCAGGCCATCGCGCTGCCCTTGTCGGGCCGGAAACGGGCGGCGGTGCGCCACACGTCGAGCAACACCTCCTGCGCCACCTCCTCCGATTGCGCGGGATCGCGGACCACCCGGCGCGCGACCCCGAGCACCGCGCCGATCACCGCGTCGTACACGGAGGCGAAGGCCTCCTGATCCCCCTGCGCCACACTCGCGAGCCGATCCTCCAGGGTCGGCCCGCGATCATCCGACGAGGCGATGTGCACGACGGTCCTCATCCGTCCTCACCACACATCCCGGCGCCACGGGTCACGAAGCCTCTCGCCGCGTAATCGCACAACCCGGTGCCGCGCATCGCGAATCCGCGCGCCCCGAAACCGCGCTCCCCGAACCCGCGCGTCCCGAAGTCGCGGGCCCCGAGTCCACGCCTCCCGGCACCGCGGCCGGTGCCGCCGTCGCCCCCGAGGCCGGATCCGCTCGCGGCCGCACAGCCGCCCCGGCGGCGGTGCCCATACCGATCACCCATGTCCCACTCCCGCTCGAGCCGCCCCGAGGACGTCACCCGTGGTGGGATTGCCCCAGCACTCCCGAACCACGCGTCCGTCCGGCACCGGATGCGGCTCCGATCGAACCGCGTCGCACCGGCGTCCGCCAGGTATTCGATGCCGAACGTCGAACGGATTGGTGCCCACGCCGGTCGATTTCCGCACCACGGGAGAGGACCCGGCGCACCCACGTCCCTCGATCGGATCGGCCCGACCCGATTCGGGTGAACGACCAATCCGCACGACCGTCGGTCGCGAATGGCCCGACGTGAAGGCAATCGGAACTCGCCGATGGACGCGGGCCGGACTGGGCGCGCTGAGCGGACTGCTGTCCGCCGGCGCCGCACTGGCCGTCGCCGAACTCGGCGCCGCGTTCGTCCGGCCCGAGGCGAGCCCAATCCCGGCCGTCGGGGGAGCGGTCATCGACCGCACTCCCCCGGCCATCAAGGACTGGGCCGTCCGGGAATTCGGCGACAACGACAAGTTGATGCTCCAGTCCGGAATTCTGGCCATCCTCGCGCTGATCGCACTCGGCCTCGGCCTGGTGTCGCTGCGGCTGCGTCGCACGGCGATGGCAGGCGTGTTCGCGTTCGGACTGCTCGGCGCGTTCGCCGCCTACCACCGGGCCGGCGCCGGTTTCGCGGACACCGTGCCGTCCCTGCTCGCCGGGGTCGCCGGGGCTGCCGCGCTGTGCCGGCTGACCAGGCCGGTGGTCGGGGTGTGTGCGGAGGATCGCGCGTTCGACCGCCGCGCCTTCCTGATCACCGCCGGCGCGGTGGCCCTGGGCTCCGCGGTGTCCGGCACCACCGGTCGGATCATCGGCAACGGGAAGCGGGCCTCGATCGCCGCGTTCCGCGACCGGATCCGACTGCCCACGCCCGCCGAACCGGCCCCGGCGCTGTCGGTCGGCACGGATCTGCGGTTGCCCGGCATGTCCTCGTTCACCACCACCAACGCCGACTTCTATCGAGTGGACACCGCTCTCGTGGTGCCGCGTGTGAACGTCGGGAACTGGTCGCTGCGGATTCACGGCAAGGGCGTGCGTACGCCGTTGACCTTCTCCTACGACGACCTGCTCCGGCGCCCACTGATCGAGCGCGACATCACCCTGACCTGTGTGTCGAACGAGGTCGGCGGCCCATACACGGGCACGGCCCGGTGGATCGGCGTACGACTCGCGGACCTGCTGCGGGAGGCGGGCGTACGGCCGCCCTCGCGCGGCGGCCCCGCCGATCAACTCGTCTCCCGCTCCACCGACGGAATGACCATCGGCACGCCGGTCGAGGTCGCCATGGACGGGCGGGACGCGCTGCTCGCGGTCGGCATGAACGGCGAACCGCTGCCGTTCGAGCACGGCTACCCGGTCCGGATGGTGGTGCCCGGGCTGTACGGATACGTGTCCGCGTGCAAGTGGCTCGAGGACCTCGAACTGACCACGTTCGCCGCGTACGACGCCTACTGGGTCAAGCGCACGTGGTCGCGGGAGGCGCCGATCAAGACCCAGTCGCGGATCGATACCCCGAAGCCGTTCGCCCGCCTTCGGATCGGCACGCCGGTACCGGTCGCGGGCATCGCGTGGGCCCAACACCGGGGCGTGTCCGCCGTCGAGGTCGGCGTGGACGGCGGCCCGTGGCAACCCGCCCGGCTCGCCGAGGCGCCGAGCGTCGACACCTGGCGCCAGTGGGTGTGGGAGTGGACGCCGACCACGGCGGGCTCGCACCGGATCGAGGTCCGTGCCACCGACGCCGGCGGCGCCGTACAGACCGACAAGCGCGTCGGCACGGTGCCCAACGGCGCCACCGGCCGGCATTCGGTGGTGGTCACCGTCACCTGACCGACGCCCCGAAGTCCAAGCGCAGCACCCAAGCCCCAAGCCTCATCGCTCACGCCCAGGCTCCGGCACCTCACGCCTCACGCCTCACGCCTCAAAAAAGGAAGTCACCAATGACCACCATCCGTCTCCCCCGCACCATCGCCACCGTCGCGACCGTGGCCGCCCTCGCGATTCCGCTGGCCGCCTGCGGCAGCGACGACAAGGACGACTCGGCCAAGAAGACGGAGACCTCCGCGCCGGCCGCGGCGCCCTCGTCGGCCGGCTCCCCCTCGTCGGCCGCCGGCGCCCCCGGCGGCGCGAACCCGGCCTCGGCGCCGTTCGGCAGCGCGTGTTCGGCGGTACCCGCCACCGGCGCGGGCAGCTTCACCGGCATGGCCATGGACCCGGTCGCCACCGCCGCGTCGCACAACCCGGTGTTGTCCACCCTGGTGACCGCCGTCCAGACCGCCGGGCTCGTGGACACCCTCAACACGGCGCAGAACATCACCGTGTTCGCGCCGACCAACGACGCGTTCGCCAAACTCCCCAAGGAGACCCTGGACAAGGTCCTGGCCGACAAGGCGATGCTCACCAGGATCCTGACCTACCACGTCGTCGGTCAGCGGCTCGCGCCCGCCAGGCTGGACAACGGCTCGTTCGAGACGCTGGAGAAGCAGTCGCTCACGACCAAGGGCTCGGGCGAGACGTACACCGTCAACGGCACCTCGAAGGTGGTCTGCGGCAACGTGCAGACCGGCAACGCGACCGTGTACCTCGTCGACACCGTGCTGATGCCGCCGGCCTCCTGACCGGCCCTGCCCGACCCACCCGACCCGGCCCGGCCGGGTGGTGACCGACGGGCGGTCGTGTCCCCGCGCGTGGGGACACGACCGCCCGTCGGCGTGCCGAGCGCCCCCGGGCCTCTCCCTCCCAGGTCCGCGGGCACCGGCCGCCGAGCACCGGTCGGAACCGCCCCCATCGGTCGGCCTGCACGACCCGGCGCCCCGAGTGCGTCTCCACCCACCACGTCACCGAGGTCGGCTGACCTCACCGTCGAAGCTGAAGCCCCTGTCCAGCCCCCCGCGCCGGACAGTCGTCTTCCGCGTCTTGGGCGGGCTCACCGGTTGATCGGTATCCGTGGCGGGTGGACGTTGATATCCGGGCACGTACACCCACGCGGTCTCGTCGACCTCCTTGGCTCGCACGTGCACCTCCCCATAGGCCGCGCTCTCCAGGCCGCCACGCTCCGGGACGACCACCGCCTCGTGCCACGAACCGGACACGATCAGCGCCAGACACGCGCGCTCGGCGGCGGCCAGCACCGCGCGCAGCGGGTCGGCGTTGACCAGTCGGCAGGCGGTGTTGATCGCGCTGCCCGACCAACCGCGGATGTCCTGCACCACGTCGCCCGCGTGCAGGGACACCCGCAGTCTGATCCGCGCCTCGTCGCTGGCATGCCGGTCGTGGTTGCGCAGCCCGGCGTGCAACCGGTCGATGAACAGATCGGTCAGGTCCTCCTTGGGCACGTTCGCCGGGATCAGCAGGATCGCGCCGTCGCCGCGGTCCTCGACCACGCACGCGTCCCACGCGATGCCCGCCGATTCGAGCGCGGAGTGCAGCAGTTCGTACAGCCGCCCGCGCACCCACTCCTGCGTCACGTCCGAACGCCGGCCGAATCGCTCGACGTCGAGCACCAGGATCGACATGTATCGCGACTTGGCTCCCACGGATTCCCCCAACCGCCTACCGCGCCGTGCGCTCGCGCGCCTCGCTACCTGCCCCTCAAGGAGTACTCCGGCGACGGCCGGTTGTACGCGTCAGATGACACACAACGCGTTATCCGTCGGCCCATTCGCGCAACGCGGGCGGATCGGGCACCACGATGCTGCCGCGCCGGGTCCGCACCAGCCCGGACTCGTACAACACGCGCAGCGCCCGGACCACGGATTCGCGCGAGATGCCGATCGCGTCGGCGAGTTCCTGCTGCGTGGTCCGGATCACGTACGGCCCCTCGGCGCTGCCCAGGGTGCGGTCCGCCAACGCCCGGGCCACCCGGCGGCCGGTGGCCAGCGCGCCGTACTCGACCCGCCAGCGGTCCGACTCGCGAATCCGGGAGACCGTGCGGATCAACACCGCGTACACCAACGGAGCGTTCGTGTTGAGCAGTTCGCGAAACCGGGACAGCGGCACCAGGACGGCCACCACCGGGCCCAGCGCGACCACGGTCGCGGACCGGCCCCGCCCGTCGATGCAGGCGAGCTCACCGACCAGCTCGCCCGGTCCGCGGACCGCGATGGTGACCGCCGAACCGTCCGAGGTCGCCCGTTCGATCTTGACCTGCCCGTGCTCGATCAACACCACGTGACGCGGGTGGTCGCCCTCCATGAACAGCGCGTCGCCGCGGTCGTAGCCCAACCGCCGGCCGGACTCGCGCAGGACGTCCCGGAGTTCCTTGGGCAGTGCCCTCTCGTCCTCGGCCACACCCGCTCCTCCGTCGCCCGTGCCGCCAGAGCTTAACCACGCGCATTCCGATCGGTCAGGCGTTCGCGGATCCCGCCGGTGGGCCGGGATCGAGGTCGGCCCGACCGCTCCCGAGCCGTCCGCGTGGCGTGGTCGGCCCTTCGGTGGGTGTACCCATCCGGGCCGACGGACCGACCGGGCGGGAGTGGATCGGCCCGTTCCCGGGGAGGGATAGGACTCGCACGCGGGCGGAGCCCGGCGACCAGGAATCGACGAGTCGAACGGTGGCACGATGGACGCACGGATGCTCTACACCCAGGTCGTACAGGACCTGACCACGGGATCCACGAACCGGTTCGTGGACCGGGCCGAGGCCGGCCAGGTCGAAGCCGAGGCACTGCGCCGGATCGCCGGCGAGGAGTATCGGATCATCCTCAGCGATCGGCGCTCGTTCGCGTTGCTCGCGGCCCGATTCCCGGACGCCGCGCCGCTGTTTCTGGCCCTGGCCGACGGCGAGGGCCGAGCGTTGCAACTGCTGATGCCGTACGCGGAGGCGGTCGGCCTGACCGCCGCCGACCTGCTCGGGTACGCGCCGAACGCCGCCGCCCAGGGCTACCCGCATCACCTGGCCTGGCTCGCCCAGTTCGGCTCGCGCGCCGAGGTGGCCCTCGCGTTGTTGGCCAACTTCGGTTTCTGGGGCGGTTATTGCGAGCGGTTCGCCCGGGCCCTGCGTACCCACCACGAGTTGACCGAGGATCAGGTCGCGTTCTTCACCTTCTTCGCGGAACTGCCCCCGGGCTTCGAGGACGCCGCGCTGACCCTGTTGCAGACCGGACTGGACGCGGGTGACGACCAGGAGGGCGCCAAGACCGCCGCTCGCCTGATGCAGAGCTACGAACTGGCCTTCTGGGACGCCCTCCCGACGTCCTGACGCAACGAGCGCGGCCGGCCCGGCCGACCGCACCGCGCCCGTGCGCCCTACTTCGACTCGGTGAGCCCCGCCCCGGCCGCCCCCTCGGAGAGCACCGCCTCCACCACGCTCGACCGCGCGGCCTCCAGCAGCGTCCGGGTGTCCGCCGGGGTGCCCGGGTCGGCCAGTGCCTTGTTCACGTCCAGGATCCGGAACGGCGGCCCGGGGTGCGAGTACAGCGGGCGGAACCGCGCATCGGTCACGCTCCACGTGCCCGCCGCGTCCCGGGAGAACGTGAACAGCCCGGCCGAGCTGTAGTTGCCCCTCGGCTTGTCCGGGAAGTTGGCGAGTTCGTCGCCCATCCCGTAGATCACCCACGTGCCGTTGACCTTCTCGTAGGCCTGCGGCACGTGGTTGTGCGTGCCGATGATCAGGTCGAAGTCCTTGCTGCCGTTGTCCGTCGAGGCGGTCAACTCCCGTGCCAAGGTGCGCTGTTGCTGGTCCGGCTCGCGCTGCCACTCGGTCCCCCAGTGCACGCTCAGCAGAACCAGCTCGGCGCCGGCGGCCCGAGCGGCCCGGGCCTGGGCGATCATCCGCTGCTTGTCGATCACGTTGACCGACCACGGCTTGCCCTCGGGCAGCGGGATCCCGTTGGTGTCGTACGTCCAGGACAGGTGCGCGACCTTGACGCCCTTGACGTCCATGATGGTCGGCGCGGCCTCCTGCTCGCTGCGCGCGCTGCCCGCGTGCCGCACCCCCGCCGCGTCCAGGGTCTCCAGCGTGCGCTGGACTCCCTTGAAGCCGCCGTCGAGGGTGTGATTGGACGCGGTCGAGCAGCCGTCGTAGCCGGTGTCCGCGAGCGTGCGGGCGATCTGCGGCGGCGCGGCGAAGATCGGATAGCCGGTGAACGGCCCCTCGGGCGGGGCGTATGGGGTCTCCATGTGACACAGCGCCAGATCGGCCTGCTGCACCAGCGGCACCACGTCCGCGAAGATCTTGTGGAAGTCGTTCCCGGAGCCGCCCGCGTCCCGCTCGGACTGGGCGATGATCGTCGGGTAGGCGAGCACGTCGCCCGTGGTGGTCAGGGTGAGGGTCATCGGCTGCCTACCCTGAGCCGCGGGCGTGGGCGCGGGCGCGGTGGGCGCCGAGGCGGCCGAGTCCTTGCGGGCGTGGTTCCCGGTCCGGCCGGAGTCCCAGACCAGGGTGATCAGCCCTGCCAGCAGACCGAGTGCCACCAGCGCGATCGCGGCGCCGTATCTCTTGCGTGACGTATCCATGGCCGCGTATTCCCCCCACGCGAGCGCCGCAGCGAAAGAGCCGCCGATTGGCGGAACTCTGCCGGCCCGCTCGTGACCGGCCAACCCTGATCCGCCCGGCCGTAAGCGGGATGTCGAGGGCTCGCGGCGCACGTCGGATCACTCGCCCGCCCGGGTCCCGAGGCGGGCCGGGGCAACCCGAATCGGCGGCGCATGGCACGGGGGGAGCCATGCGCCGCCTCGCGAGGCGCGCGCGGCCGAATCCCGGGTGGGGACAGGATCGGGGCCTGTCCCGGGGATCTCGGCTTGGTCCGCGCCGCCCGGCATGGGCCCTAGCCGCAGGCCTCCAGGTACTTGTGCAGGACCAGCTTCGCGACCGAGGTGTGCGCACCGATCGGCTCGGCCGCCGTACACCCGGCCTGGGCCGCGACCTCGGCGATCCGACCGGCTTCGACATCGGGACCGAGCACGTGCGGCGCGAGCGCTATCGAGGCCGCGCCCATCTCGCGCAGCCGCTCGGCGGCGACCGACACCGTCTTCGGGTCGCCCAGGTCGGCGGTCATCACCGGCAACGCGAGTCGGGCCGCGAGCAGCACACCGGTCACCTCCGCCGCGGCGACCGCCTCCGGGCCACCGTCGGTGACCAGCACGATCCCCTCGGCGGCGGTGGCGACGCTGAACAAACGGGCCCGGTCGGCCCGGGCCAGGCCGGCTTCGGACAACCGCTCGTGCAGCACCTCGGCCAGCAGCGGGTGCGGACCGAGCACGCCGCAGCGCAGGAACTCGCCTTCCGCGGTGGCGAGAACGGCCTCGGTCCGGGCCGCGGCCTCGGCGTCGGGACCGAGCAGGAGCGGGACGACGACCGCCGACGGCGCGCCGCGCAGGACGGCGGCGAGGTCGGTGCCGCCCTCCTCTATCACCACCGGCCGGATGTCGAGTCCGGGCAGATCCGCGCCGGCCAACAACGCGACCTCGCTCACCAGGGCGAGCAGGTCGGCGTTCGCGGGGCCGGGCACGGCGAGAATCAACGGTTTGGCGGCCTCCGGGAGTTCGTGGGAATCGGGCCGACGGTGCCGTCCGCCCTGACGGGGTTGCGGCACCCGGGTGGGCAGACCTGGAGTGCGGGCGGGCAGCGGGGACGCTGCGTCCGAGGAGGAGCTCATGGGATCGAATTTTATGGAATCCGGCCAAAGCCTTCACAGCAGGACGACAAGAGCAACAGGACTGTTACGGCCATGATCACCGCCGGCGCTGCCGGTGGCCCGGATTTCACGGCTCCGGCGGCGGCCGACCCACCGTCGACCGGGTGCCCGCCCCGCTCAGATTCGGGTGGCCAACTGTGGATAGTCCACCACCAATCCCTCCCGATCCACGAGCAGATCGCTGCGGAAATCACCGGACTCGTAGCGCACCCGAGCCCCGTCGGGTTCCACGCCCAGGTGCGTGTACGTCTGCCAGGACGGTGCCACCACCAACTCCGGCACGGCCACGAAGGCCATCAGGAAGCGGTGCCGGCCGGCCTCCTCGTGCAGCCCGTGACGCAGGATCGGCATCGTGTTGGTGAGCGGACACAGGCCCAGGTCGCAGTCGAGCGCGTCGGCCAGGTCCGGCCGGGGCACGCCGTCCACCGTCCAGCCGTCCGCCGTGCGCCGCAGGTCCAGCCGTCTGGTCTCACCCGCACCCTGCGCGACCACCCGCAATCGGGTGGTCACGTAGTCCTGCCCCGTCTCCAGCTCGTAGGTGAGCCGATACGACCGCGGCGTCGTGCCCAGGGCCTCGCCCCGCGCGGAGAGCCACGACTCCCCCAACTCGACCCACGAGGTCTCCTGCCCGCCGCTCTCGGTCACCTGCCACGTCAGTACGCGCTCATCCGTCACGTGTGCATCGGTACCCCGATTCGGCCATCCGCACCAACGCTTTTCCGACCCCGGCACGGGCCCCGTTCAGCCGGCCGCGGCAGCCGCGGTGGCGAACAACTCGGGCAGTGTCCCGGCGAACGAAGGGGCCATCCGCGCGGCGATCACCCGGGCTTCCAGGCCCTCACCCAGGTATTCGCGGATGTACTCGGCCATCCGCGCGCGCTGCGCGGCGGCCGACTCCGGTTCCGGCGCGTAGCGCTGGATCCGGTCGTACAGCTCCAGCGCCCGCTCGGCGGGCGTGGCGGCGATGAACACCCGCTCGGCCAGATCCGGAATCTTCGTCAGCTCGACACGCAGCCGACGCACCTCCTTCGTGTAGCTGTCGTCGTGCGGGTACACCCGACGCCATCCGCCGCCGACCGGCCACCGCTCGCGCAGCGCCTCGCCGTCGTCGGCGGCCTCGGCGATCGGGGCCGGACAATCCGGAAGCGCGGTCAGGTAGCGCGCGGTCGCGGCCGGCAGCGGCGCCTGGGCGTGCGCGGCCTCCAGGGCCGACCAGGCGGCCCGCGGATCCCAGGGTGCGCCGATCAGGAAGCCCTGCGGCACCCGCGGGGGGTCCGACCGGGGCGACCGCCGGGCGAGGCCGCGCTCGTACTCGGCCCG
The DNA here is from genome assembly GCF_044765325.1 of Embleya sp. NPDC127516. Lineage (NCBI taxonomy): Bacteria > Bacillati > Actinomycetota > Actinomycetes > Kitasatosporales > Streptomycetaceae > Embleya > Embleya sp. NPDC127516. The sequence continues at coordinate 290,814 of NZ_JBIWJT010000003.1, read as the reverse complement.
CAGCCGCGCGCGGCCCTCCTCGCCGGCCTCGAACATCGCGCGCAGCTTCGCCGCCGGCCCCTCCCGCAGCGGCAGGTCCTCGACCAGGCTCGCCGCCCCCGCGACACCGTGCCGATCCCACAGGGCGAGCAACGCGCCGAGCAGGACCGCACGATGCACGGGCACCACGAACGGCTCGTGCTGCCGCCTGTTCCCGAAGGTGTCGCGGAACAGCGGGCGCAATGCCTGCGTCCCGCCCTCCTCCCACGTCCGGATACACGTGGACACGCTCACGTTCGCCTGCCGCACCCGCAGCAGCGCGGCCCGCACGAGCGTCGGATCGCCGGACCACACCCCGGGGCGCCGGTAGCGGATGTTGTCCGACCGGAGCGCCCGCGTCCTCGTGTCCGGGTCGAGCGGGACGGTGCCGGCGGCGGCCATGATCCGGTTCCGCTCGCGGTCGCCCGCCCTGGGGTTGTTGTAGACGGCCGCGTTCACCTCCGGGACGCCCAGATCGATCAGCGCGTCGTGCGCCTCGGCGCGCACCGATCCGGCGGCGGCCAGCGCGAGCCGCTGCTTCGGCGTCGCGCGACGCACCACCTCGGCGACGATCGGCCCCGGCAGCAGGGCGCCGAAGTGCACGAGGTCGAGCACCGTACGCGGGCGCAGGTGCGGCACGAGCGCGGTCAGCAGCTCGGGGCGGGCCGACAACAGCAGTTGCCGCCATTCGGTGGCCACCGTGCGCGGCGGGGTCGGGATCACCTCGGTGCCGCCCGTACCGACGCCGGCCGCCTTGACGAGTTCGGCCACGGTGCCCTGGCAGTCGGGCAGCAGTGCCAACAGCCGTGACCACGCGCGCGGGTCGGCCCCCAGGTGCCGCTCCAGAAGCGCGGTCACCTCGGTGGTCGGCCGCAGGTAGGAGAAGGCGTCGTGCGCGGCGCAGTGCCGGAGAAAGCGCAGTGCCGCGACGGCGGGTCGCGCCTCGGCGAGAACCTCGGTGGTCACCCGGATGTTCGGGTTGCGCGCCGCGGCCCGGATCAGGTCGGCACCGGTGCCGTACCGGATCACCGAGGTGATCAACGCGGCCGGGAGTCCGCGCGCCTCGCCCAGGTGCGGGGCGTAGGTCCCGCGGACTCGGGCGAACACCTCGCCGTCGGCGTTGTCCAGCGCGGCGAGCAGCGCGAAGGCGGAGGCATAGTGCATGTCGGATGCCCTCTCGGGAGTCGTGGCCCACTCGGGGACGAAGGGTGGTGGCACACACGGGAACGAGCGATGGGGTCCGCCGGGGGACCGACGGTGGTGGCCTGCCCGGGGGGACGACGGTAGTGGTCCGCCGGGGGGCGAGCGGTACGAGGACGGATGTACGGGTCAGCCGCGGGCGGCACCGGCCGCGGTGGTGACCAGTTCGGCCAGACTTCCCTCGAAGTGCGGGAGCAGGCGCAGGGCGACCGCCGCGAAGGCCGCACGGTCCGCCGGTTCCACCTGACTGTCGATCAGTTCGCGGAATCCGTCCCGAAGTTCGCAGGCCGTTCGGGTGTCGGGAAGGATCGTCTCGCGCAGCCCGAGCAGTTCCGCGGCCAGGGTGGCCCGTCGACCGGTCAGGACCTCGGCGATCGGCAGTCGGCCGGCGGCGAGGTCGCTCGCGATCCGGAACTCGGCCTCGCCGCGCCGCCGTGACCTCGGGTCCCACCACTGGACGGGGGCCGGCCAGGGCCCGCACCGGCTCATCTGTGCCGAGGGCGGGCCGAATTCGATCTCGCGGCGCAACTCGTCGGGACAGCCGTCCTGTTCGGCCAACAACGCCAACGCCCGAGGCGGGAACGCGCTGCGGCGGTGCGCTCGGCCGATCCGCGCCCAATCGGGGGTACTCGTCTCCAGCATCGGCCACTCGAAGGCGGGCACATACCGGCGCAGGCGCCGGACCAGCGGTGGGTCGCCGATCGACCTGGCGATCCACGCGCGCAGTTCGGTGTCCGCGGCGGGCGAGGTCAGCAGGTCCCGACAACGGTCGGCCAACCGGGGTTCCGGCTCCATTTCGTCCAGCAAGTGCAGCGCGGCGCGGGCTCCGGCGCATTCGTACAGCCGCAGCAGGGCGATCAGCAACAGCGAGCGATAGCGCGGCCTCCGGAACACCCGCGGTCGGGTGCCGTCCCCGCGCGGCGGGAGGGTCCGCAGGTGCGCGCGCAGCCCCTCGATGCCCTTGTCCTGCCAGATGGTCAGGCACTCGGGCAGGGTGATCGCCATCGCTTCGCGGTTGAGCAGCGCGGCGCGCACCAGTAGCGGATCGCCCGACCACAGCGCGGGCAGACGGATCGTGCTCGCCCAGTCGTTGCACACCCGTTCCACCAGAGTCGGGTGCAGCGGCGTCGAGGACGCCATGATCCGGGCCCGGATCGCCTGCCCGGTACGCGGGTTGAGGTAGAGGGCCGCGTTCGTCGCCGGGTCCGCCAGGGCGAGCAGCGCGCCGGCCACCTCGGGCCGGGTCCGCCGGGCGCGGGCCAGCGCCAGGCACTGCGCGGGGGTGGCCCGGGCGATCACGTCGGCGAGCACGGCGTCCGGCACCCGGGCCCCGAACCGAAGCAGGTCGCGCACGATGTACGGAGGCAGCGCGGGCAGGAGCTCGGCCAGGCATGCCGGCGGCGCGAGCAGCAGCAGGTGGCGGAACTCCACCCGCAGTTCGACCGGTACGCGCAGGCCGGGCGCCTCCTCGCCCGCGCCCGCCGCCTCGATCGCCGCGCTCAACGGCCCCGCGAAGGTGGGCAGCGACGCGAGCAGTCGGCCCCACGCGGGTGCCGAACCGCCCAAGTGCCGCGCCATCGATTCGCGGATCCCGCGGGTGGCCTCGGTGTAGGCGCGCGGATTCCCGGGCGCGAGCGAGCGCAGCGCGCGCAGGGTCGGCAGCGCGGGGCCGGTGTACAACTCGGGCAGCGCGCCGCGCGGAAGGCCCAGGTTGCCGGCGATCGCGAACAGCGCGGCGTCGTCGCCCGCCCGCAGTGCGCCGAGCACCACCGAGGGCGGCAGCACCTCGGTGTCGCGAAGCGCCGCCGGCATCTCGTCCCGGATCCGTGCGAAGATCATTCCGTCGGCATCGTTCAATTCGGCCAGCAGCGCGATGATGGCGGTCTTCGACACTCGTGCACCCTCCGTGGCGTCCTCACCTGGACGCTACGGGGTCCGGCCGACAACCACTCGGCCGAGGTGCACCCACGCGCCCGGCGCGCGCGGGTGCACGCCGCCCGGCCCCGGTCACCCGCCGTCGCCGACCGGCCCCGGCCTGCGGGCAGTCGCGCAGGCGCACCGGCGGATGTCGAAGTCGGGGATTGCCGTGGACACATGGCGCGTCGAGCACCCGCCGGTGATCTCCATCGCACCGAAGAACCGGTCCTCGACCGGCGCCGCGCCCGGGGATCGGGTGAGGGCGCGCCGGGCGGGTGAACGACCCCGGTGGCCGACCCGCGAGTCGGATCTGACGCATGGTCAATTCGACGACTCCGTGGTTCCATCGCGCTGTCGATCACCACCTTCGGAGGTCTCGTGGCGGAACGTGTTGCCCTCGTCGTGGGTGCGGCCGATCTCGGCGAGGCGGTCGCGCACCGGCTCGCCGCGGACGGTTGCGAGCCGATCCTGTGCGATCCGGGCGATCCCGGCCCGGCCGCCGCCCGCATCGCGGCGGCGCGCGGCGGGGTGGAGCCGGCGACCGTACGCGCCGCGCTAAAGGACCCGGACGAGTTCCGGACCGTCGTCGCGGCGGGCCTGCGCGCGGCCGGACACGACGCGGTGGACGTGCTCGTGTACACGCTGCTGTCGGCCGACGCCTTGTCGCCCCGGCCGCTGGCCACGCTCACCGAGGCCGAGTGGCACCGGCTCGCGGAGGACCCGGTCCGGCACGGCCTGACGGTGCTTCAGGTGGCCCGCGAACTGCTTGCCCCGCGCCGGGGCCGGTTCGTCCTGGTCGTGCCCGCCATCGCCCTGGAGGGCGCCGCCGATCTGGTGCCGGCGGCCACCGCCGCCGAGACGCTGCGCGCGCTGGCCAAGTCGGCGGCCCGGCGCTGGGCGGTCGACGGGATCACCGTCAACATCGTCACCCCGGACGTGTTCGCCTACGGCGCGGAGCACTTGCGCGGCACCGACGTGGACCGGGGCGAGGCGGTACTGCCCGGCCCGAGCACCGCGCGGGACGTCGCGGACGCGGTGTCGTTGCTGCTCACCCCGGCGGCGGCGCGGCTGACCGGGACCACCCTGATCGTCGACGGAGGAGCGCTGATGACGCCGTGACCGAACACGTGGCGTTGGTGACGGGTGCGGCGGCCGGCCTGGGCAAGGGGATCGCGCTGGCCCTGGCTGCGGCCGGTTCCACCGTCGTGGTGACCGCGCGCAGACTGGCTTCCGCCGCCGAGGTGGTCGAGGAGATCACCGCGCGCGGCGGCAGCGGGTGGGCGACCGAGTGCGACGTGACGTCGGCGGAATCGGTACGTGCCGCGGTCGAGGCGAGCGCGGCCCGGTTCGGCGGGCTGCACGCGGTGGTGCACAACGCGACCTCGCGCCGCTCCAGCGAGCCGGTGGACTTCGAGCGGGCGCGTCCGGAACTGTGGCGCGAGCACGCCGACGTCTCGCTCACCGGTTCGTTCACGGTGGCCCACGCGGCCTACCCGCGGCTGTGCGAGACGCGGGGCGCGTTGTTGTTGCTCACCTCGCCCGCCGGCATGCGCGGCAGCGCCAATCTGTCCTTCTACGCGGGCGTCAAGGGCGCACAACGCGGCTTCGTCAAGGCGCTGGCCCGCGAATGGGGTCCGAGCGGCGTCCGGGTCAACGGCCTCGCGCCGCTGGCCGTGACGCCCGCGCTCGCGTCCGCGTTCGAGGCGGACCCGACCATGGAGTCACGGATAGCGGACAAGGTCCCGATGCGCCGAGTCGGCGATCCGGAAACCGACATCGGCGCCCCCGCGGTCTTCCTGTGCGGCCCGGGCTCGCGCTACATCACGGGGCAGACGCTGATCGTCAACGGAGGTCGGGATACTTTTCTGTAGGGCGACTTCGTCGCCGGCTCGCGAGGCACCGCTTTATTGGGCGACTTCGTCGCCGGCTCGCGAGGCACCGCTTTATTGGGCGACTTCGTCGCCGGCTCGCGAGGCACCGCTTTATTGGGCGACTTCGTCGCCG
>NZ_JBIWJT010000003.1:271843-285576 GCF_044765325.1 Embleya sp. NPDC127516 | reverse complement strand
GGCTCGCGAGGCGCCGCTTTTTCGCTCCCCCGCTTCGCTCCTCCGCGAAAAAGTGGCGCCTCGCTCGTGACTTCGTGTCCCTGCGCTTCGCTCCGGGGCACGAAGTCAATGCTTGCGGCTCCGCCGCTCTCCGCGCTTCGCGCGTCGATCACGAGGTCTCGCCCCCGTCGTGGGCGCTGACGCGCCAAGCCGCAGCCGGCTTCGGCGACCCGGGGAAAGCCCGACGCGTCACCGGAGCCAACCGGCCACGCGCGGAAGCCCAATCCGTCTCCGCAGCCGCCGCAAGCGACCGCGGGCGGCCACGTCGGGGGACGCGGGGTCGGAGCAGGCTCCCTCGCTGCCTGTGAAACCCCAACCTCCGCACCGGAGGCAACGGGTGGAGCGACTCAAGGTAACCCAGGACACGAGTGCGGCATATCGATCGAAACCGGACCGTACGTAGCACGACGATGCCTATCCCCACAAGGGAGAACACCGTGTGGTAACCGGCCGATCACACGTCTAGCCTGTCCGGATCGCCGAGCGGAACGAGGGGGCGCCCGTTCCATGTCCAGCACCGCGCCGCACCGAAAGCACCGCCCGAAACCACGTCTGCCCTCGACCACGCCGGGTCGCCTCGTGGCGCTGGCGCTGCTCGTGGTCCTCGCCTTGGTCCCCGTGTTCACGCTGTCCGTGCTGATCGCGAACCGCTCCGAGGCGACCACCGCGGACCTCAAGGACCGGCGCATCCCGGGCGCACTGGCCCTGGACCAGGCCGCGTCCGCGCTGACCGAGGCCGACCGGGCGACCGCGACAAGCCTGGTGTCGGGCGCGTTCTCGTTGACCGGGCCGGGACAGGACTACCAGGACGCGGTCAAGCGGGCGAACCAATTCCTCACCCTGGCCACGGATTTGCACCGGAGCGATACGACCGCGCGGTCGCGGCTGACCGGCGTCAACGCGCTCATGGTCGAGTACACGATCATGGTCGGCCTGGCCCAGACCGGCGGCGACGGGCCGCTGTCCCTGGCCAACGTGTTCTACGCGTCCGACCTGCGGCGCTCGATCGTGACCAGTCTGTACGAGCAGCGCCAGGCGGACCTGGCGGACATCCGCGCGGCCCGCTCGACCTGGTGGGTGGGCGCGTACGTGGCGGTCCCGTTCGGCGCGACCGCGTTCGTGGCGCTGCTGCTGGTCCTGGTCGCACACGCCTATGTGCGGCGCCGCTTCCGGCGCCGGACCAGCCCGCTGCTGCTGCTCGGCGCGGCGGCGTTGGCCGCCCTGATCGCCTGGACCGTGCTGCACGCGCAGACCACGCACGACCGGCTCGCCGAGGGTGCCGGACGCGGGGTCACCGAGCAGTCCGCGCTGTGGCAGGCCCGTACCGCCGTGCACGAGGTGGTCGGCACCGCGGCGCTGGAGATCGCCTCCGGCGGCGTTCCGCGCGCGACCGACGTGAAGGCGGGCCTGACGTTTCGGGATCTGGCCGACCCGCTGCCGTCGGCGGCCGAGATCGACGGCCTCAAGGCCGGCGCGGATCCCAGGTTCGGCGGTCTGATCGCCACCGCCCTGGCCGAGGACCGCTCGCCGACGCTGCGCGGGGCGGGCGCTCGGGCGCTGACCGCGCTCACCGCGCTGCGCGATGCCGCGGAGCGGGCCCGGGCACAGGCACCGCCCGGTGGCACCCGGGACGGCGGGCCCGGGACCACATTGCTGACGGGCCGGGCGTCGGACCGGGTGTCCGGCGCGGCCGACGACGCCGACACGGCGTTGACCGACGCGCTGATCATCGGCCGTGCGGCGGCCGATGAGGCGTTGGCGGAGGCCGCCGACGACGGCGGGCTCGCCCTGGGCGGCCCGGTGGTGTGCGCGGCCGTGCTCGTCCTGACCCTCGCGGGCCTGTCGGTCCGTCGTTTCGAGTACGGGAGGCTGCGGTGACCCGAACCGGCGGGTCCAGGTCGGTGTTCGGCGCCCTGCTGCTGCTCGGCGCCGTGCTGGCACCGGTGGCGTGCGCGGCCGACGATCAGCCCCGAGTGGTGCACGTGCTGGGCACCTGGGAGGGCACGGAACAACAGGCGTTCGAGGACGTGGTGGCGCCTTTCGAGCGGAAAACCGGCATCGACGTGCGCTACAAGGGCACCCGCGATGTCGCGGCGGTGCTGGCCGGTCGGGTCGACGAGGGCGATCCGCCGGAGATCGCGGTGCTCAGTTCGCCGGGCGATCTCCTGCAATACGACAAGATGAACAAGCTGACGCCGCTGGACGGGATCCGGCCGGGCTACGCGCCCGAGTGGTTGGCCCCGGGCCGGGTCAACGGTCGGCAGTTGGCGGTCGTACTCAAGGCCGCACTCAAGAGCACGATCTGGTTCAATCCCGGCAAACTCTCCCGTGCGGGCGAGCCGGTGCCCACCTCGTGGGCACAACTCCAGGCCACCACGGCGAAGTTGCGCGCCGCCGGGATGACCCCGTGGTGCATGGGGCTGGCCTCCAGCACCACCTCGGGTTGGGCCGGCACCGACTGGATCGAGGATCTCGTGTTGGCCCGCTCGGGCCCGGACATCTACGACGCCTGGGCGCGCGGCCAACTCTCCTGGCAGGCACCGGAGATCCGGGCCGCCTGGCAGAGTTGGGGCGAGTTGCTGAACACTCCGGGCAGCGTTCTGGGCGGGCCGATCAACGCCCTGTTGACCGGCTTCGACAAGTCGGCCGAACTGCTCGACGCGCGCGGTGGTTGTGTGTTCGACCACCAGGCCTCGTTCGTGTCCGGCGGCTACGCGGCGCGGACGCCGCCGGGGGCCCCGCGAGACTACGAGGTGTTCGCCTTCCCCGGCTTCGACACGCCCTCCCCGCGCGAGGTGGCGGGCGACGTCGCGGCGATGTTCCACGCGACCCCGGCCGCGCGGGAATTGCTGAACTACCTCACCGGCACGCAAGCACAGGAGCTCTGGGTCCAGTCCGGCACCGCGCTGTCCCCGGACGCCAAGGTGTCGCCGAACGCCTACCGCGACGACGTGACCAGACGACTGGGCACCACGCTGGCCGGCGCGCCCTCGATCCGCTTCGACGCGTCCGACCTGATGCCGACCACGATGCGCAGCGCGTTCCAACGGGCCGTGTTGGCCTACGTGTCCACGCCCGCGGACCTCGGCCGGATTCTGGACGACCTCGATCGGGTGCGGGCCACCGCGTACTGACCGGCGGAACCGGCCGTCCCGGCGCGGGTGTCGGCCGGGCCGTCGATCGGTGGTGGGGTGGTCGGCTCGAGGCGGTGTGTACACGCCCCGGCACTGCCGGGAAGGGACGACGCGGGCCCGCCCCGGCCGGGCCCGCCTCGTCTCAAGGTGTTCGCCACGCTCCCTGGCGAACACCTGCAATCTTGGCCCCTCAACCGGCTACTCATGCGTATCCGGGGTGAAGTTCTTGATAATTTTACCTTTCCCCGCACAACCATTGAGGTATTTGTCCCGATTTTCGGGGTTCGTTCCAGGCGGAACCTCACTCCTTCAGCGTGTCCTGGGCAATGTCTGCCAAACCGGTTACCAGGGACACGATCCGCGCCCGACGCACACCGGACGGATTCGTCCCGCGACGCAGCGCACCCGCGCAGACGATCGCCAGCTTGATCACCGCGAAGGCTTCCCAGAACGGGATATGACGGCTGTTCAGCTCGATTCCGGCGAATCGTCGGGCGGTCTCGGCGTACTCGGCGACCAGTTCGCCGGCCGAGGGCAACCCGGGATTGGCGTCCGGCAGATGCCCCCCGCGTTCGGCGAACAACAACCGGCCGGCCGGACCCCAGTACGCGCGCAGTTGACCGAGATCCGCCGCCGGCGGCCCGAGCGCGGCCATTTCCCAGTCGAGCACCGCCAGCACCCGATCCGGGCGGTCCCGTTCGTACATCACGTTCGCCAGGTTGTAGTCGCCGTGCACGATCCGCTCCCCGCCCGCATCGGGCAACCGCTCGGACAGCACGCTCAGTACCCGGTCGACCACCGGCACCGGATCCGCGCCGGAGGCCGCCCACTGCCGCCGCCAGCGCCGCAACTGGCGTACCGGATACGGCTCGGGCCGCGCGTACGGGGCCAGTCCCACCGCGAGCGGATCCACCGCGTGCAGCGCGGCCAGGGTGCGCGCCAGCGCGCGGCCCGCCGCCGCGGCGATGTCCGGGGGCAGATCGCGCACGGTCTCCGCCCGCGCGTGCACGACCCCGTCCAGCCGGCCCATCAGGTAGAACGGCACCCCGATCACCGACGGGTCCGCACACGACGCCACCATCGGCGCGACCGGCACCGCGCTGCCCGCCAGCGCGCTCTGGAACCGGTACTCGCGGTCCATGTCGTGCGCGGTGGGCAACCCGCCCCGCACGGGCGGCGTACGCAGCACCAGGTCCGCGTCGCCGCCCCGGACCCGGTAGGTCGGATTGGACGACCCGCCCGCCAGCGGCTCGATCCGCACCTCGACCCCGGGGGCGAGCACACCGCACGCCACCGACCACGCGGTCAGCGCCCGCACGTCCGGCGTCCCGGGCACCCCGGCGCCCACCGCCGTCACGGCAGGTCCAGCCAGGTCGCGTAGCGCTCCTCCGCGGCGGCGCGGCGGGTCGGGATGTGCTCGCTCGGCCAGCCCTCCACCGCGGTGTGGCCGCGCAGTGCGAGCTTGGCGACCTGCGCGACGTGCACCTCGTCCGCGCCGTCGGACAACCGGAAGTTGCGCGCGACGCGGTACATCTCCTCCAACGGCAGGTCGGTCGAGTAGCCCAGCGCGCCGTGCACCTGGATCGCCCGGTCCAGCACGTCGTGCAGCACCTTCGCGCCCCAGTACTTGACCTCGGAGACCGCCTGCCGGGCCGCCTTGGGGCCCTGGTGGTCCCACGTCCACGCGGCCTTGAGGGTCATCAGCCGCAATGCCTCGATCCCGATCGTGGACTCGGTCACCATCTGCTGCACGAGTTGATGCTCGGCCAGCAGTCGACCGTGCGAACGGCGCGACAGGGCCCGCTCGCAGAGCATGTCGAAGGCTCGGCGGCACTGACCGATCCAGCGCATCGTGTGGTGGATGCGGCCGGCGTTGAGCCGCTTCTGCGCCAGCGTGAACGCGTCGCCGGGAGCACCGATCAGGTGCGCGTGCGGCACCCGGCAGCCCTCGAACCGAATCTCCGCGTGACCGCCCAGGTGTGCGGTCTCGGCCCCGTCGTAGGGGTGGTGCATGGTGTGCACGTCGCGCACGATCCGCATCCCGGGCGTGTCCCGTTCGACCACGAACATCGACGCCCGGCGGTGCGGTTCGGCCTCGGGGTCGGTGACCGCGAAGACCAGCACGAAGTCCGCGCGGCGCGCGTTGGAGGCGAACCACTTGTGCCCGTCCAGCACCCACTCGTCCCCGTCCCGCACCGCCCGGGTGCGGATCCCGGTCGGATCGGACCCGGCCGTGTGCGGCTCGGTCAGCGAGAACGAACTGGTCAGCCGGCCCGCCAGGAGCGGCCACAACCAGCGCTCCTTCTGCGCGTCGGTCGCGCCCACCGCGAGCAGTTCACCGTTGCCCGAGTCCGGCGCCTGGTTGCCGAAGATCGCCGGGGCGGACGGCGTACGACCGAGGATCTCGTGCATCAGGGCCAGCCGGACCTGGCCGAAACCGCCGCCGCCGAGCGCCGGGTCCAGGTGCGCGGCCCACAGGCCGCGGTCCTTGACCGCCTGCTTGAGCGGGTCGGTGACCGCCCGCCAGTTCTCCGCGCTCATCCGGGCCCGGACCAGGTCGAGCGGTTCGATCTCCTCGACCACCAGCCGGCGGATCCAGTCGAGCTCGGCCGCGACGTCGGGGTCGGTGCTGAAGTCCCATGCCATGGTCGGACGTTAACCCGGTTAATTAACAGGGTCAATCATCTTCTCGGGCGAGGTGGGCGCGGTGTCCTCACTCCTCGTCGAGCGGCCCGCGCAGGTCCGCGACCAACCGCTGCATGCGATCGGCCAGATCGTTGAGTTCCTCGGCCGTCCAGCCGGCCAGCTGCCGGGCCAGCATCGTGTCGTTGGCGGCGACGAACATCCGGTACGCCTCCCGCCCGCGCTCGGTGGCCTCCAGCAGCGCGACCCGACCGTCGTCGGGGTCGGTGACCCGGACCGTGTAGGCGCCCTCCTCCAGGATCCGGATCTGCCGGCTCAGCGCGGCCGGTTGGATGTCGGCGCGCTCGGCCAACTCGGTCGGCCGGATCGGCCCGAAGTCGATGATGCGATGCAGCACACCGATCGCGACCAGGCTCAACGGCACGCCGGAGCGCTCCACGTGCAACGCGTCCAGTCGGCGGCTGCTCATCAGTCTGCGGATCGAGCTGATCGCCTCGTTGATCCTGCGTCGGCTCTCCACGTCGGTCATGGGCGCCAGCGTACGGCCGCGCCGCCGGTGACGAACACGCGCCCGAGAAGCCGGTCGAACCGGGCCGCGGGCCACACGTTCGAGCCAATCGACGCCGCACCCCTGTCCGGACCGGGCCTTCGTCCCCAAGACTGATCATCGTGCATGCCGAGGTGGTCGTCGACGACCCGCGAAACGATTCCGGGGCGCGCGCGTTCGCGCTCACCTCGCCCGAGGCCGCCGTGGTCGTGGCCGCCGCGCTGACCGAGCCGGTGGGCGGGTGCGGGCACGGCATGGACTGGTTCCTGCGCCGGCTGGGCGTACATCTGCTGGCCCGGTTGACCGACCGCCCGGACCGGGGCATCGCGGACTGTCTGGCCGACACCATCGCCGAGACCGCCGCACTGCACGGGGCCCGCTGCGACCTCGCGCACGACGCCACCCCGGCCGCCTCGGTGGTCGCCTGTCGGGTGCTCGGGCACGACCTGCAATACCTGATCCTGGGCCCCGGCGTGGTCGAACTGCGCCACGCCGGCGGCCCGCCCAGCCGGATGACCGGCCCCGACGGCCCCCTCGCGGCGGCCCGGGCCCGCCCGAGCGTCGCCGCCCACGCCGGCACCGGCATCGCCCGCCTGCACACCCTCACCGGCGCCGCGCTGACCGCCGACGCCACCGCTCGACCGGGCGCCCGGATCACCCTCACCTTCCGACCCGGCAGCGCGTACCGCCCGGCCTAGCAGGAGGGGCTCGAGGCGCGTGCCCCCGAGCCCCACCACCGCCGAACCGCGCCGCTATCCCGCCGCGGGCAGCTTGTACTCGTGCACGGCCGGCACCTCGAACGCTTCCTTGGCCACCACCAGGTTGCCCGGCGCGGCCTTGCTCGGCTTGAGGATGTACGACTTGTAGCTCGCCGGCTTGGCCGGGTCGGAGAAGTCCTGCGCCACCCCGAGCCCGGTGTCCATCTGCTTCTGCTTGCGGTGCGCGGCGATGATCCCGGCGTGCGAGAGGTCCTTGTCGGCACACGCCGCCTTGAGGTCCTCACCGAAGATCTTCATCGCGTTGTATCCGGAGATCACGCCCTGATCGAGCGTCCCGTCCGGGTACTTGGCCTTGTAGTCCGCGGCCAGCTTCTTCACCGCCGGTGTGTCGGCCCCGATCGCCGGCGCCGCGCTGACCACGTACAGGAGTTGCTCCAGCGCGCCCGCCGCGGCGCTGGCCATCACCTGGGGGTGGAAGCCCGGCGCGCTGGTGAGCACCGGCACCCGCAAACCGGCCACCGCGCCGAAGCCGACCAGGGTCGCGGTCTGGGTCGGCCCGGCGCTGATCAGGATCGCCTTCACCCCGGCGCCGCGCAACGCGGCGATCTGCGCGGTGAGATCGGTGTCGGTCGCCTTGATCTTCTGCTCGACGATCTGCACCCCGGTCTTGCCGGCCGCGAACTTCGCGCCCGCCAACGCGTTCTCGCCGTACTCGCCCTCGAAGTAGACGTGCCCGACCTTGTCCCCGGACTTGAGCTGGGCGGCCTGGCCCAGGAAGTCCATCGCGTTGATCATGTCGACGTCGTACGTTGTCCCGACGATCTGGATCTCGCGCCGATTCAGCAGCGTCGCGGCCCACGCCTGCGGGAAGGTGAGGATCTGATCCTGTTTCAGACTGTCCTGCAACGCGGTGACCACGGCCGAGCCGATCACCTGCGGGAAGCCCGCGACGCCGCCCTTGATCTCGGTGTAGGCGGCCACCGCCTTCTGTACGTCGTAGCTGTGGTCGCGCACCGTCACGGCCAGTTTGCGACCGCAGATCCCGCCCTGCGCGTTGATCTCGTCCACGTACAACTGCTGCGCGTTGACGATGCTCTTGCCCAGCGGCGCGTACGGACCGGACAGGTCGGTCAGCGCGCCGAGCGTGATGGTGGTGTCGGTGATCCCGGGTCCGGTCTTGACACCACCGGACTGCTTGTCCTTCTTGTCGTCGTCACCCTTGGTGCTGCACGCCGTCGCGGCCAGCACGAGCGCCGCGAGCGCCGCCCCCACGCGCACGCCATTCCGGAGCCTCACTGTGTTACCCCTTCGAGCCGGTACGGATGGAGCCCTTGGTACGTCCGAGTCGTGCGGTGCGGCGGCCCGCGGGACCGCCGCCGGGCCGGCCGCGCAGCAGGCCCACCAGGCCGCCGGGCGCGAACAGCAGGACGAGCACGATCGCCGCGCCGTACAGGTAGCGCGCGGCCTCCCCGGGTCCCACCCCGGAGTCCGGGCTGCCCGGCGCCACCACCAGCGGCAGCGTGTCGGCGTACTTGCTCAGCACCTGCGGCAGCATGGTCACGAACACCGCGCCCACCACGGCGCCGCTGACCGAGCCGAGACCGCCGATCACGATCATCGCGAGATAGTCGATGGACAGCGCGAGCCCGAAGTAGTCCGGCACCACGCGGTTGAAGATCATCGCGATCAGCGCGCCGGCCAGACCCGCGTACATCGACGACACCACGAACGCCGCCGAGCGGTAGCGGGCCACCGGAACTCCCATGACGGAGGCGGCGATCTCGCTGTCGCGCACCGCGCCCAGCGCCCGGCCCGGACGTCCGCGCAGCAGATTGTGCGCGGTCCACGCGGCGACCAGGACCAGCACCAACGCGAAGTACCAGAGCCGCTCGAGCTGTCCGAACGGGATGCCGAGCACCTCCAGGCCGTCCGGGTCGCCGTCGGTGAGCGTGAAGCCGCCGAACTCCATCGGGGTGACCGAGCGTCCGTTGAACCCGCCGGTCACCGACTTCGCGTTGAGCATGACGTGGTGTCCGATGAACACCAGGGCCAGCGTGGCCACGCCGAGGTACATCCCGCGCAGTCGGCCGGAGATCGGGCTGAACAGGCCGCCCACGATGCCCGTCAGCAGGACCGCGAGCACGAGTGCGACCAGCGGCGGCAGCCCCACCCCGCTGAGCTGTTGGATGCCGACCTTGCCCGAGTCGCCCGCGAACCACACGTAGCCGTACGCGCCGCAGGCAAGGAAGAACGCGTGCCCGAGCGAGAGTTGGCCGGTGGTGCCGGACAGCAGGTTCAGGCCGATCGCGCCGATCGCGGCGGCCATCGCGAACAGGCCGGTCTGCAACCAGAACGCGGTCACGTAGAACGGCAGCACCAGCAGGACCAGCACCACCGCAGCCAGGACACCGGGGCGGGCCAGCCGGCGCAGTCCCGAGGCGGCTGTCGAGGTGTGCCGGGTCGGCACCGACTCCGCGGGCCTGGGCACCGTCGGGGACAGGCGGTCAGACACGGGCACGCTCCTTCGAGCCGAGCAGGCCGGTCGGCCGCCAGATCAACACGAGCAGCATCACGACGTACGGGGCGACGTCGCCGAGATTGGCGCCGAGCCAGGTCATGTCGCTCTGGTAGCCGGCCATCAGCGCGGCGGTCAGGCCCACCACGAGGCTGCCCACCAAAGCGCCGGCCGCCGAGTCCATCCCGCCCAGGATCGCCGCCGGGAACGCGGCGAGCGCGATCTGGCCGGTGGAGCGATCCAGGCCGGCCGAGGGGAACGCGGCCAGGAACACCGCCGCGACCGCGGCCAGGGCGCCCGCGACGCACCACGCGATGAGTTGCACCCGGCCCAGCCGGATGCCCATCAGCGCGGCGGCCTCGCGGTCCTCGGCGGCCGCGCGCATCGACAGGCCCCACGCGGTGAACCGGAACGCGGCGAAGAACGCGCCGATCAGCACCACCGCCACCACGATGCACGCCAGTCGGGCGTCGGCGACATGCACGCCGCCCCAGTCGCGCACGCCGGCCTTCCACGGATCACCCGTGCCCAGCACGTCGGAACCGATCCGGCGGGTGAGTTCGGTGGTCAGCAGGATGTCCACGCCGATGGTGAGGATGGTCAGGGTGTGCACCTCGGTACGCCCCAGGCCGCGGATGAACAGCACCTCGACCAGTCCGGCCACCGCGGCCGTCACCAGCACCGCGACCAGCAGCGCGAGGGCGAACCCGAGGTCCTCGTGCAGCTTCGCGACGGTGAACCCGCCGAGCAGCAGCAGCGACGCGTGGGCGAAGTTGATCACCCCGGACGCCTTGAAGACGACCACGAAACCGAGTGCGATCAGGGCGTACACGGACCCGAGGGCGAAGCCGTTGAGGATGATCTCGGCGAGCTTGGTCATGTCGGGACCTCCCGGTCGGTGGGATCCGCGGCGACACCGCCGACGACCTCGTCGTCGGCCTCCTCGCCGGTCCCCAGGTAGGCGCGGATCACCGCCGGGTCGCGCTGGACGTCGGCCGGCGCGCCGCTCGCGATCCGGCGGCCGAAGTCCAGCACGGTCACCTCGTCGGCGATCCGCATCACCAGGCCCATGTCGTGCTCCACCAGCACGATCGAGATGCCGAGCGACTCACGGATCGAGGCGATCGCGTCGGCGGTCTCGGCCCGCTCCTCGGCGTTCATCCCCGCGACCGGCTCGTCCAGCAGCAGCACCTTGGGCTCCATGCACAACGCGCGGGCCATCTCGACCCGTTTGCGCATGCCGTACGGCAACAGCCCCACCGGCGCGTCGAAGACCGCGCCGAGGTGCATGAACTCGGCTATCTCGCGAGCCCGTTCGCGATGCCGCCGCTGCTCGCGGACGGCCCTGGGCAGCCGCAGCGCGGTGGCCGCGAACCCGGAGTCGGTCAACACGTGCCGGCCGAGCAGCAGGTTGTCCGCGACCGTGCCCTGGGTGAGCACGATGTTCTGGAAGGTACGGGCCAGGCCCAGCGCGGCGATCCGATGCGGCGGCAGCCTGGTCAACTCGTGCCCGCCCAGGTGCACGGTGCCGCGGTCGGCCCGATACACCCCCGAAAGCACGTTGAAACAGGTCGACTTGCCCGCACCGTTCGGGCCGATCACCGCGTGGATCGTGCCCGGCGTGACGGTGAAGCCGACCGCGTCCAGCGCGACCAGGCCGGCGAAGCGCACGGTGACCGCGCGTACGGTCAACTCGGGCACGTCGAATTCGCGCCCGTCGGCGGTCACGGTCGTGGCGGCGGTCATCCCACCCACCTCCGAAGCGGCTTGCGCGGGGTCGGACGGGCGGGCGCGGAAGCGGCGTCCGGGGCGGCCGTCTCCTCCTCGCCGAGGTACAGCCGGCGCACCTCGTCGGTACGCGCGAGGTCGGCGGACGAGCCGGCCAGCCGGACCTCGCCGACGTCGAGCACATAGGCCTTCTCGGCGAGATCCAGGGCCACCGTGACGTTCTGCTCGACGAGCAGTACCGCCACGCCCTGCGCGGCGATCTCCCGAATCACGCCCGCGATCCGACCCACCATCCGCGGCGCGAGACCCAGCGAGGGCTCGTCCAGCAGCAACAAGCGCGGCGAGGCCATCAACGCCCGCCCGATCGCCAACATCTGCTGCTCGCCACCGGACAACAGTCCGGCCCGCTGCTCGCGCCGCTCGGCGAGCACCGGGAACAGGTCGAAGACCCGCTCGCGGTTGCTCCGGATCAGTGCCGAGCCGCGGGTGCTCAGCGCCCCGGCCTGGAGGTTCTCGTCCACCGAGAGGTTGGCGAACACCCTTCGCCCCTCCGGTACCTGCACCACGCCGGCGCGCACGATCAGGGCCGGATCACGACCCGCGAGCCGTTCGCCGGCGTAGCGGATGGTGCCCGCGGCGACCGCGCCCCGATGCAGGGCCAACGTCCCGGAGACGGCCCGGAGCAATGTGCTCTTGCCGGCCCCGTTCGCCCCGAGTACCGCCACCACGCCGCTCACCGGCACATCGAGCGATACGCCGCGCAGGGCCCGCACCGACCGCCCGTAGACGACCTCGAGCCCCTCGACGAGGAGCGCTCCCGATTCCATCGCACCCCTCCCCCGCTGTTGGAGTGACCGCGATCACAGCACGGGCCACGATGGGAGTCCAGATCCCGGCCGCACAACGGGGCAACCGACCAACCCGACGGCAACGCTCTTGTGCAGCGGCACAGAACGGGGCCCGGTGCGTGGGTACGGGGTCGGTGCCACGGGTGGGTGCGCCGCTCGGCCCACCTTCGCGGGGGCCTGGGTCGGGCCGGGGGCTCAGGTGCTCAGGCGGTGCGCGTCCAGGGCCAGGGCCAGTTCCACCAGGTCGCGCGGCAGGCCGAGTTCACGGCCCGTGAGCTGTTCCAGCCGGCGCAGCCGATTGAGCACGGTGTTGCGATGGCAGAACAGCCTGCGGCCCGCGCGGACCGCGGAGCCGCCGGAGTCGAGCCAGGCGCCGAGTGTGCCGAGCAGCAGATCGCGGTCGACCGCGTCCAGCGCGAGAATCGGCCCGAGCACGCGTGCCGCGAGGTCGTGCGCCAGGTCGGGCTGCGAGGCGACCAGCGCGGCGGGCAACCGCTCGTCCAACCGGGCGCACTCACCGTCGGCGGTACAGGTACGCAACGCGATCTCGGCGAGCCGTCGAGCCCGGCCCAACGCGGCGAGCCCGTCGACGATCGGGCTGATGCCGGCGCGGGACCCGGCCGCCGGGCCGAACGTTTCCGCAATCTCGTCCAACCCCGCCGTGCCGAGCAGGACGACCGCGAACTCCCCCTCCGCGCGGGCCCGCCAGACCACGCGAATCCCGCTCGGCGCCACCCGCCGAGGCGTGTCGTGCACCCCGGTTCCGGGCAGCGGATGGCGCAGCGCGACCACGGCGTACCGGCCGCGCTCCGGCAGATCGAGCACGGCGGCAGCGGCGGCGAGATCGGCCGCCGGCGCCCGGCCGTCCAGGAGGGTGTCCAACAGGGCGTGCACACGCTCGTCATGACGATTCGTCAGTTCGGTCTCGACCCGCCGATACGCGTCGGCGATCGCGCTCGCGTGCCGATCGACGAAGTTCCACACATCCGTGGCCACATGCACCAACAGCCGCACCTCGTCCGGCTCCTGCTCCGCGGCGACCTCGACCAGGCTCTGCCACAACAGCACGCCACCGAGCCGATAGGCGTGCAACAGCGCGTCCAGCGGCACCCCCTGCTCGGCCCGCCGACGCGCGAGCCGCCCGGACGCCCATTGGCTGCCCTCCAACTCGCGCGGCCACACGGCGAGCGCGCCCACCCCGACCCGCAACGCCTCGTGCGCACTCTGCCAAAGCTCGTCCGGCGGCACCCCGCGGTCCAGATAGGCGGGTTCGAGCACCTGCAGCTCCGCCACGAGCCGATCCGTCAACTCCGGCAACCGCTGCGGCAACACCCGAGCGGCCCGACGCAACAATGCGGTATGAGCAGATCTGTCAGACAACTCGGTCTCCCCCTTTTGGGCGACTTCGTCGCCGGCTCGCGAGGGGCCGCTTTTCTGCTCCCCCGCTTCGCTCCTCCGCAAAAAAGCGGCCCCTCGCTCGGGGCTTCGCGTCCCTCCGCTTCGCTCCGGGCCACAAAGCCCAAACCCGCGGCTCCGCCGCTCTCCGCGCTCCGCACGTCG